>JBBQNH010000010.1:0-50295 GCA_038329705.1 Burkholderiales bacterium | reverse complement strand
AGAGCATGATGCAGATCATTGCCAGCAAGCAATATCTGGACGATGCAGAGATCAATGACTATTTGAACAAGCTCGGCGACAAGCTGGCCGAAAACAGCCCCGAACCTTCGCTTGATTTTGAATTTTTTGCGGTCAACGATTTCAGCGTCAATGCATTCGCCTTGCCGGGCGGCTTCATCGGCGTCAATGCGGGGCTGATACTCATCACCCAAAGCGAATCAGAGTTGGCTTCAGTATTGGCCCATGAAATATCCCACGTCACCCAACACCATCTGGCGCGCATGATCGCGGCGGAACGCGGCAGCGGCCTGATTTCGATGGCGGCCATCGCCGTTGCGATACTGGCCGCACGCACCAGCCCGCAAGCGTCACAAGCGGCCATCGCCAGCGTGCAGGCAGGCAACATCCAGCAGCAGCTGAATTTCACCCGCTCTTATGAAGAGGAAGCGGATCGCATCGGCTTGCAACTATTGCAAAGATCCGGTTTCAACACCCAAGCCATGCCTGAATTCCTGCAGCGTTTGCAAAAGGCCACGCGTCTGCTGGACGGCAATGCGCCGAACTATATGCGCACCCACCCGATCACCAGCGACCGTATCGCGGAGATCGAGAATCGCATCCATGACCAGCCTTACCGGCTGATCCCGGACAGTCTGGATTTTCAACTGGTGCGCACCAAGCTCATCGCCTCACAAAAGACCGTGCCCGAAGCGATCGCCTATTTCAGTGACGCGCTGGGCACACAAAATTTTGGCAATCCGATCGCGCAGCGCTATGGACTGATTCGGGCACTGTTGCAGGACAATCAGACCGAGCGGGCCAGCCAGGAACTATCGCTGTTGCGCGAACAGGTACAGTCAAACCCCGCGGTACAGAACGATCCGATGATCGCAACCCTGGAAGGACAAGTGCTGCTTGCCACAAAGGGCCCTGTCGAGGCGCTGGCGTTTTACCGCACTGCGGTACAGAACTTTCCGCAACATCGTGCCCTGATCTATGACTACAGCAATCTGCTACTGCAAAACAACCAGCCGGAGACTGCCGTTAAATTGCTCAACGAACAACTCACCCGTCACCCCAGCGACACCCGTTTATATGATTTGCAGGTCAGGGCCTACGCGATGCAGGGCAAGGTCGTGGAACAGCATCAGGCGCAGGCCTACAGCTATGCATGGCAGGGCAACCTGAAGGCGGCGATCGAACAACTCGAGTTGGCGAGACAGGCCGGTGCCAGTTTTTACCAGTTATCTGCCATCGAGAGCGACCTGCGCGAACTGCGCGAACTGTTGGATGCGAGAGGTAAACCCTGACCTGCTCAATCCAACGGTGCCCGATCAATCTGCCCGACCCACAAGCACCAACAAAATAAAAAAAGCCCCTCTTGCGAGGGGCTTTTATTTGCGGCACTACCCCGAGGGGTAGTGGATGCAACTAGATTAACCGCAGGACTTGGGCAATACTGCTGCCGGTATCCCGTTTGTACCTGCAGTTGCAACAACTGTGCTTCCCGCAGCGCTGATCTGTTCAGCAGCTGTTGAAGCACCGTTGTTGCAAGACCATGCACCGGTCACCGAGTTGTAGTACATATGCACGCTCAACGGAGTGGCGCTCGGTGGAACGGTCAGCAACCTGCTGCTGATACCGGCAGTCCTGAAGTCCGCCTGAACAGCAGTAGAACCAGTTGGGACAAACAGACTGCCAACGTATTTGCCTGAAACGATGGCGGTAACGCCGTTCGTTTGTGCACCTTGCGTTGCATTGGCAATCGCGAAGTCAGCGTTGCTGGTATACAGCTCGGTCAACGGTGTCTTCACGCCGTCCATCAGCGTAAAGGCTTCCGCGGCCTGTGCACGGGCAGTGTAGTCACCGTAGGCAGGGATCGCCACGGCAGCCAGAATACCGATAATCGCAACCACGATCATCAGTTCGATCAGGGTAAAGCCTTGTTGTATCTTTTTCATGTTTGCATCTCCTTGAGTAAGCTTCGTATAACCTTTCGACCCGATCCGGCAAACTACTGCCAGATCCGCCTCCGGTTAACACACGACATGGTGTGTTGCCCTGTATGTCAGCAATAGCCATGCCAATATCGCAACAATATGTTATTTAAAGATATATTTATATATTGCCAAACCCGCAGCAAGTTTGTTATATCGGTATTCGTCACCCGACTGACGATTTTTGGCAGTTTCAGAACAAGCTTTATACCTGCTGGTTCACACCGGGGATCTTGCCGAGGTCCACATCGTCTATCTGCTCGGGTGCCAAAAATCTCTTGGCATAGTCGAGATAGACCTTCTCCCGCATGAAAACGTCGAACAAGTCGGGGTCGATATGACCACCCAGCTTGAACTTGCCGAGTATGGTCAGTGATTCGGTGAGGGATTTCCCTTTCTTGTAGGGTCTGTCCTTGGCGGTGAGCGCCTCGAAGATATCGGCGATGCCCATGACTCTGGCTTGCACCGACATCTGGTCGCGTGTCAGACCGCGTGGATAACCCTTGCCATCCATACGTTCGTGATGCCCGCCTGCATATTCGGGGACGTTCTTGAGATGATTGGGCCAAGGGAGGGATTCCAACATCTTGATCGTGACATCGATATGGTGATTGATGATCTGGCGCTCGGCCGCCGTCAATGTGCCGGCGCGTATGGTGAGATTCTCGATCTCATCTTCACTGAGAAAATTACCCACTTTCCCGTCAATGTCTGTCCACTGATAGCCGGCAATCTGCTGCACCCGCTGCTGTTCCTCGGCAGACATCGCTTCACTACCGACATTGCAGTGCCGCAGAAACTCGCGATCCCGGTCAAGCTGTGAGATTCTGGCTGCACAGGATTGACGCGATGCTTCAATGCGCTTTGTGTCCGCCCCGGCCGTTGCAACTTCGCGCAGCATGGCAATTTCAGCATCGCGCTTGAGTACTTCGAAACGGGTATCCAGCAGATTGATCCTGTCAAAAAGGGTATGCAGCTTGGTCGCTTTATCCACCACGTGCACCGGCGTGGTGATCTTTCCGCAGTCATGCAGCAAGCCGGCGATCTTGAGTTCGCGTCTGTCCTTGTCGGTCAACACAAAATCCTTGAGTGGCCCATTGGTGGCGCGATTGGCCGCTTCAGCCAGCATCATGGTGAGTGCCGGCACGCGCGCGCAGTGACCGCCGGTATAGGGCGACTTGTCGTCGATCGCGGTATTGATGAGTTTAATGAAGGCTTCGAACAACTCTTCCAGTTGATTGATCAGGTGACGATTCGTCAATGCGATGGCCGCCTGGGATGCCAGCGATTCGAGCAATTGCTGATCATCCCTTGAGAACGCGATGATCTTGCCGCTCTCCTGATCCAGCGCATTGATCAATTGCAATACCCCGATAACCTCATATTCGTGGTTGCGCATCGGCACGGTCAAGAACGACTGCGAACGATACCCGGTCTTGGTATCGAATTTCTTGGTACCGGAAAAATCGTATCCCTCCGCCATATAGGCATCGGGAATATTCACCGTTTCGCCGCTGAGTGCAGAGTGGCTCACCACCATGGCATGATTGGAAATACCGGCATCGTCATAAAGCTTGATGGGATCAAAACTGATCGGTTCGCCGCTGGTTCCGCCCATCGCAATATCCAGCGTATTGTTGCGCAGTATCTCAAAACGCATCTCCCGCTGTTGCTGCTCGTGCAGATAGAGCGTACCGGCATCGGCATGCGTAATGCGCATCGCGGCAATCAATATGGTTTCCAGCAAACCATTGAGATCGCGTTGCTGGGACAGCGCGATACCGATCTCATTCAGATCCTTGAGGCGATGCAGCAGGTTGTCGGATGTTGTCATGATTTTCTCTTACTTGATGCAGACCGCACGTACCTGATGCATGTCGGTAATGCCCTGGAGCACCTTCTCCATGCCGTCCTGCTTTAGTGTGTGCATCCCCTCTTCCAGCGCGATGGCCAAAAGTTCGGCGACCCGGGCATGTTCCTGGATGGCCTTCTTGAGCAGGTCGGTACCGATCAGCAATTCATGCAAACCTACCCGTCCGCGATAACCGGTACCCGAGCATTTATCACAGCCGACCGGCGTATAAAGCGTGAATTGCCCTTTTTCATCAGCGAACAGCTTGACCCATTCGGCATACAGCGCCTTGGTAGCCGTAGCCGGATCCTTTTTCCAGATTGCGGTATGCAACAATTCGCTGCTGTATTCAGTCAGCATCGATTTGAGCTCATCCGCGCTCGCGGTATGCGGTTTCTTGCAATCGCCGCACAGGCGCTTGCCCAAACGCTGCGCCAATATTCCCAGTAAAGCATCCGCAAAATTGAACGGGTCCATGCCCATATCCAGCAGGCGATTGATCGATTCGGGCGCGCTGTTGGTATGCAGGGTGGCAAACACCAGGTGACCGGTCAGCGAAGCTTCGATACCGATGGACACCGTTTCCTTGTCGCGCATCTCACCAACCATGATCACGTCCGGATCGGCACGCAAAAATGCGCGCATGATGGTGGGGAAATCCAGTCCGGCCTTCTTGTTGATCTGCACCTGGCGCAGGCCTTTCTGGGTGATTTCAACCGGATCTTCGACGGTCCATATCTTGGTATCGGGTCTGTTGATGTATTTGAGAATGGAATGCAGCGTGGTGGTTTTACCGGAACCGGTCGGACCACACACGAAAAACAAGCCGTAGGGTTTGCTGACCGTTTCTTTGATCAGTTCGTTATTGCGTACCGAAAAGCCCATTTTCTCGAGCGGCAAGGGTTCGCCGGAGGCGAGAATACGCATCACCACATCTTCCACACCGCCCTGCGAAGGTATGGTCGCCACACGCAATTCGATATCCAACGGACCGAATTTTTTGAATTTGATCTTGCCATCCTGCGGTTTGCGCTTCTCGGAAATATCCAGGTCGCACATGATCTTGATGCGGGTCACCAGCGCATTGCGATAGGTGGAGGGCACTTCGATGTAGTTCATCAATGATCCATCCTTGCGCACCCGGATCACCGTTTTGGCTTTCCCGGGTCCCGGTTCGATATGGATATCCGAAGCGCCCATCCGGTAAGCGTCCACGATGACCTTGTTGACCAGTTTGACCAGTTCGTTATCCGCGGCGGCGCTGACATCTTCCTGGGTGATGCCGCTGATTTCTTCCTCTTCCCCACCCATGATATTCAACAAATCATCCATGGACGATTCGTCGGCCGCAAAGGTACTGCCGCCATCCCCTGCGGCACCCCCGCCATAGAACAGATCGAGCGTTTGCTCAAATTCTTTTTGTGTGCAAACCTGATAATTCAGGCGACTTTTGGGGAAAATGTTGTTGACCACCCGCGATGCCTGGATACGTTCCGGGTCGGTGGTCAAAATCATCAGCCCCTCCTGGGTTTCCTCGATCGGAATCCAATGGCTGCTTTCCACGTATTCGCGCCGCAGGTTCTTCAACAACTCAGCCGGTTTGATTCGGTCGGCACGATAAGGTTGGTAGGGGACGCCAAAAAAGGTGGACAGCGCTTTGCCCAAAGCTGCGGTGCTGACTTGAAATTCATTCAGCAGCACTTCCTCGATATCGATGCCCTTGCGCCTTGCGGTGCGTGTCGCCAATTCAAATTCCGCCGCAGAAAGCACAGCATCGGCAACCAGGTAGTCGTACTTGGTCTTGGCGGAGTTGTTTTGCTGCCGCTGATGTTGACGCAATGCAACTGCCATCGTCTGTGCAAGCTCCTGCACACCTTCCTCTATCATCGTCGAAAAAGTAACCCCGGCCTTGTTATTGATGACCTGGATGACACCGACCAGATCGCCGCTGGCCGCATCGAGAATCGGGGTAACCAGCATTTGTTTGGTGCGATAACCGGTACGCTTGTCGACCTCCTGCAAAAACCGCAGATGCGCACTGTACTGTGTCAGCTCTTTTTCATCGTAAACATCCGTGATGTTAAGCAGCTTTTTATGCATTGCCGAATAACCGGCCAGGCTCTGCTCGGCGATCGGCAACTTCAGGTCCTTGAACGAATTGAGTCCGGTCTTGACCTTGGAAACAAGGGAGATATTGTCTTCACCCACGACATAGATGGTCAAACGGTCTGCGTTAAACAACGTGCAGATATCCTTGCTGACCTCCAGCATGATCTCATCCACATTACCGGTGGCATGGATCTTGTTGTTGACCTGATTGAGGTTCTTGGTGAACTCGAGCCTGAGGGTCATATCACCGACATTTTTATCTGTGCTTTTCGAAGTCATCACCGTACCCATGTCACCCCCTGTTGTATCCCCGCAATACTGCTGTGCCGGCTTTGGCAGCAGATATGACCCCCGAAATCGGATGTAGATTGCAACTCATCTCAGCCCTAAAGTTCGAATTCCTGATTGTTCAACAACATCTTTGGGGTGTGCAAGCGCACAGATTCCTCAATCTCGCGCATCGTCAACTCAAGTTCACCGGGCTTGAGATGGGTAATAAACACCTCCGCTTCGCGTTTGAGTTTCTCCAGCTCTGCTGCGAGCATACTCGGGCACAAGTGCTTGGAAATGATCGCCAGCTCCTTTTCACTATTTGAAAATGCCGTCTCAATGATAAGGTAACGCAAATTTTCAATTTTGTTGACCGTATCCCACAACGCATCATTCGTTGTGGTATCACCGCTGAATACCAGACTCGCTGTCCCGCTGTCCAGATGGTAACCAACCGCAGGCACAACATGATTCGCCGGAACAGAGGTTATTTTTCGTCCGTTCAATGAAATCGTCTCGCCCAAACGCATCGCCCGGTAACACAGGTAAGGGTGTTGCGCACTGGGAATCTCACTAAAATCCGGCCATATCTTCCCGTTGAAAACATGCTGCTTGATTATGTCCAGCGTTTCCACGCTGGCGTAAACAGTCAATGGGCGGTCACGCATGAAACCGGCGCTATCAACCATGAACGGGATACTGGCAATATGGTCCAGATGGGAATGGGTGACGAAAACATGATCGATCAACGCCAGTTCCGTCAGGCTGAGCTCACCCACCCCGGTGCCGGCATCGATCAACACATCATGATCGAGCAGGAATGAAGTGGTGCGCAGATTGCCACCGATCCCGCCGCTACATCCCAATACTCTTAGTTTCATTAGTCTGTGTTCCCGGAGATTATATGTTTACTTGGTCTTAAATTCGAATACGCCATCCCAATCCGGCTCGGGTGGATTCTTACGGTAGGCAACAACCCGCTTCGCATAAATTTCATACAAGGAGGTGTCCGGCGAAATACGCTGCAGATTCATCAGCTGCAATTCTGCCTGATCCCAATCCTGCTTGCGATACAACCGGCGCACTTCATGGAACAACTTGATCTCATCCTGGAGTGCTTTGCCGGCATCGCTGATCAACGCTATAGGTTCATAGATCGCCACCGGCTTATCTTTACCTTTTACCCGAACGTGGTCAAGTTCGCGATACAGAAAATCATGCACAAGGTTCCGGGTATTCTCACCGACGATGATACCCACGCCGTATTGCTTGGTGATTCCTTCCAGGCGCGAAGCAAGATTCACTTCATCACCCATCACCGTATAGGCAACCCGCACTTCAGAACCCATGTTGCCCACGCTGACACGGCCGGTATTGATCCCCACACCAACGCGGATTTCCGGCCATCCACGTTCCTTGAAATGCGGCTGCAGTGCCTGCAACGTCGCCTGCATTTCAATCCCCGCCATAATTGCGTTGCGGGCATGGTTGCTGTCCGGCAGCGGCGCTCCCCAGAATGCCATGATGCAGTCGCCCATATACTTGTCTATGGTGCCGCGGTATTTGTAAACGACACGCGACAAAGGCGTCAAGAACTCATTCATCAACAGCGACAGTTCCTTGGGATCCAACCCCTCCGAAATGGTGGTAAAACCGCGCACGTCCGAAAACAATACGGTCATTTCACGGCTTTCGCCTTCCATGGAAACACTTTCAGGGTGTTTCGCCATTTCCTCGACCAGTTCGCTCGGCACATACTGGCCGAACAGTCCGGTGATCTGCCGTTTTGTTCGCGACTCGACGAAGTAACCATAAGACATATTCAAAGCAAATAACAGGGCAATCATCACCAGACTGTTCGCCACCGGCATCAACACATTACCGTACTGCCAGGCAACCAGGCTTAAACCCGTCGTCGCAATGAGTGTAAAAACCGAAGCGAGAATCGCTTTGGCCGGGGTGAATAATGGCAATAAAAAACTCAACGCGATACCGACCAGCAGCAACCAAACCACCTCCGCACCCAACATATAAACTGGACGCTCTTTCAAATTCTGGTCGAGAATACCGGAAATCATATTGGCGTGAACCTCAACTCCGGGGTAGACCTCCGCCACCGGTGTGGAGCGCATATCCATCAACCCCGGGGCAGTCGTGCCCACCAGAATTATCTTGCCCTTCAGTTGTGCCGGGTCCACACGGTCGTGCAGCACATCGGTTATCGAAATGTAGCTATAACTTGTCCCCACACCGCGATATGGTACAAAAGTCGCCACATCACTATCGACCGGTATCTTTAAAGTGCCTCCTGCCGCTTCCAGATCCAGCCATTCCAGACCGGCATACCCGCCTGACTTGACATCTGCATATCCGGGCAACAATTTGGTTTGTCCAAGCAGGGTGCGAACCATCGCAAGTGACAATGACTCATAATATGCTCCGCCGTATTCCACAAGCATTGGCACCCGGCGCACCCGGCCATCGAAGTCTATCAAAGGATTGAAGTGTCCCGCGCTGGCAGCGGCTTGTTGCAACTGCGGAAGATTGGCTCCATAGCCGTTCCAGCTGGTAAATTCAACAGGATGTCCTTTGAACGAGCCCGGCGGAAATGTCGGCTCGGGCAGCATCCCGGAAATATGCTTGTCTGACTGATTGGTAAAATAATACCCCAACACCACCTTGTGATTTTTGATCCTGCTGGCAAACAGGTTATCGTATTCGAGTTGCGGCTGGATCAGGCTTAACGTCGTTTGAAACGACATATCGCCCTTGAGCTGGTTTTGCCCCAGTCTCTGCAAAACCTTGAGTCCGGAACTCTCATCTTTCTCGGCAAAAACGACGTCAAAGCCCAATACTGCAATTTGATATTTATCGAACAGTTTGTCCATCAACAAAGCCAGCCGATCGCGCCCCCACGGCCAGCGGCCTTCTTCTTTCAGGCTTTTTTCGTCTATATCGATAATGACAATACGATCATCCTGGGTGCGCGGCATGGTCAAGCGCAATCGATAATCGTAAATGATGGAAGACAGTTGTTCGACAAAATCCAGCCTATAAAAACGGGCTGCGCTACCGACAAAAAACAAGACCAGCAGCAGTCCAATCCCGATCAAAACTGCATTTCTTCTCACTGTGCTCTACAAAAAAAGAAAGGTTTCCGGCAAAAAGCAGATTGCTGTATGCCTGCACGCGATTCATTCACCAAAGCAGCAGCGCTGTTGAAACAAGACTGCCGCTTTGCACTTGCTGTCATCAATGCCATATTCACCACAACTATCTCTTGAAATAGAATTCCATCTTGACCCCGGCCAGTTCAATCACATCATGCTCGTTCAACTGATGTGCCTGATTGTTCAACGCCCGGCCATTCACCAACGGGAAATTCTCCCCTTCAACATGCGTAATGAAGTAGCCATGCGGACGGCGTGTCAGCACGGCCACCTGCATCCCCGGCTTGCCTAATGTAGTGAGGTTCTTTACCAACTCGAGTTCTTTTCCCGCATTCGGTCCGGTCAAAACTTGCACCACAGCAACCTGGTTCGAAACGCCACTTGGCGTGGCCGCAGATACACTCGGCTGGGCCGGTTTTGAAGATGTGGCAGCCGGGGAAACCGGCTTGTGCACTTCGAATTTTCCCGTCCTCTCTATCACCTCGTTATGCACCGGTTTGCCGCCAGTCTGCATATTCGCCAAAACCGGAGAATTGTCCGGTTTGCTTCCGCCTGTTGCCTGCGCGGGCTGTTTCAATGGTGCACGCAACACCATGGTTCTTTCGAATTCTTCAGGCGTGGTCTGGGTGATTTGATCATTGATGTATTTCAGCTTGTATTTTCCTATGCCAACCACATCATTGTTCTGAAGGAAATGCTTCTTGGTCGGCTTGCCGTTCACTTCCAGCCCGTTGGTACTATCCAGATCTTCAAGGAAGGAATCATGCAGGATGGTGACGATCGCCGCATGCTCACCGCTCACCGCCAGGTTGTCGATGGTAATATCATTATGTGTCTTGCGCCCGATAGTCACGCGCTCTTTACCAAGGGGATATTCCTTGATGATCTCCCCGTCCATGCTGAGTATCAATTTTGCAGCCATAGTCGTAACCCTCGAACTAATTATTTTTCAAACCAACCGAACAACTTAGCCAACCAACTACGCGGCTGGGAAAATTTACCCTTAATCTTGACCAGTATCACCGAGACATTATCACGGCCGCCATTATCGTTCGCCATTTGTATCAACTGGCTTGCCGCAAGCGGCAAATTATTCTGCAATGCGTAGAGTGAAGACTTGATATCCTCATCCTCCACCATATCGTTCAATCCGTCCGAACACAGCAGGTAAATATCACCAACAAGAACTTCATGCACATGCAGTTCGGAATCAACGTCTGCGTCTATCCCCACCGCGCGCGTCACCAGGTTTTTGTTCTTGGACATACGCGCGTCTTCAAGGCTGATCATCCCGCTATCGATCTGCTCCTGAAGCAAAGAATGATCGCGGGTGATTGTTTCAAAAACCTCACCACGCAAGCGATACATGCGCGAATCACCCACGTGACCAACCACCACCCGGTTGTCATAAAAAAGCCCGGAGACGACCGTCGTTCCCATCCCTGCATACTGTGGCTGACTTTGCGCGGCATAAAAAATAGAGGCATTGGCCTTCTGAATATTGTCGCGCAACAGCGACACGCCCAATTCCTCGCCGCCCCTGTCTCCCTTGTCGACCGGACTTGCGTTCAGTAAACGGTGGCTGACTTCTGTCACGACCACAGAAACAGCAATACCGCTCGCGACCTCGCCAGCATTGTACCCCCCCATACCGTCGGCAAGCACCGCCAACCCGCAGGCAGGTTCGCAAGCCACACTATCCTCGTTATGCGAACGGACCATGCCAGGGTGGGTCTGGCTGACCATTTCCAACGCTTCTGCAATATTCATATCTTCCTCTACATTCCTGCCACGAAAGTGCCGCCACTACACTGCGGCTTACCTTACTGTGTGTTTTCTGCAAGTACAGCGCATTTGCGCAAGGCGTCTGCCACTTCGGCGCCGTTGGCATAGCGTTCGTCAACTTGTTTGGCCAATGTCCGGTTGATGATCGCAACCAGACATTCCGGCAAATCCGGCCTGACACTCAAGATATCGGTATGCGGTTCATTGGCTATCCGGAACATCAGCTGTGCCATCGAATCCCCTTCGAACGGAAGCTTACCACAAGCCATTTGGTACAAACTCACCCCCAAGGAAAACAAATCGGACGCGCCTTCGATCTTCTTTCCGGCCAATTGCTCCGGCGACATGAAAGAGGGCGTGCCCAACACCATGCCGGTTTTGGTTTTGCTCGAGTCGGTGATGCGCGCGATACCGAAATCGGTCACCTTGGCCGAATCCGTTTCAACATCGTACATGATGTTGGCCGGCTTGATGTCGCGGTGCACCACATTCTGCTTGTGCGCATAATCCAGCGCATCCGCAACGCGGGCAAAGATACTCATCAATTTTGGCAACGGCAATAAATTACCCGGCTTGGTATAGGGAACCAGATCCTTCCCTTTGAGAAATTCCATCGCAATATAGGCAAGGTCATGTTCTTCCCCGGCGTCATACATCGTGACGATGTTCGGGTGATTCAGGCGACCCGCCGTTTCGGCCTCGCGGAAAAAACGGGCTTTCACGTCTTCCAGTTCGTCAGCCTCGAACTCCTGCGCCAGCGCCATGGTCTTGATCGCCACGACGCGGCCGATCTTGGGATCCTTGCCAAGATACACCACGCCCATCGCACCCTTGCCAAGCTCCTTCTCAATCTCGTAACGCCCCAGCATCGGCTTGGAAACGCCCGCCTTGTCCAGCACCAGCGTGCTGGCGTTGCTCCTTCCGGATGCACCTCCGAGCATGACCGTTTCCGACATCACTCTGGACTGTGCCATGCGCGCATCCAGATCGCGGAATTTGGGGTTATGGTCCGCCATGTATTTGAAAACCGATTCCGCCTTGTTGAACTGGCGCTTGCGCTCAAAATCGAGCCCCAGGTTATACAGCACATCCATCAGGCCATCGTCCAGCGGCACCTTGCGAAACTTGTCAAATGCCATATCCAGTTGCCCCTGCCCCTGGAAAGCCAGGCCGAGCATGCGATTACTCTCGGCAGAATCGGCATCGGATTTCTGCTTGCCTCGCTCGGTCATCAGGAATCGCTTGGTGGTCAGCAACAAATGGCCAACCAGCAACAGCGCAGCCGGCATCATCAGCTGCAGCCACATTGCCTGGGTCGTCATCAGAACAAAATGCGTGGCCAGTATTGCCGCAAACAGGGTGCCGGTAACCAGTGCCCCGACTGCGGCATTCAGGCGCGGCAAGAGCACGACCAGATATAACGCAACCAGCAGGAATGCGCCGATCTGCGCCCATTCGGCCCAGCTTGGGGTAACAAAGAAATCCCCTTTCAGGATGCTCGACACCGAATGTGCCAGCGTCACCACCGGTGCCATACCGGATGAAATCGGGGTCACTTGCAACGAGCCGATGCCGGCAGCCGATGCACCGATCAACACGATCTTGTCGCGAAACTTTTCTGCAGGAATCTTACCGGTCAGCACGTCGTAGAAAGAATCCACCGGGAAGGCAGCCCGGCCATCCTTATTTTTATAAAAATAAGTATGCATCCGCAAAGCCGTGTCTGTGGCAATCTTCTGGTTACCCAACTTCACCCCTTCACCCAGATTGATCTGTATATCCTGCGGCCCGAGGTTGAGACTCTTCGCGGCCAGCATCAGTGACAGCGAAGGATAGTACTGATTGTAGTAACTGACGACCAGCGGCTCGGTACGTATCGCACCATCCACATCCGGGAAACTGTTCAGGTGTCCAATGGCCAACGCCTTGCTGCCCAGGACCGGAATCGGGGGCAACACATTCACCGACGGCAACGGCATCTCGCCCAAACCCCTGATATCTTTGACATCGGTAAGATTATTGCGCAACACATAGTCGGGCAATTCCTGGTCTGGCTTCCCCTGGGGTTCGCCCAATTCGAAAAACATCGCCAGCAAAACATCGTTGGCATTCGCGATACTTTCGCTGAGTTTTTGATCGTTGTCGAGATTTTGTGCCGCTTCCTGCAGCAAGCCACCGAGTTGCGCCAATTCTGCCTGCTGCTCGGGGTCAGTGGTATCTTTGAGTTTTGAATTTCCGAGTAATTCGGCGATCTTGTAGATATATTCCAAACCGGCATCGACCTGCGGCTCGAAGAAAAATGCGGTATAGCCGATCACCTTGGGGTGGCCTGCGGCCAGAACATCCAGCATCCTTGCATGTATCGCTCTGGGCCACGGCCAGCGGCCAAGATTGGCGATGCTTTGTTCATCGATCGCAATCACCGCGATCTTGTCGCTCGGCGTCCGCGAGGTGGCCAAAACGCCCAGATCATAAGCTTTGCGTTCCAGGCTCTGCATCAGGTCGCTATTGGCCCCAAGCAGGAATACCAATGCAACAAGCAAACCTACGAACCAGTCTTTTTGCCAAAACAACCACTTATTCATGCTGCCCCCTGATACATATTGTCGAACCCGATGCCGGATGCCGAACACCTGACGCAGGTAATCGAACAAATGATGTTGCGAATATTAATATATTTCGCAACTACGCACCACAATCCTTTTGATTTATTAAGGATTATCAAAAATATCACGGCCGGTTCAGCCGGCAATCTCCCGATTGACATGTCATTTGACCAGCAATACCGGTTGCCCGGCGAGACGCAGCACTTTATTCACAACCGACCCCAGCAGGAATAACTGCAGCCCACCCTGCCCCTGCTGTCCCATCACTATCTGGTCCACGGCCTGCTCATTGGCGTATTGCGCGATCGTTTCAGCCGGCTTGCCGATACTGATATGATATTGGTAGGGCAATCCTGCTGCATCCAATGCATCGCGCGCCGTCTGCAGCGCAGTCAAGCCCTGTTCACGACAATAATCATCGATCGTTTGCTGGTTGATGAACAGCTTGACATTGCCTTTCGCCACATTGCGCTGCACGTTGAGCAACAACAATTGCGGCATGTCTTTCAGCGTGGCGATACTCTTGATCACGTAATCGACTGCACGCTGGGCATTGGCAGAACCGTCAACCGGCATCAATATCTTCACTATCTTCCCCTTATCGCTTCCTGTCCGGCAGCACAGAGACTTTTTCATCCACCAGAACGATGACTTCACTTCTGGCGATTTTGCGCATCGCCAGAAACTTGCCCAGTCCCAATACCAGAGTTGCACACAGCACCGGGATCAACCAGTGCAGGTAGGCGCTCCCGACTTCCAATCGGTGTGACAGCGTTCCGTTTACTGACGAAGTATATATCTCGCTAACCAGCATCTCGCCGGCCACGTATCCCAGCAACGCGCCACCGGCATAGATCGTGACGGGAAAACGGTCGATCAATTTCAGCACCAGTTGGCTGCTCCAGGCGATCAGCGGAATACTGATCAGCAGACCGAATACCAGCAGCGTCACATTTCCCTTGGCTGCAGCCGCCACACCCAGCACGTTGTCCAGGCTCATGACAAAGTCGGCGATGATGATGGTCTTGACCGCGCCGAGCAGGCGCGTATCCGCCTGAATGCGATCCGGATGATGTTCTTCCTCGGGAATGATCAGCTTGATACCGATCCAGATCAGCAACAGCGCGCCCACCAGCTTGAGATAGGGCAGCGACAACAGGCTGACCGCGAAAAATGTCAGCACGACGCGCAACCCGATCGCCCCCAGCACCCCGAACATGATTCCCTTTTTGCGTTGTTCCGCAGGCAAGTTACGGCAGGCGAGCGCAATCACCACCGCGTTGTCGCCACTCAACAACAGATCGATCATGATGATCTTGAGCACATCGACCCAGAATTGGGTCGAAGCAAACATTTCCAGCATCAATTGCTCTGCAGGATCTTCTGCATGGTACGCCCCATCTCTGCCGGGTTGCGAGTGATATGGATACCGCATTCTTCCATCACGGCCAGCTTGTCCTCCGCACCGCCCTGGCCGCCGGAGATGATCGCACCGGCATGACCCATGCGCTTGCCGGGCGGCGCAGTGATCCCAGCAATGAAACCAACCACCGGTTTGCGCATATTGCCCTTGATCCAGCGCGCGCATTCTTCCTCGTCGCTGCCGCCGATCTCGCCGACCATGATCACCGCGTCGGTGTCAGGATCGTCGTTGAACAATTTCAGTACATCCAGATGCTTCAGGCCGTTGATCGGGTCGCCACCGATGCCGACGCAGGATGATTGCCCCAGCCCCAGCGCGGTAAGTTGCCCGACCGCTTCATAGGTCAGGGTGCCGGAGCGTGACACCACGCCGATGCGTCCCTTGCGGTGGATGTGGCCGGGCATGATACCGATCTTGATCTCGTCCGGTGTGATCAGCCCCGGGCAATTTGGCCCGATCAGCAGGGTGCGTTTGCCCTGCATCTTGTACCGGGTGCGCAACATGTCATGCACCGGGATCCCTTCGGTGATGCAGATCACCAGATCCAGATCCGCCTCGACCGCCTCGTCTATCGCCGCAGCGGCATACGGGGGCGGCACATAGATCACCGATACCGTCGCGCCGCTTTGCGATTTGGCCTCGGCTACACTGTTGTAGATCGGTATGCCTTCGAAGTTTTGTCCGCCTTTTTTCGGTGTGACGCCCGCCACAAAGCAGTTCGTGCCGTTCGCATAGGCTCTGGAGTTGGATGTATGGAACTGCCCGACCTTGCCGGTCATCCCCTGGGTCATCACCCGGGTGTTTTTATCGATCAATATGCTCATTGCTTTCCCTTCGCCGCGGCAACGACCTTTTCGGCCGCATCCGCCATATCGTTGCCGGAAATGATCGTCAGCCCGGACTCTGCTAGTATCTTTTTGCCCATATCCACATTGGTGCCTTCCAGTCGCACCACCAGCGGCACGCTGAGTTGTACCTCCCGCGCTGCCGCCACCACGCCCTCGGCGATCACGTCGCACTTCATGATACCGCCGAAGATATTTACCAGAATGGCCTTCAGATTGGGGTTCTTTAACATCAGCTTGAACGCCTCGGTGACTTTTTCCTTGTCCGCTCCACCGCCGACATCGAGGAAGTTCGCGGGGCTACCGCCGTACAACTTGATGATGTCCATGGTCGCCATCGCCAGCCCGGCGCCGTTCACCAGACAACCGATATCGCCATCCAGCGAGATATAGCTCAGGTCGAATTTCGATGCCTCGACCTCGGCCGGGTCTTCCTCATCCAGATCGCGATACGCGACAATCTCGGGATGCCGGTACAGCGCATTGCTGTCAAAGTTGAACTTGGCATCCAGCGCCAGCACCCGCCCGTCTGCGGTCAGCACCAGCGGATTGATCTCGGCCAGCATCGCATCCTTTTCGACAAAGGCGCGATACAAGCCCTGCAATACTGTGACCGCGCCCGCGATCGCCGCATCCGGAATACCGATGTCGTGTGCGACCCGCCCGGCGTCCTCTGTATTCAGCCCGGCGACTGGGTCGATACGCAAGGTATGAATTTTCTCCGGACTACGCGCGGCAACCTGTTCGATCTCCATGCCGCCCTCGCTGCTGGCCAGCAATGCCACACGCTGCGCGCTGCGATCGATCACCATGCCCAGGTAGAATTCCTTGCTGATCTGCGCACCCTCCTCGACCAGCAGGCGGCGTACCACCTGTCCGTCTTTGCCGGTCTGATGGGTGACCAGATGCATGCCCAGTATCTGCTGCGCGGCACCACGCACTTCCTCAAGCGATTTCGTCACCTTCACTCCGCCGCCTTTGCCGCGACCACCGGCATGGATCTGCGCCTTCACTACCCATACCGCGCCGCCCAATTGTTTTGCAGCTGCCACCGCCTCATCGACACTGAAGCACGCCATGCCGCGCGGCGTAGGGACATCAAACTGACGCAGGATTTCTTTGCCTTGATACTCGTGAATTTTCATGATGGATGACCGCTAGTTGGGAATAAAACCTGATTTGAACATACCTGCAATCTTAACAAGTAGCCCGCCGACAACCGAGCAAAAACACTCAAGCCAGCGTCTGGCTGAGAACCCTCGCATTTGAATCATCATGCATACCGAGATACAGCCCGAAAACTCCCCGAGCTATCAAGTTGGCAACATCGAGTCATGCATGTACTATCAAACCCGAAACGACGGGCACCACTATTTTGCCCTGCGAAACTAAGGCGTCACCAGGGACTGGAATTCCGGGGAATCGATCAATTTCCCAAGCGTATTCTGGACTGCAAACATGTAGCGGTCTGCAATTTGCTGGCAGTCCGGCAGCCAATTAGCACCGGCATTAAAATCATAATGTTGGTTGATCTCAACCGATTTCCCATTCGAAGAATTGAGTCGAATCCCGATATCCCAACTGCTGAGATACTGCATACGCCCAGTGGATTGTGAAAGCTGTTGAACGTCTCCTGCAAGGGTGATCTGCGGTGTTTTGTCATCGAACATGCCAGCCTGCTTAAGTTCAGCGATGAGTGCCTTCTGAATATAACCCTCAAAACCGGAACTGTCGGGCTTCTCGACTATCCCGGAAACAACGTGGCAACTATTGTCAAACTCTGCGGTTTTGGTAAACGGCCCCACATTGATATGTGCAACCCCGAACTTTTTTAAGGCCTCGGTATTTTCCCCTGCAACGCTGTAAGGTTGCGGTGTGTAGCGCAAATCCAACAGCGAGTTCGACGCGCATGCACTTAGAACGAGTGTAGATACCGCCACAATGAATATCTTCATCATTTCCCTTTGGTTTTACGAGAGGCTATAAAGCCCAGCCTGAAAATCCATACAGCTCGCCGAATTCGGGCTTTCCGGATAGCTGCCAGGACGTATTGTCGCAAGCTTCACCGTTTCAGTCCAACAAACGTTAATCCTGTTGATTCGCACCAGACCGTAAATGCGGACTAATCTATACAGTCAAAAATATATTTTACGGGTGAAGCCTTTATGGAAAGCCGCGCTCTGAGCCCGCGCTTGTTGCATTCCGAATCGGCAAGTGCCTGAGCGCTAACGACATCATCGCTGCGTGTCTTGATCACAAGGGTTCGCTCACCCGCGCTTAATACTTGGGCGCTTGATACTTCGGTAGCACAGCCGGATAACACAAAAGCCAAAGTGGCATATAAAAGCCTGGACATCATTACTCCTGATTGTTTATCTACGCCATCGATCACCCGCCGAGCGCTTCATTGTCATACCGAGGACGGACATACATCTATTTATACACGCTTGCCAGCCATCGGATACATGCACTTGGGCAGGCCTCATTTCACCTTAGCGAAAGATAACATAGCTGGAGTAATCTGCGAATCCAATTCGGGCTTCCCGGTATTGTCGAGAGCACATCGCCTGCTATAGCAGCGAGACGCGGGATGCAAAGAGAAATTTTTCTTCTGCATTGAATCTAAAGTGGGGAAATGATGATGGTGCCGCTTGTCGGATTCGAACTGACGACCTACCGCTTACAAGGCGGTTGCTCTACCAACTGAGCTAAAGCGGCATTAAGACTGGAAATAACGCAGATTCTTTTGCAAGATGGTGGGTCGGCCGAGATTCGAACTCGGGACCAACGGATTAAAAGTCCGCTGCTCTACCGGCTGAGCTACCGACCCATCGCAAAGGAGCGCGAATTATACGGATATAGCCCGCACTGTCAACGCAAAATACTCTTCCGTGTACTGTGCAAACAGCAAAAGTCATGTTGCCCGATACTTTGTCGGGTCATCAACGCCCGCCGCAGAAAAACCTGCGCTGCGCAAGCGGCAAGCGTCACATACCCCGCAGGCAAGCCCGGACTCATCGGCCTGATAGCAGGAAACGGTATCTGCAAAATCCACTCCAAGCGCTTCGCCCTGACGAACGATGTCCGCCTTGGAAAGATGCTGCAATGGCGCATGCACGGTAAGCGGATGACCTTCCACCGCCGCCTTGGTGGCGAGATTCGCCATGCGTTCGAAAGCCTCGACGTAAGCGGGACGACAATCCGGATAACCGGAATAATCCACCGCATTCACGCCGATAAAAATATCCTGTGCGCATAAAACCTCCGCCCAGGCCAGGGCCAGCGACAACATGATGGTGTTTCGTGCCGGCACATAAGTCAGCGGGATACCTTCGCTGGGTTGTTGCGATATCGGGATTTTGTCATCTGTCAGAGCGGAACCGCCGAAACCGGTGAGATCGATCTTGATCACGCGATGCTCATGGGCGCCCAGCATTTGCGCGACGCGTTGGGCAGCCGCCAGTTCAGCGTGGTGGCGCTGTCCGTAATCCACACTCAACGCATAACAGACAAAACCCTGTGCACGCGCCATCGCCAACACAGTGGCAGAATCCATCCCGCCCGATAAGAGCACTACAGCGTTCTTTGTCATCAGTGTCCTGGAGCGCTGTTCCATAAGATTTTATGCAATTGCAACTGCATCCTGACCGGCAACCGGTCGCGCAGTATCCAGTCGGCCAATTCAGTGGCATCCATTGCGCCATGCGCCGGAGAAAACAACACCGGACATATTCCCGCAATTTGATGTTGTTGCAGGATATTCTTTGCCCAGTCATAGTCTTGTTCGTCACACAGCACGAATTTTATTTCGTCATGCCTGGTCAACATCGCCAGGTTATCCCACCTGTTCTTGGCCGCTTCACCGGATGCCGGAGTTTTGATGTCCAGCACACGCATCACCCGCGCATCCACTTCGCTAATATCCATCGCCCCGCCTGTTTCCAGGGACACTTCATAGCCTGCATCACACAATGCGCGCAGCATAGGCAGGCAATTTTTTTGTGCTAACGGCTCTCCGCCGGTAACAGTGACAAAGCGCGGGGCATATTCCGCAACCTTTTGGAGAATATTTTCCAGTTTCATATTCTGTCCGCCGGTAAAGGCATAGGCGGTGTCACAGTATGTACAGCGCAACGGACATCCGGTCAGGCGAATGAATACGGTGGGCAGACCAACACGACTGGTTTCGCCCTGCAGGGAATAGAATATTTCGGTGATGCGCAGTTGCGACTCGTTGCTGATGAAGCCACTAGCCGTTCGACTAGGCGAGCCAACTACACTCGCCGAGTCGCTGGTTATGGCGGAGCCAGCCGATTGCGGGAGCAACTGCGAGGACGCCCCCCCTGTGCTTGAGGAGGGTTCTACCTCACCGTCGCGTGGCGGCGTTTGCGCTTCTAAATCAGCTTGCGGCATAAAAATGGCTACTTTGCGGCAGGGAGCAATTTTTTGGCTTTGGCTGCAGCTTTGCTTGCGGGATATTTGGAGATCAGTTGTTTGAGCGTTTTGCGCGCCGATACAGGCCGTTTCAATCCCTGCTGGCACTGTGCGATCTCCAGTAACAGATCGGCAGTTTTGGGTGTATCCGGAAAACTCTCCAGCAACCCGGCATAGGTATTCAATGCCCCTTTGTAATCCTTGGCCGCAAATTGGGATTTACCCAGCCAGTAAGTCGCATTGGGAATGTGGATCGAATCCGGATATTTGTCCAGGAAGTCCTGAAATGCCTTGACTGCTTCCGCATGGCTGCCGGCATTGAATAGCCCGTATGCAGTCTCAAAGGCTCGATCCTCGGCTGCCGGGCCGGAGGGTTCGACAGGAACAGATGTTTTGGCTACCCCGACCGCTGCCTTGGCCGATTGCTCTGCTGATTCGAAATGTCGCAAGCGCGTATCCAGATCAACGTAAAAATCCTTCTGGCGTTTCTCGGCATCCTGCAAACCGTGCGCCACCTCTTCATTTTGTCCGCGTAACTTGCGGATTTCCAGGTTCAACGCATCAATCTGGCTCTGCAGATCCATCATGGACTTTGTCTGCTGCTTGGCAGCAGCATCCATCTTCTGGAGGCTATCCTCCAGCGGCAGCACACGCGCCTCGAGTTGCTTGATCTGTTGGCGTGCCTCGTCATCCTCCAGCAATCCCGCTTGCGCGGGCACAACAAGGCAAAGACTCAACAACAGGAGCGCGCGCTGCATCAGCATTGTTATTACAACTCCGGTGTTTTACTAATACTTGATATCACCCCGGCGATTTTGCTTCCAGCATGACTCATTGTGATCTGAGCAGGCAGGCTTCTCTTCGCCATAGCTGACTGTCGTGATCTGACTGGCACTTGCGCCACCCAGTATCAGCATTTTCTTCACGCTCTCGGCACGGCGCTGGCCTAATGCCAGATTGTATTCATTGCTGCCGCGTTCATCGCAATTGCCTTGCACGCGCACTGTACGATCAGGATGCTCGCTCAGATATTTTGCATGTGCCAACACGGCTGGCTTGTCCTCTTCCTGCACGGCAGATACATCGAACGGGAAAAAGACACTGCGCTTGGCCAAAATGCTGGCAGGATCATTCAACGGATCAACCTCGACCACCGGAGCGGGTGCAGGTGCGGGAGCTGGAGCTTCTTCAACCATTGGAGCTGGAGCGGGAGCCGGAGCAACAGCTTCTGGCTCTTTCGCTTTTTCGCTGGCACAAGCCACCAGCAAGTTCGCCAACACAATACTGATCAAAATTTTCTTCATTATCTTTCTCCTTTTCGTCGTTAATTTAAAGATGTGGTCCCCACACGGGTTCACGAGCGTCGCCGCTTTGCGTGAACATATGCTGTTGCACACGACCATCGCTGGATACTGTTGCTAATATACCACGTTCGCGCGCTTCACTGGCAAACAGGATGAGTTTCCCGTTGGGTGCAAAACTGGGGTGTTTCTCCCATCCGCCTGCGGTAAGCACCTCAACCTGACCGGTTTGAAAATCCTGCACGGTGATATAAAACTTGCCGTTAACAAAATGCGTATAGACAAAACCCTTGCCATCCGGGCCATACCGCGGCGAAAAATTGTTGCCATCGCTGAATGTCATGCGTTGCGACGGTCCGCCTCCTACCGGCATGCTATAGATCTGCGGACTTCCGCCGCGATCCGAAGTGAACAACAGTGACTGCCCATCCGGCGAAAAATTCGGTTCGGTGTCGATCGCACCGCTGAAAGTGAGGCGACGCAACCCCTTGCCGTCCGGCCGTATCAGGTAGATTTGCGAGCTACCATCGCGGGTCAAAACAATAGCCAATTGCTGGCCGTCCGGCGACCAGGCCGGTGCACTGTTGCTGCCGCTATAATTGGCCAGCACCTTGCGCTGACCGGTATATAGCGATTGTACATAAACAGCCGCATTCCCTGTTTCAAAACTCACATAGGCAAGGCGGCTTCCGTCCGGTGACCAGGCCGGCGACATGATCGGCTCGCTTTGCTCAAGCACGGTTTGCTCGTTGTAGCCGTCGCTATCCGCGACCATCAGGCTGAATTTCTTTTTATCCTGGCGGTTCACATAGACGATACGGGTACTGAACACACCTTTGTCGCCGGTCAATTTCTCATAGATCAGATCCGCGATGCGATGACCAACTGCACGCATCTGCTCGGCATTTCCGGAAACCGACTGGCCGGCCAGCCCGGCCTGTTTGACCACATCCAGCAGGCGAAAGCTTGCCTGGATGCGGCCATCCGGTTGCATTGCAATATTGCCGATCACCAAAGCGTCTGCACCGCGCACCTGCCAATCCGGGTAACTGACCTCGGCCAATTCATGCGGAGACTTTCCGAACGGGTTGATCAACCGGAACAGGCCGCTGCGTTGCAAGTCTCCCTCTATCACCGCGTTGATCGATTGGGCCAGCTTGCCATCCCCGCCGAATGGCACGATCGCCACCGGAATCTGATGTTCGCCAGCGCCAATGATCTCGATATCCAATACGGCACTAGCCATCGAAGCCTGGGCAAGAAGCAACAATCCCACCATGTACCGCAATACTTGCAATGCCATATACATTTCCCTATTCAGTTTGCTTCTCTGGTTTGAAGGTCATATGCAATTCACGAAAACGATTGAACAACGTTGCATCCGGCGGCAACGGCAACGGATCGGATTTCAAGATCGCCCGCTCCACCGCATTGTCATAAGCCGGATTTCCGCTGGACTTGTTCAGCTCCGCCTTCAGCACCGAGCCGCCCGGCAGCAGCGTCACCAGAAATTCGGCACTCGCGTCTTTTGCCACACCCGGAGGATTCCTGACATTACGGCGTATCTTCGCCTGGATCTTCGCCAGATACTCATCCACTACCCTGCCGGTTGCCGCAGCCTGTTCAGCCAGTCGCGCCTGCTCTGCCTTTTGTGCGGCGGCCTGTTCATCTGCGATACGTTGGGCTGCCTGTTTCTGCTCGGCAGCTTTTTGTGCCGCAGCCTTTTGTTTAGCCGCTTCCTTTTTTCTGACTTCTTCTGCCGCGCGCTGTTCCGCTTCCTTTTTCTTGACCGCTTCGGCTGAGCGCCGCTCCGCTTCCATTTTCTCCAGCTTGGCTTTTTCCTTCTCTTTTTCCGGCATCGCAATGTCAGGCTTGGCCATTACTTCGGGTTGGGGTCGTGGAGGTGCCACTTCCTCGACTTTTGGAGGGGGTACAACAGCTTCCTCCGGCAAACTCTTCCACAATTCCACGCTCATCGTTGCGGGAACGAATGCCTGTCTGTTCCAGTTAAAACCAAAATACAGCAGCGCGAAAAAAATGCTGTGCACCAGCAGAGCAAGAATCCCTGCGGGCAGCCTGTTGGGTTCGTAATAAACCGCTGCGCTCATTTTCCGGCTTGGGTCAACAAACCGACTTTCTGAATATGTTGCTGTTGTAGCACATTCATAACGTTGATGACCTCCTCATAGCGCACGTTCTTGTCCGCGGAGATCACCACTGCCTGATCCGCTTTGTCTGCCTGCCTCGCTTTCAATATCGCAATCAATTCATCGCGCGACACGCGGCTTTCCTGGCCGCCCCTGGAGTGATCGCGCAACGCCAGCGTGGTGTCTTTTTTGATGATGACTTCCAGCGGGGCGGGTGATGGCGCAAGCGACTTGGATACGCTGGGCAGATCGATCTGGCCGGGATTCATCAGTGGCGCGGTCACCATGAAGATCACCAGCAGTACCAGCATCACGTCGATATAAGGCACGACGTTGATCTCGTTCATCAGGCGATTGCCTGGGCGGCTGTTGAGTTTCACAAACACCTCTCAAAACCATAGCGATCGGGATGACTGGCGAGGCACGAGACGCGCAGCGACCAAGACATACCGTTCTGGTCGGCGACAGAGCGAGCAGAGAGTAACGAAGCCCGCCGCCTGCGCAGCAGGTTTTCAGAGGTGTTCATGGCTGGCGTTGCAACACGTTGGAAAACTCTTCGGTAAAGCTGTCGAAGCGCGTGGAAAGGCGATTGATCTCGTGCGCGTAACGGTTGTAAGCCACCACTGCGGGAATCGCCGCAAACAAGCCCATCGCGGTCGCCACCAGCGCTTCGGCGATACCGGGCGCAACATGCGCCAGCGTTGCCTGGCCCACGTTGGCCAGGCCGCGGAATGCATTCATAATGCCCCATACCGTACCGAACAACCCCACATAGGGACTCACCGAGCCGACCGAGGCCAGAAACGCCAGATGAGATTCCAGTCTGTCCATCTCGCGCTGGTAGGTCGCACGCATGGCGCGGCGCGTGCCTTCCATCACCGCGCTGGCATCCACCCCGTGCTGCTTCTTCAGCTTCACGAACTCTACAAAACCGGCGGCAAAGATACGCTCCAGCGCGCCCTGGTTACGCAGCGAACTGCTATTCGCGTACTTGAACAATTCGTTCAGATTCTGATTGTGCCAAAAGGCCTCCTCGAATTCCTCGGTCAACGCAATCTCATTGCGAATGGCGAACATCTTGAGGAAGATATACCACCACGACATCAGCGATACTACGAGCAGCAAGCCCATCACCAGCTGCACCAGCACGCTGGCACCGCTGACAAGGTGCACGAACGACAAATCCTGCGTCACTTCCATTTCAGCTCTTCCCCATTCAATTCTTCCATTGTTTGCTTAATACTTCCGGCACGCTGACCGGCTTGAAATTTTCCAGCGACACACAGACCAGATGCACTTCGGCCTCGGTCAACACCACTTCTGCGCGCCGCACGCTCTGCAGCAGCGAGATGCGGCTGCGGCCGATATCCTTGATCTGCACCGTCACATCCAGCGCATCATCCAGCAGCGCGGGCTTGAGATAATCGAGTTTCATCGAGCGCACCACAAACACCACGCCGAATTCCTTCATCAGTCCGGCGTTGCTGTAGCCATGGACGCGCAGCCACTCAGTCCGCGCCCGTTCCATAAAGTTCAAATAGTTGGCGTGATAGACGACACCGCCCGCATCGGTATCCTGAAAATACACGCGCACCGGCAATGAAAAGACTTTGTGCCTGGTCATCTTAGCTATCGTCACCCAGCGGCAATTCGGCATTGACACGGTTGGCACCAACCGGTTCATTCGAGACAGCCAGGCCGAAATGGCGATAGGCGATCGCGGTGGCCATGCGGCCGCGCGGCGTGCGTTGCAGATAGCCCTGCTGGATCAAATAGGGTTCCAGCACATCCTCGATGGTATCGCTCTCCTCGCCGATCGCGGCGGCAAGATTGTCCAGGCCGACCGGGCCGCCGAGGAATTTTTCAATCACTGCAAGCAACAGTTTCCTGTCCATCACATCCAGCCCGTGCGAGTCCACGTCCAGCATGGTCAACGCGGCATCCGCCACTTCGCGGGTTGCATCGCCGTCCGCTTTCACATCGGCAAAGTCGCGCACCCGGCGCAGCAGGCGGTTGGCGATGCGCGGTGTGCCACGCGAGCGCTTTGCGATCTCCAGCGCGCCGTCCTTGGTCAAATTCATTTTTAGCAGACTTGAGGAACGCATCACGATGCGCTGCAATTCTTCAGCCGTGTAAAACTCCAGCCTTGCCACAATGCCGAAACGGTCGCGCAACGGGTTGGTGAGCATGCCCGCGCGGGTGGTCGCTCCGACCAGCGTGAACGGTGGCAGGTCCAGCTTCACCGAGCGCGCCGCGGGGCCTTCGCCGATCATGATGTCGATCTGGTAGTCCTCCAGCGCGGGGTACAGAATCTCTTCCACCACCGGAGACAGGCGGTGGATCTCGTCGATGAACAGCACATCATTGGGCTCGAGATTGGTCAGCAATGCGGCCAGGTCGCCGGCGCGTTCCAGCACCGGGCCGGAGGTATGGCGCAGATTCACCCCCATCTCGCGGGCGACGATCTGCGCCAGTGTGGTCTTGCCCAGCCCCGGTGGGCCGAACAGCAGCACGTGGTCGAGCGGTTCCTTGCGCCGCTTTGCCGCCTCGATGAATATCTCCAGTTGTCCGCGGATCTTTTCCTGGCCGACATACTCATCGAGTTGCCTTGGGCGCAACGCGCGCTCCATTGCCTCTTCACGTTCCGAGATGGCAACAGGCGTGACGATCCGGCCGGAATCGGCGCGCGGTTCGGCGGAAAGGTTATCGCTGTGGATCATGTGGGTAATTGCTTTTCATGCGCCGGATGGTTTATGTATTGATGATCCTGATTCACAAATCCGCCCCTGCATGTGCCTGACGGTTGGAATGCAGCATGATTTTGCGCGAGCGCTTGTCCATCATTTCCTCAAAATAATGAGTTGCATACGATTATAACGCAGCAAGCGCAATACTGGCGCAGCTCGCCTGACGGCCTGTTCAAACCCGAATCTTGGCACCCCAGGAGTACGGTGCAGTCAATGCAGCTCGATGCGGGACAGATGGCGCGCCACTGAAAGCCACGCGCCCAACCAGCCGAGATACATCGAAAACAGCAACAGCGTCACACTATCGCCCAGCGACAGCGGATGCAGCTTGAATTGGCTGGCGTAGAGTTGCGCGAGCGCGCCGAGTTGATAGTTGAGCAGCAACAGGCTGATGCTGATGATGAGCCAGGCGATGATGCCGCCCAGCAGTCCCTGGATCGCGCCAAAATACAGGAAGGGTCGGCGAATAAACCCATTGGTCGCACCGATCAGCATGGAGACTTCGATCTCATCGCGCTGGGTCAGTATCTGCAGGCGGATGGTATTGAAGGTGATGGCAACCAGCGCAAGACTGAGCAGGCTGGCCAGTATCAGCACGACCATCCGCCCGAAATCGAGGATAGCTTCCAGTTTGTAGGCCCAGGCAGAATCGAGTTGCGCCTGCTCGACCCTGGGCAGCTTTGCCAGTTCGGTGCGCAGTTTTTCCAATGCTTCGGCGCCCGCCGGTTTGGGGAAAACGATCAGGGCGTCAGGCAATGGGTTCTGGCTCAAGCCGCCGATCACATCGGCAAGACCCGTGCTTTGCTTGAGTTGCTCCAGCGCCTGGGCACGCGAGACGAATTCCACGCGGGCAATGGCCGGATGCTGCTCCAGTTGTTTGCGCAGTTTGTCGGTCCCATCCTCTTTCGCATCCATGCTCATGAACAGGCTGATCTGCGGAGAGCCGGAAAATTGGGCGACCAGACCCTGGGCATTCTGCAGCAGCACATACATGCCGGCGGGCAGGCTGAGCGCGATGCCGATGACCAGGATATTGAAGACTCCCGCCAGCGGCGAGACGAACATGCGCCGCATTACGCCTACATTTTGATCGAATGCGTGTCTCATGCCTGTCCTGAGCCTGTCGAAGCGGCCTGCCCTGAGCCTGTCAAAGCAGCCTGCCCCGAACCTGTCGCAGTTCCATCGGCGGCCTGCAGCTCACCATGCTTGAGTGCGAGCACGCGTGTGCCGGAATTCTGCAGCACGCTTTCATCGTGGGTGGAGATCAGCAGGGTGACACCGACCTGATGGAAGGAGTTGAAGATATCCATGATCTCCTGCGCGTATTCACTGTCCAGGTTGCCGGTCGGCTCATCAGCCAGCAGGATGGACGGCCGGTTCACGATGGCGCGTGCTATACACAGGCGTTGCTGTTCGCCTCCGGACAGCGCAATGGGGTTTGATCTCTCGCGATTGAGCAATCCCACCTTGTCGAGCGCGGCACGCACCCGCTTGTGGCTCTCGCGGTAGTCGAAGCCGCATATCTGCAGCGGCAGCATCACGTTATCGAACACGTTGCGGTCGAACAGCAGCTTGTGGTCCTGAAAGATGATGCCGAGGTTGCGGCGCAAATAAGGCAAAGCGCGTTTTTTTAGCACGCCGACGTTCTGTTGGTTGACCAGCACGCTGCCGAGATTGGGCCGCTCTATCGCGGCGATGAGCTTGAGCAGCGTGCTCTTGCCCGCGCCGGAATGGCCGGTGAGGAACACCATCTCGCCCTCGGCGATCTCGAACGAGACGTTCTTCAATGCCTGATAGCCGCCCGGATAGCGTTTGTGAACCTGGCTAAAAGAAATCATTCATCCAGCCCCAGCAACGCTGCCACAAAATCCTCCGCAACAAAAGGGCGCAGATCATCCAGCCCTTCGCCCACGCCGATGAATCGTACCGGGATCGGATGCGCCTTGGCGATCGCCGCGATCACGCCGCCCTTGGCGGTGCCGTCCAGTTTGGTGAGTATCAGACCGGTCACGCCGAGCGCCTGATCGAAGGCCTTGACCTGGCTCAGCGCGTTCTGTCCGGTGTTGGCATCCAGCACCAGCAAAACCTCGTGCGGCGCATCGGAAATTACTTTGGCGATGACGCGCTTCACTTTCTTGATCTCTTCCATCAGGTTCGCCTGGGTGGTCAGGCGTCCGGCGGTATCGGCCAGTACCACGTCGATCTTGCGCGCCTGCGCGGCCTGCACGGCATCGTAGATCACAGCAGCGGCATCGCCGCTTTGCTGCGAGATCACTGCCACGTTGTTGCGTTCGCCCCAGGTCATCAACTGCTCGCGCGCTGCGGCGCGGAACGTGTCGCCCGCCGCCAGCATCACCGACAGTCCCTGCCCCTGCAGGTATTTGGCCAGTTTGCCGATCGAGGTGGTCTTGCCGGCGCCATTCACCCCCACCATCATGATGACGAATGGCTTGTGCGGATTGTTTGATTTGAAAGCCTGGGCCTGCAGCGGTTGTGCCAGCGGCTTGAGCAACTTGAGCAGGCAATGTGCGAGCGCTTCCTTTACTTGTGAAGCTTCACTCAACCCATGCGTCTTGATATGGTGACGCAGGTCGGCCAGCAGTGCGCGGGTGGCGTCCATGCCGACATCGGCAGTGATCAAAATAGTTTCCAGTTCCTCATACAGATCATCGTCTATCTGTCCACCGCGGCTGAACAGGCCGGTCAGCTGGTCGCCGGTACGCGCCAGACCGGATCTCAGTTGCGCGAACCAATTGGAACCGGGGTTGTCCGAAATGGCCTGATCGTTCTCAGGCCCGGATGATTTCTTTTTCAGGAAACTGAACATCAATTAATTTTAATCTACGGGGTTTTAATATACGCGGTTGAGATTTGGCCTGTACATCGCGACCGGACGTACTTTAAACAAAGGTCGCATGGTCAGGATGACTGCATCATTCATGTGGTTATCGGCAAAGGGACATAGTCGGGAGGCGGGTAAATATCGCATAATGCGTGCGCATTTTATTCCGATTATGGGTTTAGCGGTTCCGATTTATTCGTTGAAAGGTTTGAAACAGATATGAGATCTGCCCTGCTTTATATTTTGCTTTCATTGGGTTGGTTGCAAAACTTCGCACAAGCGGAAGTTTTCGAACACACACTGTCGAACGGTCTGAAAGTCATCGTCCAGGAGGATCACCGCGCGCCGGTGGTGGTGCAACAGATATGGTACAAAGTAGGCAGCATGGACGAGAGCACCGGCACCACCGGCGTCGCCCACGCGCTGGAACATATGATGTTCAAGGGAACCAAGTCAGTGCCGGCAGGCGAATTCTCCAAGCGCATCGCGGCGGCAGGCGGTCGCGAGAATGCCTTCACCAATACCGATTACACCGCCTATTTCCAGCAGCTGGACAAAACCAAGTTACCGCTGGCGATGAAGCTGGAATCCGACCGGATGCACAATCTCAACCTGACCGCCAAGGAATTCGGCAAGGAGATCAGGGTGGTCATGGAAGAGCGGCGCATGCGCACGGACGATGACCCCGACTCTTTGATGTATGAGTCCCTGGTGGCGGCGGCTTACCAGGAACACCCCTATCACAATCCGGTCATCGGCTGGATGGGCGACATTCAGGCGATGACCGTGAATGATGCAAAGGATTGGTACAAGCGCTGGTATACGCCAAACAACGCCACCCTGGTGATCGCCGGTGACGTCAAGCACGACGAGGTATTTGCGCTGGCACAGCGCTATTACGGCGGGATTCCAAAGCATGCCCTGCCGAAACGACACAAGTTTGACGAACCTGTCCAATTGGGTATCAGGCGCGTGGTCGTGAAAGCGCCAGCCGAACTGCCGCAACTGGTGATGGCCTACCACACCCCCACACTGAAAGACCCCAAACAGGATTGGAAACCTTACGCGCTGGACATGCTGGCCGGGGTACTGGATGGCAACCAGTCGGCGCGACTCAACCAGCATCTGGTGCGCGAACAGCAGGTCGCCAGTTCGGCGGGTGCCGGGTATGACCAGACTTCCAGGGGCCCGAGCCTGTTTACCCTGGCGGCCACACCGAGCACCGGCAAGACCGTGCAGGATGTCGAGGCTGCCTTGCGCGAGCAGATCGCGTTATTGGTGAAAGACGGCGTGAACGAGGACGAGCTGAAACGCGTCAAGGCGCAAGTCACGGCAGCAGAGGTCTACAAACGCGACTCGCTGTTCTATCAAGCGATGCAGATCGGCCAACTGGAGAGCATCGGTCTCGGCTATCAGGCGATACCGGTAATGCTGGAGAAACTCAAGGAGGTAACGGCCGAGCAAGTGCAGCAAGTCGCCAGGGAATTTTTGCAGGACGACAATCTGACGGTCGCGGTACTCGATCCGCAGCCGCTTTCAGGCAAAAAAATGACACACCCGTCTGAAGGAGGTTCTTATGTACGCTAAAGCAAAACTGGCCCAATTTTTCGGGGCTGCAGCTCTATGCTGCATTTCGACGATCGCATTTGCCACTCCCAATATCCAGCAATGGAAAAGCGCCAGCGGTGCGAAAGTGCTGTTCGTGGAAAATCACGACATCCCGATGCTGGATGTGGCGGTGACGTTGCAGGCAGGCAGCAGCTTTGACGTGCCCGGCAAATCCGGCGTGGCCGGATTGACCCATCAATTGCTGGACGCGGGTTCGGACGGTTTGAGCGAAGACCGGATATCGAGCGGAATGGCCGACATCGGCGCGCAATTCGGCGGCGGCTTTGACCCCGACAGTGCCAGCGTATCGTTGCGTACCTTGAGCAGCCCGGCGGAGCGCGACAAGGCACTGGATATCATGGCGCGGGTACTGCAACACCCGCTGTTTCCCGAAGCAGTCCTGGCGCGCGAAAAAGTGAGGTTGATCGCCGCACTGAAAGATGCGGAAACCAAGCCCGAGAGCATCGCCGACAAGGCATTCCAGAAAGCGGTGTTCGGCACGCATCCCTACGCATTGTTGGGCTCCGGCGAAGTGGCCAGCGTGGAAACCATCACCGCTCACGACTTGGGTGATTTTTATCGCTCGCACTACCAGGCTGCCTATGCCGTGGTGGCAATCATGGGTGACGTCACGCGTTCCCAGGCAGAGTCGATCGCGCAACAACTCACTGCCCAATTGCCGGCAACTCCCGGACCTGCGGCATTACCCAGGGTGGTGACGAAGATCACCGCAAGCGAACAGCGCATTCTCCACCCCGCCAGCCAAAGCCATATCCTGGTCGGCGCGCCGGGCGTAGCGCGCGGCGATCCGGACTATTTCGCGCTGTATGTCGGCAACTACACCCTGGGCGGCGGCGGGTTCGTGTCGCGCCTGATGAACGAAGTGCGCGAAAAAAGGGGAATGGCATACAGCATCTACAGTTATTTCATGCCGCTCAAACAACCCGGCGTGTTCGAGATCGGACTGCAGACCAAAAAGGACCAGGCCGATGAGGCACTCAAGCTGGTGCGCAGCACGCTGGCGGACTTCATTGCCAAAGGCCCGACCGAAAAGGAGCTGGTGGCTGCCAAACAGAACATCATCGGCGGATTCCCGTTGCGCATCGACAGCAACCGAAAGATACTGGGTTATCTCAGCGTCATCGGCTTTTACGACCTGCCGCTGACCTATCTGGATGATTTTACGCGCAACATCGATAAAGTGACCACGACCCAGGTCCGCGATGCGTTCAAACGCCATATCGACCCCCAGGCGATGGCAACGGTGATCGTGGGTGCGCCTGAAGGAGCAGCGAAATAACCGGACGCCCAAAAAGCAGCAACAAATCGAACAAGGTCAGGATCATCGGCGGCGAACTGCGCAGCCGAATGATCAGCTTTCCGGATGCTGTGGGATTGCGCCCCACCCCCGATCGCGTGCGCGAGACCCTGTTCAACTGGCTGGGGCAAACCATGTACGGGCGCAACTGCCTGGATCTGTTTTCCGGCAGTGGCGCGCTGGGATTCGAAGCCGCTTCGCGCGGTGCGGAAAGAGTCGTAATGGTGGAGATCGATCGTACCGCCCTGCTTGCCCTGCAGGACAACGCCAGGAAACTGGGCTGCGAGAATGTGTCCGTGCGTGGGCAGGATGGGCTAGAATTCGTCTTGCACGACACGCACCAATACGATGTGATATTCCTGGACCCTCCGTTTGAGAGTGATTACCTGCCAAGGTTACTGGAAATCCTGCCGCAACGACTGAACGAAAACGGCGTGGTATATGTCGAGTCTGGCGCTGCGATAACTGCCCCGCCCCCCTGGCAGGCCATCAAATCTGGAAAAGCCGGGCAGGTACATTTTCAGTTGCTGAAAATTGAATGAATCCACTTGTGTGGGAAGGCAGGATGGACACGGCAATACGAAGTAATCTGGGCAGGCAATCCTGCTGTTCCGCGCTCCCGCACCAGAGGGCTGCGCCCCACCATGTTGCGCGGGCACCGCAAGGAGCCGCGCATAACCAGCGACTTGCCCGCTTGCGGGCTTAGTCGAATGGCTAGGAGTATCATCAGCGAATGACGCAGACATATCAGATTGATAAACCAGGAATGAGCGAGCACGCGACGCCGCGATTCGCCCTCAAAGTGGATTTAAAATGATCAAAGTTGTTTATCCGGGAACATTCGACCCCATCACACGCGGACATGAAGATGTGGTGCGGCGTGCTGCCGGACTGTTTGGCGAGGTCATTGTCGCGGTGGCGGAAAGCCGCACGCATACCCTGTTCACACTGGATGAGCGGGTGGAGATCGCACTTGAATTGTTTACCGATTTTCCCAACGTGCGCGTGGCAGGCTTCAACGGCCTGCTGATGAACTTCGTGCAGGAGCATGATGCCCGCGTTGTGTTGCGCGGATTGCGCGCGGTATCGGATTTCGAATACGAGTTTCAGTTGGCGGGCATGAATCGCAATCTGTACCCGGAGGTCGAGACGCTGTTCCTGACCCCGGCGGAACAATACACCTTCATCTCGGCCACCATCGTGCGTGAAGTGGCACGCTTCGGCGGCGATGTCAGCAAATTCGTGTCGCCGTATGTGATCGAAAAGTTGCAGAACAAATTCAGATCAGTCCAGAATTGAAGTATCCCGGAACCGTATAGACAGAGGTAAAGAAACATGGCACTAATGATCACCGATGATTGTATCAACTGCGACGTATGCGAGCCGGAATGCCCGAACGACGCGATCTCGCAAGGCGATACCGTTTATGTCATCGACCCGAACAAATGCACCGAATGCGTGGGCCACTACGATACGCCGCAATGCGTGGAAGTATGTCCGGTGGATTGTATTCCGATGAATCCGGAATACGAGGAAAACAAAGAGCAGTTGCAGGTTAAATATGAAAAACTGATGGCGGCCAAAGGTTAAACAGTTTCATCCCTCATCGGGTCGCTGCTTTACCCGATCTCTGATTTATCCCATCACTGATTAATCCAGATCCCGCTGACCGCCCCCGCATCAGCACTCGCACCGAGCGCGGGCAATCCGTAAAAATCAAGCAACGTGCGCAGCAGATTATAGTGGTTGATACGCTGCGTACTCTTGCCCGCCTTGACCATCGGTCCCAGCATGACCGTCACGATACGATTGTCCGCCAGATAATTATCCTCGTCCCAGGTGATTATCAATAAGCTGTTGTGTTGCATTGCCCAGTCCGCATAGGGCGCGATGTTGGCTTTCAACCAATCGTCCGCCGTTTCAAAACTACCGTCGTGCATGTCGTGATCCTGGTTCGGGATGACAAAAGAAACGGTGGGCAGCCTGGAAAAATCCCGGGGGAAATCGGCAAAACGCTGGTTCAGCGCAGGTGAAAGTTGCGGCCAGTTGGATACCGGATTGTGCTTGCGCTGATACGCACCCGAACCGCAGGCAAGGCTCCCCACCGACGGCAATGATTCCACATAACTGGCAAAGCTCAACCCGCCATCCATCAGGCGCTTGGCAAGATTGTCCGAATCGAAGGAATTGGGGCAGGCATTGTTGGTGATGCCGAACGTACTGCCGGAAAACAAAGCCAGATAATTGGGTTGGCTGGGATGGGAAACACCGTATGACTGGGTGAACAGTACACCGCGCATCGCCAGTGCATGGATATAGGAATTGATATTCAGCCTGTCCATGATTTGCGCATAACCGCGATTCTCCTCGATCACCACCACGACATGATCGGGACGCGGCAACTGTTCGGCGTAAGCAAAAGGCGCGTGCGCCAGGGCAAACAGCGTGATGAAGAATGCATATTGCAGGCGCAAGCTAATATCCTTCGGCATCTTTGGCTTTTTTCTGGGTCTCTTCAGCACTCTTTTGCACTATCTGATCCACTTCCTTGGCCTTCTCGAGGGCTGCGCGTTGGGGTGCGGCGATTTTGGGCGTTGAGGAAGAATTGTCGCAGCCATTCAGCAGCAAAACAGCAACCAGCAGGATGAATCTCATGTTACACCCCCAAAGATGTGGTGACGCGATATGGTAGCGACTTGTTGCCGTTCGTCAAGGGAGCGAAGTCTAGCATTAGTTGTGCGTGCACAACGGGGATCGCATGTTTCAGGAAATCTACCGTGATTCCGGCCAGTTCGGGCTGGCCGGCATCATTTCCAGGAATACGGCACGCCAAGGTCGCGATAGCCAGGCACCGTCCGCTTAATCGCGTGGCGCTGCCTGAAATCGTCCATGAACGTCACCAATTCCTCAACAGCGGACAAGGTCAACGCGTTATACAGCGATGCCCTGACTCCCCCGATCGAACGGTGTCCGCCCAGGCCGTGAAATCCCGAGGCAAGCGCTACGGTGAGGAACTTCTTTTCCAGTTCCGGGCTGGCCAGATTGAACACGACATTCATCAATGAACGGTCGGTCGTGTCGGCATGGCCGCGGTAGAAGCCGTCGCTTTCATCCAGCAGCTGGTATAACAAGGCGGCCTTGCGCTGGTTGATTTGCGCCATGTTTGCAATGCCACCTACCTCTTCCAGCAGCCAGCGTGTGACCAGCAACACCACATAGATCGCAAACACCGGCGGGGTGTTGTAATTTGAGTGTGCCTTGATATGGCTGCGGTAGTCGAGGAATCCCGGCAGATGATCCGGTGCATCGGCCAACAGTTCATCGCGCAGTACGACCACGGTCACGCCGGCAGGCCCGAGGTTCTTTTGCGCATGGGCGTAGATCAGCGAAAAACGCTCGGCCTCGCACGGCCTGGACAGAAAGTCGGATGACATGTCGCAAATGCGCGGAATGTCATCCCGGCCAAGTACGCGGCGGAACTGGAGACCTTCGACGGTCTCGTTGGAAATGTAATGCAGGTAAGGTGCCTGCCCGGAAAATTCGAGCTCATCATCTTTCGGCAAGCGGCGGAAACCACCGGGCGCGCCGCTCCACAGGGTGCGGATATTTCCGGAATGACGCGCTTCCGGTATCGACTTGCCGCTCCAGTATCCGGTATGCAGATAGTCGGCGGATTCTTTCCTGTTGTGCAACAGCGTCATCGGTACCATCGAAAACTGCTGGGTGGCGCCGCCCTGCAGGAACAACACGTGATAATTGTCCGGCAATCCCAGCAGGATGCGGATATTGCGTTCCGCTTCCAGCACGGTGGCGGCGAACCAGTCGGAACGATGGCTGATGCCGAGCAGCGAAAGGCCGGTTTCAGGGACGATGGCGATCGCCTCCTGTATCTGCTGCAGCACACTCTCCGGCAGGGCGCCCGGGCCGCCGGAAAAGTTGAGCTTGTTGGCGGGTATCTCGCGCGGCTCTATCATAAGCTGACATCCTGGCATGCGCGTACTCCTGCTGTAGTGGCCGTCCCTGCGGCGCGGAATAGCAGATCACGGAACGCATTTAGTGCTTTCTGCATATACACTTGTTTATAGGGAAACAGTTCGACGGGATCAAGCGCATGCACGACCATCGCATGATCGATCTCGAAGACGAACAACTGGCCATCCCGTGTTTCCGCGCAATCCAGACAGACATATTCCATCCCGGCGCGCAGGTGTATGGCACGCAATGCCTCCGCATGACGCTGCGCGAAGGCATCGAAATGCCGCATGAAACGCTCTTCCTCGGCACGTTTTGCGGCATCCAGGTACATGCCCGCGTTGACGTAGTGCACCATCCAGTGTGATGAGATCCCCATGTGGCAGGCATAGGGCACGCCGTCCACCAGCGCGATCCGGAATTTGCGGAACTGCCCGTCGTCGCTGCTGTAATCGATGAACGCCGAGACGAAGAATTCATCGGCTGCGACTTGCTCAAGGTAATCGGACAATCCCTGCGCTGCATCGATCTTTTGCAGGTCGTTCCCGGCATGCGAGCCGACCGGACGGATGATCATCGGGAAGTCATATTCGCCCAGCAGGTCTGTAGCAGACTGACTGGCACTGGCGATCGGGATAAGATTGGCGCGCTTCACCCGCAGCGTGGGCGGTATCAGCAGGCCGGGGATACCCTGCAGCAGTTTGCTGGCGGTGTCGCGGGCCACCCTGGGTATAGCCGACGGGGCATTCAACACCGGGCGCGGCCAGTCTGCCAATAACGGTTCGAGCATATTCAACAGCAATTGGTTGGCATCGGATTCACCGATCGCGACCAGCAGCACATCGTGATCCGGCAAAACCGCCTCTTCCAGGCTTTGCGGCGAAACGTAAAACATGTCCAGATCGACATCGCCGTTTTCCAGCAGGCAATCGACAGGCATATTGGCCGACAAGTCTCCCGCCGACATCATGACCAGCAGGCGCAATCTGGCGGGCTGAAGATTCGCCGCCAGGTGGAAGGTGTGCTGAAATTGCAGTGCCTGCTGTTGCAGGGTCATGCCCAGGTCGCGCTGTCCGATGCATTGCATGTAGGTGGACAGGTCGAGCATCGCGTTGAAGTCACCCGGATCGCGTTCGGCACGCGCCAGCAGTTCCGCGCCGGCGAGCGTCATATCCGTTCCTGCCAGACTCATGCGCAGGAACGGTGCCAAGCCCATCAGTGGGCGCTGGATACCGGTTGCTGTCCGGAAGTTTTCGGACCCCGTGTTGTTGCCGGTGCGCAATGCTTGAACAGTCATGTTTGGGTTCGGGGGCTATATTGGCGAGTATGCATTGTCGTCCTACTCTCGGCTACCATTAGCCTGAACAGAGGGAAGAATACCCGCGTAATTCCATAATATGCCTATTTGCGACTGAATGATTCTCGACATGCATCAGATGATGGATATTTCCATAGTCTCACTACCAACCATCATTGCTTGCGGCCAGTTACCTTTGACAATGCCCGCAATAAAAACTGGAGCGCTGCCCCTGCTTGATCTGTTTGATCGTCGCACCGCAACGCCGGCAGGACTCGCCTGCCCTGCCGTACACCCAATAGGTCTGCTGGAAATAGCCGGGCTGCCCGGCGGTGTCCACAAAGTCGCGCAGGCTGCTGCCGCCCAGCTTGATGGCTTCGGCCAGCGTCGCACGGATCTCCGCCACCAGCCTGGTGCAACGCGGCAGACTGAGCTTGCCGGCGGCAAGCCGCGGCTTGATGCCGGCACGGAACAGTGCTTCATTGGCATAGATGTTGCCCACGCCGACCACGACGTGGTTGTCCATGATGCATTGCTTGATGCTGACACTGCGCCCGCGCGTGGCGCGGTAGAGGTAGCGCGCATCGAAGTCCGTTTCCAATGGTTCAGGCCCGAGGCTGGCGAGCAGCGGGTGGATAGCCGTATCGCCGCTATGCCACAACACCGCACCGAAGCGGCGCGGGTCACGCAGGCGCATCAGCGTGCCGTTGCTCAAAATCAAATCGAAGTGATCGTGTTTACCCGACGGTGTGTTCGCGGGCAGGATGCGCAGGCTGCCGGACATGCCCAGATGCAGGATCAATGTGCCGCTGCCGCAATCCATCAACAGGTATTTGGCACGGCGCTTGAGCGAATCTATGGCCAGGCCGCGCAACAGTTTGGGCAGATTGTTCGGGATCGGCCAGCGCAGGCTGCCGTTGCGGATCAAGACATCCGCGATCGTGAGTCCGCCAAGATGTGCAGCCAGTCCCCTGCGCGTTATTTCAACTTCGGGTAGTTCAGGCACGGCGTTTTCGCCATACAAATATTCCCACCCCCGCCAGCAATAGCGGCAACACCAGCAAAAAGCCGATGCTGATGAACCTGAGCTGCGTCGCGCTCAATTCCAGCTTGCTGTCCCTGACCGGATGCAGTTGCTGGGTGATCAGGTGTTCCTCGCCGGCCAGCCAGTCCACCATGTTCAGGCCCAGTTCCACGTTGCCGCCGTTGCCGGCGAAACTGTTGGAGAGGAACGCACCATTGCCGACCACCACGATGCGCTGTTCACGGTCATCGATGTTGCGCTGCAATGCCATTGCGATGACTGCGGGGCCGGGGATGTCGCGCTGCTTGTCGAAGACCGGCTCGCCTTTCGGCAAATTGCGGCTCACCCAGCCGCGCGGGGCGACTTCAACCAGGGGATGATGCTGCCAGCGTTTGCCTGCTTTTGTATCCGGTTTTGTATCAGGCGGACTTTCATCCCATAGCAGCGGCCGCGCGGCAGGGAAAGCCGTGGTCAGGTTGAAATTGCGCGTGACGGCATGGGGCGGATAGGAGGCACCCAGCGACCAGGTAGCGGGCGCCTTCATCTCGATCGCGGCAGGATCGATCACGATGCCGGGTGGCAACTGCAGATCGAGTTTTTCGGCCAGGCGTTCCAGTCCATGCATCGGCCCGGCATCCATCAACCACAGCAGGTTGCCGCCGCGATCGACAAAACGCAGCAGCTTGTCCACTTCACCCGGCATCATGTCGAGCTGCGGCTGGGTGATCACCAGTACGCTGATATTGCCCGGTACTTCCTGAGCCAGAGCGAGATTCAGGCTTCCGATATGAAAACCATTCTGTTTGAGCTTGGCGCCGAAAACAGAACCCATGTCGAAATTGGCGATGCCGTCCAGTTTGCGTTCGCCGTGCCCGTCCAGATACATCACTGTTTGATTGCGGGCATGTGCCAGGCGCAACAGCGTGGCAGTGACGATCTGCTCGTTGATCTTGGTCAGGTGTTCGCTGCGTCCGCCATACTTGATCACCATTTCACCGTTGAAGCGAACTTGGGCGCTACGGGCTTTGTCGGTTTCTTTGGATGGATCGACGAACACCAGATCGATGTCGGGCTTGTAGCGCTGATATAGCGCCATAAAATCGCGAATGATCTTGCGTATGTCGCCCAGGCGCACGTCCTGTTCGGTGGCATATACAGTGATGGTGACCGGACCGCTCAGTTGCTTCAGTACTTCGACGCTGCCGGGTTCCAGACTATTGCTTGCGTTGTAGGTGACATCGCGCTGGGCGGGGTATTGCGCGGCGAGATAGCCGAGACCGCCTGCAACGCCGAGCAACACCAGCACGAACAAGATATTGCGAAGCGTGTATGACCTGAACAGTTTACGCAGCATGGCAAAGTTATCCATCAACCGGCCCTTAGCCATTGATACGGTTATTGTGCAAACGCCGCACGGTGAGCAACAGGAAGAACGTTGTGAACAACACGAAATAGGCCGCATCGCCGCTGTTCAGCAAACCGTTGCTGAAATTCCGGAAGTGATGGAACGGCGAGATGGCATGCCAGGGTGAGTCTTCCGCTGTTGCGCCGATGTCCGCCAGCCACAAGCCGATCAGCACTGCCAGCGCGCCGATGGCCGCCATGACCGGTTGGCTGGTGAGCGCGGAGATATACAGTCCCAGCGCGATATAACTGGCGGTGAGCAGCAACAATCCCAGCAGATTGCTCAACAGCAGGCCGCTGTCGAGCGCCGTGCCCAATCCCAGGCTGTACACCATCAGCGGTACGCCGGCCATCAGCACGGCGAGAAACACCAGCAGGCCGAGAAACTTGCCAAGCACGATGTGCAACCCGGACAGCGGCGACGAGAGCAGCAGCGTGAACGTCTGGTTGCGGCGCTCCTCTGCGATCAGGCGCATGGTGAACATCGGTACCAGCATGATCAGCAACAGCGCCACCGTGTTGAACAACGGCGCGGCGACCGTGCTCGTGACTCCTGGCGGATTGGCGAGTTGGGCGAACTGCGGTTGTATCTCCAGGAAGGCTTCCAGACGCGCCAGGAAGAACCACGCAAAAATGAATTGCAGCACTGCCAGGATGAACCAGGTGGACGGCATCGCGAAAAGGCTGCGCAATTCGCGCAGGGCGAGCAGGCGGATCATTGTTTGGCTCCTGCGCCAGGACCGTCCGCAGGTCGAGTGTCCGGCGGCGGTGCCAACTCCGCATCCGGCTCGCCGGATAGCGGATTGCCTATCTTTGGTGTACCCCTTGCGGGTGCCGTTACGGCAGTTTCCGCATCGGTGATTGCGACGAACACGTCTTCCAGCGTGGCTTGCAACGGGGTGAGTTGTTCCAGTTGCCAGTCCTGCTGCTCTGCCTGACTGAGCAGCAGGGCTTTGGGATTGGCGGTTGTGGAATCGCTGGCAGCCGCGTGCAGTATGCGGAACTGCGTGGCGGAAAGTTGCTCGACGTGGCTGACGCCTTTCATGCCTTGCAGAACATCCAGCGGCGGCGGGTTGCGCAGTTCGACGATGAATCCGGATACGCTGCCGTGCTGCTGCATGTGCGCGCTGGTGTCGCCGTAGATCAGCCTGCCGTGCTGCATGATCTCGACGCGATCGCAGACACTCTCCACTTCGCTGAGCAGATGCGTGGACAGGATCACGCTGCTGGCATCGCCCAATTCGCGGATCAGCCCGCGTATGCCACGGATCTGTGCCGGATCGAGTCCGACGGTGGGCTCGTCCAGCACGATCACCGCCGGATCATGGATGATGGCTTGCGCGATGCCGACACGCTGCTGGTAACCCTTGGACAGGGTACCGATGATCTTGTTGCCGACCGATTCCAGACCGCAGCGTTGTTTGGTTTTGGCCAGTGCCCCGGGCACTAGGCCAGACTCAAGCCGGCGCAAACGCGCCGCGAAAGTCAGGTAATCGTTCACGCTGAGTTCGCGGTACAGCGGCGGGGTTTCCGGCAGGTAGCCGAGGTGAGCCTTGGCCTGAACCGGATGATGAAACAAATCGATACCGCAGATGTCTATGCTGCATGCATTATTATCAACACCGTTCGGCAATAGGCAGCCGGTCAACATTTGCAGCGTGGTAGATTTTCCCGCACCGTTGTGCCCGAGCAGGCCCAACACCTCGCCACGTCTCAATTCAAGCGACACACCATGGATGACCTGGCGGTTGCCGAAACGGCGCGTCAGATTGTGTGCTGCAAGGGTTGTTTCGGGTAATTTACTGGACAAAGTCGAGAGGCCGTCATGGTTGTGAGTTCTGCTAAATATAACCTATTATGTGAATCCCTATCAAAAGCAGCATGGTCATGACCCAACGTTTATACATCCTTCTCGGCGTTTTGCTGCTCAGCGCCTGTGCGCATGCCCCCTTCAATCAAGTCGGCAATCATGCGGACAATCAGGCCAGCCAAACTGATGCCGATAGTCAAACCGCTGACGAAAATGACGGGGAGCAACCCGATCAATCTGGCTCCGGGGAGGCGCAGGCTGAAACGGCGCAATCGTTGCCCAATATCGAGCTGAGCAGCGACCTGCTCTACGAATACCTGCTTTCCGAGATCGCCGCCCAGCGCGGCGACGAAACTGTTGCCGTCAACGGCAGCCTGGATCTGGCCAAAAAGACCCAGGATCCGCGTCTTGCCATGAGTGCCGCCCATACGGCGCTGCAATTCGGACAGGCTGACAAGGCGATCGAGGCGCTCAAGGTTTGGCGCGACGCGGATCCCTCTTCACTGATGGCAAGGCGCATGCTGTCTTCGGTATTGCTGCGCAGCGGCAAAATGGATGAAGCCAGCGAGGAATTCGCCAACCTGTTAAGAACAGACACAGACCATGCCGCGCTGAATTTTATCCAGATCTACCAAATGCTGGCCACCTATACGGACAAGACTGCGGCGTTGAAGCTGATGCGCGATCTCGCACAACCGTATCCGGATGTAGCCGAAGCGCATTGGGCAGTGGCCCAACTGGCACAAGCTTCCGGTAATAGCGTGCTGGCGCTGGATGAGGCAAAACAGGCGCACAGTCTTCGCCCGGAATGGGATATGGCCGTGTCTCTGGAAGCGATATTGCTGCAGAAGGATACGCCGCAACAGGGCCTGGATCTGTTGAGCGGCTATTTGTCGGACTATCCCGATGCGCATGATATCCGTTTGCAATATTCACGCGCGCTGCTTGACCAGAAGCAGTACAAGGCGGCGCGTCAACAATTCCAGTTCATGGCGGACGAGGATCCGGACAGCCCGGAGTTTGCCTATGCCATTGCATTGATCTCGCTGCAACTGAACGACCTGAAAAGTGCCGAAAAGGAACTCAAACAGGCGCTCAGCAAAGGTAAAAAAGACCAGGACACCGTACAGTATTATCTCGGTCAATTGAGCGAAGCCAAAAAGAACGAGGATGATGCCATCGGCTACTACCGCCAGGTAAAGGATGGCGAATACCTGCTGGCCGCCCAGGTGCGTATCGCTTTTTTGCTCAGCAAGCGCGGGCAGCTTGCCGAAGCCCGCCAGTTGCTGCATGAAGCGAAGGCCACCGACAATCAACAACGCGTAAAACTGGTTATGGTCGAGGCGCAACTGTTGCGCGAAGCCAATCAAAACGAAGAGGCATACCGGATATTGAATCAGGCACTGGAAAAACTGCCCAACCATGTCGATCTGCTCTACGAAACCGCGATGATGGCCGACAAGATCGGCAAACCGGACGTTTTTGAAGAGTTGATGCGCAAGTTGATCAAGATCAAACCGGATCATGCGCAGGCCTACAATGCGCTGGGCTACAGTATGCTGGATCGCAACGAGAACATACCCGAAGCAATGGCGCTGGTGGAAAAAGCCCTGCAGCTTGACCCCAATGATGCCGCCATCATGGACAGTGTCGGCTGGGGCTACTATCGCAGCGGCAAACTGGACGAGAGTGTAGAGATATTAAGGCGCGCCTATGCCGGCGATGCGAATCCAGAGATCGCCGCCCATTTGGGCGAAGTGTTGTGGATGCGCGGCGATAAAAAGGAAGCCAAGAAGATCTGGCAGGACAGCCTGAAGGAAAATTCCGGCAATGTGCCACTACAAACCGTGATCAAAAAATTCGCCCCCTGAAGTGAGTCTCTAAAGTGCGCTGGATGGTTTTTTTGGGACTGACTTTGTTGAGCGGTTGTACGCTGTTACCCGTTACCAAAACGCCCGTCTCACCTCCTGCACAGCCGGAATCCGCGCCGTTCGCAATGAACGGGCGCATCTCGATAAACGATCATGGCGAGCGCCATTCCGCCGGGTTGCACTGGTCGCACAGTACGAAATCCGATGAGATCCTGCTGCTCACTCCGCTCGGCCAGACTGCCGCGCGCGTGTATCGCGATGACGGCCATGCGACACTGGATGATGGCGACAAACACTATCAGGCGGATGATACTGAAGCGCTGATGAAGCAGGTATTGGGCTGGTATTTGCCGCTGGGTGAACTGCACCAATGGGTGCTGGGCCTTCCGGATAAAGGCAGCCCGGCACAGATCGAACGCGACAGCGATGGCCGCATCAGCGTGCTTCGCCAGGATGGCTGGGAAGTGCGCTTCCTGCGCTATGCGGACAGCAGACCCGACAGTTTGCCGACTCGCCTGCAGTTGAGCCATGAAGACTTATCGGTACAATTACTGATCGACGAATGGGACTGGAACCCGCAATGACACCGCCGAGAAGTATCCTTCACTGCCCCGCACCGGCGAAATTGAATCTGTTCCTTCATGTGGTCGGACGCAGGCCGGACGGTTATCACCTGCTGCAAACCCTGTTCCGCTTCATCGATCTGCACGACACCCTGGACTTCAGCCTGCGTGAAGACGGCGCGGTACATCGTACCAACAATGTCGTTGGGGTGGCAGAGGAGGACGATCTGTGCGTACGCGCCGCGCACCTGCTGAAAAACGAGACGGGATGTGTGCTGGGCGTCGATATCACGATTGAAAAGCACATCCCCATGGGCGGTGGATTGGGCGGTGGCAGTTCGGATGCGGCAACCACGCTGATCGCGTTGAATCGCCTGTGGTCATTGGGTTTGTCGCGTCAGCGCCTGATGCAGATGGGCTTGAAGTTGGGTGCGGATGTACCGGTGTTCGTGTTCGGCGAGAACGCGTTTGCCGAAGGAGTGGGCGAGGAACTGCAAGCCTGCCCGTTGCCGGAGGCTTGGTATGCGGTACTGTTTCCGCCGGTGCATGTGCCGACAGGTGAGATTTTTGTCCATCCTGAATTGACACGAGATACGGTTTCCATCACAATGCGCGCCCTTTTGGAGCGGCAAATTCACGACGAACGGCAGCTGCATAACGACCTGCAGTCCGTAGTGTGCAAGCTTTACCCTGAAGTGGCGCACTATATCGCTTGGCTGGATAAATTCGGCAAAGCGATGATGACCGGGTCCGGTGCGTGTGTTTTCGCGGAGTTTTCCAGCAGGGATCTGGCAGAAGCAGTAATTAAGCAGTTGCCGCAGCAGATGCGCGGCGTAGTGGCACAAGGTTTGGCAAGGCATCCGTTGCATGATTGGGTGCTTGAATAAGATTAATTGGGGCGTCGCCAAGTGGTAAGGCACTGGATTTTGATTCCAGCATTCGTAGGTTCGATCCCTACCGCCCCAGCCAGTTTGCAGGGCATGTGTCCTGTTGTTTCGATAGATTGAGGGGTCGCACGTGTCCTACGACAGCTTGATGGTATTCACCGGCAATGCCAACCCTAAGCTCGCTGAATCGGTTGCCCGGTATCTGCACCTTCATCTGGGTCGTGCCACGGTGGGACGTTTTTCGGACGGTGAGGTGCAGGTCGAGTTGCTTGAGAATGTGCGCGGCAGGGATGTGTTTGTGTTGCAATCCACCTGTGCGCCGACCAATGACAACCTGATGGAAGTACTGGTGATGGTGGACGCGTTGAAACGCGCATCTGCCGGTCGCATCACTGCAGCGATGCCGTATTTCGGCTACGCTCGCCAGGATCGACGGTTGCGCTCGGCGCGGGTCGCGATCACCGCAAAATTGGTGGCCGATATGCTGAGCAGCGCCGGCGTGGACAGACTGCTGACCATGGACCTGCACTCCGACCAGATACAGGGTTTCTTCGACATTCCGGTGGACAATATCTACGCCAGCCCGATATTGCTGTCCGACGTATGGAAAAATGATTACCCGAATCTGATCGTGGTGTCGCCCGATGTGGGTGGTGTGGTTCGTGCACGCGCACTGGCGAAACAACTGGATGCAGATCTGGCGATCATCGATAAACGCCGCCCCAAGCCCGGTGTGGCAAAGGTGATGAACATCATCGGTGACGTGGCGGGCCGTACCTGTTTGATCATGGATGACCTGGTGGATACTGCCAACACGCTGTGCGAAGCCGCCAACGCGTTGAAGGAAAAGGGCGCGACGCGCGTACTGGCCTATTGCACCCATGCTGTGCTGTCCGGTCCCGCGATCGAACGTATCGAGAATTCCGCGATGGATGAACTGGTAGTTACCGATACCATCCCGCTGAGTGAGGCAGCGCGCAACTGCAAACGCATCCGCCAACTCAGTACAGCCGAACTGTTGGCGGAAACGATACGACGCATCAATAGCGAAGAGTCGGTGAGTTCCCTTTTTACCGAATAAGTAAAAAGTGTTTACGAATAACGGGTTCACCGAATGAGATTTGGCGGCAACCATGTTGGTTGTCGCAAATGCGAATCGTCTGGTCGCGGACGATTCTTTTTTGGAGAAGTAAAATGACAATCGAAATCAATGCAACAAACCGCAAGACGCAAGGTACGGGTGCGAGCCGCCGTCTGCGTAACGCCGGCCGCGTGCCAGGTGTTGTGTATGGCTCAGGCGAAGTGAACATGATCGAACTGGATCACAACGAACTGTATTACAAACTGCGTGCTGAAGCATTTCATGCCTCCATCCTCTCGCTGAATCTGGATGGCAAAAAGGAATCGGTGCTGTTGCGCGATTTTGTGATGCACCCGTTCCGCCAGCAAGTGCAGCACATAGACTTTGAACGAGTCAATAAAGGCAAGAAGATACACATCAGCGTCCCATTGCACTTTATCAACGAAGAAATCTCGCCGGGCGTGAAAACCGGTGGCGGCAAGATCAGCCACGTGATGACTGATCTGGATATCGCCTGTTTGCCCAAGGATCTGCCGGCGTTCATCGAAGTGGACCTGGGTGCAATGGAATTGGGACATTCCGTACACGTGGGCGACCTCAAGCTGCCCGCAGGTGTGGAGATCGCCGCTCACGGTACACATGCAGCCGAAGCGGTGGTTGCGACCGTACAGGTACCGCGCGGCATGCTGGAAGCCGAAGTGACTGCCGAAGCTGAAGCAGCCGAGGCCGCTTCAGCTGCTGCTGCACCTGCGCCTGCCGCCGGTGCAGCCAAAACGGGAACAACTGTGCCTGCCGCTGCAGCACCTGCTGCCAAAAAAGAAAAGTAAACCGGCTGGCCGCATAAACCCGCCATGGCTGACTCAGACATGGCGGGTTTTTTATTCTGGCGCAAATTTTTTCCAGTTACCATGAAACCATGACTGCGATACGTTTGATAGTAGGTCTGGGTAACCCCGGACGCGAATACGAAGTCACCCGGCATAACGTCGGTTTCCAGTGGGTGGACGAACTCGCACGCCTGCAAAAATTGAGCTTCAAGAACGATGCCAAGTTTCACGGCCTGATCGTGCGCGGGCAATTGCACGGGCATGAAGTGCTGCTGCTTAAACCGCAAACTTTCATGAATGCCAGCGGGAGATCTGTAGGCGCACTGATGCAGTTTTACAAGATAACACCTGCAGAAATGCTGGTGGTGCATGACGAACTGGACCTGCCGCCGGGTGTGGCGCGCCTGAAAATGGGTGGCGGACACGGCGGGCACAACGGGCTGAAGGACATCATCGCGCATCTCGGCAACAGGGAATTCTGGCGGCTGCGTATCGGTATCGGCCACCCCGGCGACCGTAACGAAGTAAGCAACTACGTACTGAACGATCCGCGACGCGAAGAGCGAGAAATGATAGACGAGGCCATGCAGAAGTCGCAGGATATCGCTCATCTGGTCATCGAAGGAAAAACCGAGGCGGCAATGCTGAAGTTGCACAGCAACTAAGGTGCAAGGTACAAGATGCAAGGCTCAAGGTTAAAGCAAAATCTGAGGCCCGGTTTCAAACCTGAATCTTGCACCTTGTACCTTGCACCTGTTTATTAGAGAGAGATAAAACATGAGTTTGAAATGCGGTATCGTCGGACTGCCCAACGTAGGCAAATCCACCCTGTTCAATGCGCTGACCAAGGCGGGCATCGCGGCGGAGAATTATCCCTTCTGCACCATCGAACCGAACGTCGGCATCGTCGAGGTGCCGGATGCGCGCATGGATGAACTGGCAAAGATCGTCAAGCCGCAACGCATGCAACCCGCCATCGTCGAATTCGTCGACATCGCCGGACTGGTGGCGGGTGCATCCAAGGGCGAGGGGTTGGGCAACCAGTTCCTCGCCAACATCCGCGAGACCGATGCCATCGTCAACGTGGTGCGCTGTTTCGATGATGAGAACGTGGTGCATGTGGCGGGCAAGGTCGATCCGATCTCCGATATTGAAGTCATCCTGACCGAACTGGCATTGGCCGACCTCGCGGTGGTGGAACGCACCATCCAGCGCGACGGCAAAAAAGCCAAATCCGGCGACAAGGATGCGCTAAAGCTGGTTGCCTTGCTGGAACGCCTGCAGCCACACCTGAACGAAGGAAAACCGGCGCGTACATTCTCGTTGAGCGATGAGGAAAAACTGCTCCTCAATCCGTTGTGCCTGCTCACCATCAAATCCGCGATGTATGTCGGCAACGTGCTCGAAGACGGCTTCGAGAACAATCCCCACCTCGATCGCCTGCGCGAACATGCGACAAAGGAAGGTGCGCCGGTGGTGGCACTGTGCGCCAAGATCGAAGCCGAACTGGCCGACCTGGACGATGCCGACAAAAAAGAATTCCTGGCCGATCTCGGCCTCGAAGAGCCGGGACTGAACCGGCTGATCCGTACAGGTTATGAACTGCTCGGCTTGCAGACCTATTTCACTGCGGGCGTCAAGGAAGTTCGCGCCTGGACCATCCACCAGGGCGACACCGCACCGCAGGCGGCCGGCGTAATCCATACCGACTTCGAGAAGGGTTTCATCCGCGCGCAGACCATTTCATACGCAGACTTTATCGCCTGCGGCGGCGAAGCGGGCGCCAGGGAAAAGGGCAAGATGCGCGTCGAAGGCAAGGATTATGTGGTGCAGGACGGCGACGTGATGAATTTCCTGTTCAACGTGTAACTCTTTGGGGGCGGGGAATATATACACGGGCAAATCATTCAGCGATGCGATTATGCTAACCTTTGTCCGTTACAAATACAGAAAAAGGAATGGCAAATGAAATATTGGACGTTTCTCTTCGTCTTGTTGTTGTCCGCGCATACATATGCAGACTCTTCCACACCGGCCATCCCACTGAACCAGAATATAACCGCGGTCGATTACATCGATAACGACCAGCAAACCGGATGCGGACTCAGGGCAACCGGAGAGACCAGCAACGACTTGCAGCTTAATGTGCTGATCACTGTATTCACCAAAGGCAGCGGCGCCAGCTTCGGCGTGATCAAGGTAGTCGCCAGAAAAGTGGATGTCAAGGATGGCAAGACCACCTATGCAGACATGGGAAATATCCAGAATGCCTGGATAATCTCCGCGTCAGGAAAGCGTCCACTGATCTACAAGAATGGCGAGTCAGCCCATGCCGATGCCTATATGGTGACGGCGGACTTCTCCAGCACCCTGGACATGTTGGTCGCGTTACTGCAGGAAACCTTAACGGTCGGGATCAACTGGAATGAAGACGACCCGGATGAAGAGTTTCTGTTCAACAAACGGGTGGCACCGGACGAAGCTTACAAACTGTCCGTTTGCATGAAAAACCTCCACGCGGCAATGGATGCCGGCAAAGGCAAAGAAGTCTTCTGAGCGACTGCTCTATCGAACAACTTCCGTTTGACCTGCCGGCATGCGCATGTATAAAAAATTCATAAATGGCGTGCCGGAATATCTGGCCCGCTATTACTGGTGGGCCTACCTGTGGCGCTGGGGTATCTGGTTCTTCGATCACCAGGTAATCATCAGCCTCATCCTGTTCGGTCAGTACGACCGGTTGTTGAAAAAGACACTGGCGCTCGTTGACAACCGGCCTGACGCCAAACTACTGCAACTGACCTGCGTCTATGGCAAGCTGACACCCTCGTTGTTTTCCAACACGAACAATGATATCCACCTGTGCGACATCGCTACCGGCCAGCTGGAATTGGCGCGCCGCAAGACACGAATTTTTACCAATCGCTGCCATCTGGCGCGCATGAACGCGGAGTGCCTGGCTTACCCTGACAATTCCTTCGATCAAGTCATCGTGTTTTTCCTGTTCCACGAGATGCCAGCCAAGGCGCGCCAGAAAACCTATGGCGAGATTGCGCGCGTGTTGCGTCCGGGCGGCTCCATACTGATCACGGAATATGCGGAAAC
>JBBQNH010000009.1:0-54390 GCA_038329705.1 Burkholderiales bacterium | reverse complement strand
GGTGAACTGGCTCTGCACGAATCCTTATCAAAGAAAGATAACCTTGCCAAGCTGGAAGAACATTTGAAAGAGGCAGCGAATTACAACATGCCGTTCCTGGCACCTCGTCATTATCGAGAGGCGTTGGAGCTCTTAAAAGATATTCAAAATTCATCGCCGCGCGACGCGTCGATATACGAGTTCGCCAAGGGTGATGCGATTCTCGACAAGGGCGACGCTGTCATCGATAAAGTAAAAAGCCAGCTTGGCAAGGAACTTGATCTCAAAGAGCTGTTGGACAATTTAAAAGCGGATGAGATATATCCGTGGCAATACAAGGCGAATATCAATGCGCTTGCGAAACTGATCGAAAAGATAGAGCTGGGCAGAGCCGGCAATATAGAGCGGGGCAAACAAGGATTGAAGGAGAACATGCAGCAGTTGTACGACAAAACCGTTGAATATACTGCGACACATGCAAGTCACCCGGACAACCGGGACCCCATGGAAAAGATCGGCAAATAGCGGCATCCATCCGGCTTCACGCTAGTCGATCGCTTGCAGGCTATCTATTTCTTTCTGCGCCGCCTGCAAGAGGTGGCTTATCTCCGGCACACAGGAGCCGCAATTCGTACCGGCTCTCAAACAGGCACCAATCGCTTCGACGCTATCCAGCCCCTGCTCGCGAATCGCGTTCGCGATGGTTTTTCGCCGACGCTGAAACAGGCGCACACGGTGCGTCCGGTATTGGCCGCCGCGCCATTCGGCGGACGTGCACTCAGCAATCCGGCCAGATCGGCCGGGTCGAGGGCGGGCTTGAGGTCAATGCGATGGTGGGTAATGAATCGGTGATGCTGCGTCTCAAGATGCCGGGCGACATGGCAAGGATCATCAGTTTCATCGGCGGCGGCTAGTACCCATCAGTGCACGCATCAAGATACTGAAGAACACCGCCGTGCTTTTGTTACAGCGCCCCAAACTTGAAAGCCTGCTGCAGACCCATCCTGCGATCGTGTACTGCGTGATGCGCAATCTGATCCAGCACGTGCATGGTGTGGCGAGACGCACGAGGGCCGAGAACAGGGAACTGAGCAATTACTTTTACCGCATGAATGGGCGCTACTGAGCACTGTCCTGTTCCGGGGTCGTCCGATCGATCCGGGATAGCGCATGAATTTAACCGGGGTAAACATGAACAGGAACGAACTGATTGCCGTGATCGCGGCAAAAACAGGAAGTACCAAAGCCGATGCGGATCGCCATGTGATCGCGCTGACCGACGTCATCAGCGTCACCCTGCAACAAGGGGGAAAAATAAACTTGAATGGCTTTGGCAACTTTGAAGTGCGCGAGCGTGCCGAGCGCGTCGGCCGCAACCCCAGAACAGGAGAAACGATGAAAATCAAAGCGACCAGGGTTCCCGCGTTCAAGGCGGGTGGCACGCTAAAAGCCGCCCTGAACAAAAATTAGGAAAGTTTAAGCAGCCAGGCACACCAAGCCGATTGTCAGATTTTCACTCGCATTCTTTGCCGGCCTGTTTCCCCAAATCATATTTCATATGCCATTCAGCGATTCGGTCGCCGACAACAATCGATGCGTTGATTCCCGGCAGTTTGCAGCTTCACAGCACGTTTCACAACGCAATCATATCGAACCCATACACAAGCTCCCCCGCAATCTGCGCAGTTTGGTTGCAAGATACTTGTCGGATACTGCGCTGCGATCCGGGTATGGCTTGCAGCGCTATGTTGTGAATCCAGGTAAAAAAGAGGGCACCTTGCGGTGCCCTGAATTGAAGCATTGCGCTTCGAGGAGTTCTATTCCGGAGATCGGGATGGGTAGATAAAACACCCATCCCGTCGGGTCATAAAATCATTCCACCCGTTCTCCGTGCAGTGCGATGTCCAGACCTTCGCGTTCCTGCTCTTCGGTAACACGCAGACCCATCAACATGTCCAGCACTTTCAGGATGATGAAGGTTGCCACGGCTGTGTAAGCGATGGTGATGCCCACACTCTTTGCCTGAATGATCAACTGGCCCATGCTACCGGCAGTTCCACCGATGGATTCCACAGCAAAGATACCGGTGAGCAGTGCGCCGACGATACCGCCGATGGCATGCACGCCGAAAGCATCCAGCGAGTCATCGTAGCCAATCATGCGTTTCAGCGAAGTTGCTGCCCAGAAACACACCACGCCTGCCACAAGACCAATGATCAGTGCGCCAGTGGGTCCGACAAAACCGGAAGCCGGGGTAATGGCAACCAGACCTGCCACAGCGCCGGAGGCGATACCCAGTACGCTGGGCTTGCCCTTGCTGAACCATTCAGCAAACATCCAGCTAAGCGCAGCAGCACCAGTAGCGATCTGGGTAACAGCCATCGCCATACCGGCACGACCGTCGGCAGCCAGGGCGGAACCGGCATTGAAACCGAACCAGCCCACCCACAGCATCGACGCGCCAATCAAGGTCAACACCAGGTTATGTGGTGCCATCGGCTCCTTGCCATACCCCAAACGTGGACCGAGTACCAGGGCAGTGACCAGACCGGCCACACCAGCGTTGATATGCACCACGGTACCACCGGCGAAGTCCAGCACGCCCATATCCCACATGAAGCCGCCGTCACCGGACCAGACCATGTGTGTGATAGGCGCATAAACCACCAGCGACCAGATTGCCATGAAGATCATCATTGCAGAAAACTTCATGCGGTCGGCAAATGCACCGGTGATCAGTGCCGGCGTGATGATCGCAAAAGTCATTTGGAAGGTCATGAACACTGATTCCGGGATGCTGCCTGTCATGCTACTCATTCCCATGCCCGACAGGAAAAATCTGCTCATTCCACCAAAGAAGGAATAGAAGTTAGTCACCCCCTTTTCCATACCAGCCGTATCGAAGGCGATGCTGTAACCTGCCACCATCCACAACACGGAAATCATGGCAGTGATGGCAAAACTTTGCATCAGGGTGCCCAAAACATTCTTCTTGCGCACCATGCCGCCGTAGAACAGCGCCAGGCCGGGAATCGTCATCAGCAACACCAGGGCGGTCGAAGTCATCATCCAGGCAGTTGCACCGCTATCAATCTTGGGTGCTTCTGTAGCCGGTGCCGCGTCCGGGGCAGCCGGTGCCATAGTCGTAGCGGCAGTTGCAGGAGCGGCTTCGTCCGCAAAAGACAGCGCAGACATGCCCAACAACATCGCCATCATGGTAAAGAGTAAGAATAATTTTTTCATGTGGTTCTCCTTACAACGCTTCCACGCCGGATTCACCGGTGCGGATGCGTATGACTTGTTCAAGCTCGGAGACGAATATCTTGCCGTCGCCGATCTTGCCGGTATTGGCTGACTTCTCGATCGCCTCGACGACCTGGTCGAGCAAGTCGGCCTTGATGGCAGCCTCCAGTTTTACCTTGGGCAGAAAATCCACCACATATTCAGCACCGCGATACAACTCGGTGTGACCCTTTTGCCGTCCAAAACCCTTGACTTCGGTGACGGTGATACCTTGCACGCCTATGGCGGATAAGGCTTCACGCACCTCGTCGAGCTTGAAAGGCTTGATGATAGCGACGACCATCTTCATAGCATTCTCCTAAATATGGGCGGGAAGATTCCCGCCCGGTGATTGATTACATCGAGTGGGAAACGGACAGCACGCCCCGTGTGGTATCGCCGGTGATGTTGGTTTTGTTGATCAAGAAAGCCCAGGTATATGCACCGAAAGCCTTGGCTGCTTTCACGTTGTAGTCGCTATAATCCGTTGAAGGGCTGGTTTTGATTGTTTGTTTGCCATAGTGCGCGCTCAGATCAACTGCCGGGCCTTCCAGTGTGTAGACTGCGTTCAACTCCAGATAACCTGAACCCACTGAGTCAGCAACACCAAAAAGATTGGTGAAGCTGCGCGAGTATTTGGCTGTCAACATCTTCCAGCCGATCGAACCGTAGAGTTCGTTGGTGTTGGCCGAAACCGTACCTGGGGCGTATTCACCCGAGTAGTTGTAACGCAGAAAACCCACGTTATAGGTGAAGTCCGTTGCAAAACCAGCCGAATATCCTGCGTAGGTATCCAGCTCCAGTCCGGCACCCGCGTTGTAAGTCGATGTATCTTGCAACCAGCTGATATTGGAACCCCACGCGCCGGCATAAAAGCCACTTGGATGCGCATAGTCGAAACCTCCCTGAATGGCGCCCCGGTGATCGGTTTGGGTAACACCGCGATACAGGTAATCGGTGGTCAGGCTGACATTGCCTGAAAAGGGTGAGGTTTCCTCAGCCATTGCCACACCAGGTGCTACCAGCGCTGCCAGGATCAACGAGTTCAATAATTTGCTTTTCATCATGATGACTTCCTTTATGGTTAAGTTAAAAAGCGGGAGTAAATAGATCCGCACGCTTATATCAGCAGCATCCGTGCCAAAGATATTTTTATATATTAAACAATCGATTAAATAGTTTTCGTACTTATCATAAAAAATTCACGCACCAATTTCATGCACAATATTGGCCTTGCGCACCGCTTGGGTGCGAGACGCGATTTACGCGGTGCCGCTTATTTGCCGAAGGATTTTTGTTACACTGACCGCCATGTCAAATACTTTGGAGTGGCGCCATGTTGAACGCGAAGATCTTTGAGGATATTTCAGCCAAGTTGAGTGATGCGGCCAAAAGCAGCCCCGCCAAAGACATCGAAAAGAACGTGCGTGCCCTGCTCACCCAGGGCTTCGCCAAGCTCGACCTGGTGACGCGCGAAGAATTCGACGTGCAAGCGCAGGTGCTGGCACGCACCCGCGAAAAACTGACCGCGCTGAAAGAACGTGTCGCCGAGCTGGAAGCGCAACGCGGCAATACAGCAAAATAGATCATGGGGCTCGCGGTTCTGCACAGCCGCGCACTTTCCGGAATGGAAGCTGCGCTGGTCACTGTCGAAGTGCACATCGCCAACGGCCTGCCCAACTTCACCATCGTCGGTTTGCCCGAAACCGAGGTCAAGGAAAGCAAGGATCGCGTGCGCGCCGCACTGCAGAACTGCCAGTTTGATTTCCCCGCCCGCCGCATCACGGTCAATCTCGCTCCCGCCGACCTGCCCAAGGAAAGCGGACGCTTTGATCTGCCCATCGCGCTGGGCATCCTCGCCGCGACCGGACAGATCCCCGCCGACAAACTCGGCGAATATGAATACGCCGGCGAACTTGCGCTGACCGGCGAGTTGCGCGCGATTCGCGGCGCGCTGGCGATGACCTACCGCGCGGTGGACAGCGGCCGTGCCTTTATCCTGCCCCAGACAAATGCCGCCGAAGCCGCACTGGTCGAGGATGCGACCGTGTATGCGGCGCAATCGCTGCTACAAGTTGCGGCGCATCTGACCGGACGCGAGCCCATCTCACCCTATGTCAGCCAGCAGCAATCCATCCCGCCGCACTATCCGGACATCAGCGAAGTGAAAGGCCAGGCGCAGGCCAAGCGCGCACTGGAGATCGCCGCTGCGGGCGGGCACAGCGTGCTGATGATGGGACCGCCCGGCACCGGCAAATCCATGCTGGCGGCACGCTTCCCCGGCATCCTCCCGCAAATGACCCAGGCTGAAGCCTTGCAAAGTGCGGCGGTGCAATCGCTGGACGGCAATTTCGACGTGGCCAAGTGGAAGACGCGACCCTACCGCGCGCCGCATCACACCGCCTCCGGTGTCGCATTGGTGGGCGGCGGCAGCAATCCGCGCCCCGGCGAGATTTCCATGGCCCTGCACGGCGTGTTGTTTCTGGACGAATTGCCTGAGTTCGACCGTAGCGTGCTGGAAGTGCTGCGCGAACCGATGGAGTCGGGACACATCACCATCTCCCGCGCCGCGCGCCGCGCCGATTTCCCCGCACAGTTCCAGCTCATCGCCGCAATGAACCCCTGCCCGTGCGGCTATCTCGGCCACTACAACGGCAAATGCCGCTGCACACCCGACCAGGTGACGCGCTACCGCAGCAAGATATCCGGCCCGCTGCTGGATCGCATCGACATCCAGATCGAAGTGCCCGCCGTAGCGCAGGATGACCTGCTCAACAAAGCGAATGGCGAAACCAGCATCGTGATACAGGCGCGCGTCGAGATCGCCCGCCAGCGCCAGTTGGCACGACAGGATAAGGCCAACGCCCAGCTTTCCGTGACCGAGATCGATGCCCTGTGCACACCCGACCAACCGGCCATCGCATTGCTGCAACAAGCCATCAGCCGACTCAACCTGTCGGCGCGCGCCTATCACCGTGTACTCAAGGTGGCGCGCACCATCGCCGACCTGGAGGGGGAAAATGTCATCACCAGCAAACATGTCGCCGAGGCGGTGCAGTATCGCAGACTGAATCTCTGAGTTGCTAACACGTCCTCCGGATGCCTGCCTGCATGGTAAAATCCTCTTTCATTTTTCTCGCCGCACGCCATGACCTCCACTTCGCACCCGATAGAACGCCTCATCCAGCAACGCATTCTGATCCTGGATGGCGCGATGGGCACGATGATCCAGCGCTACAAACTGACCGAGGAACACTATCGGGGCACGGTGCTGTACGGTGAGTATCCGGCGGGTTCTGCAGACGGCAACGTCGCGCGCCGGAGCTTTGCCGAACATCCGGTCGACGTCAAAGGCAACAACGACCTGCTGCTGCTGACCCAGCCGCACATCATTCGCGGCATCCACGCCGAATACCTGGCGGCGGGTGCGGACATCATCGAGACCTGCACGTTCAATTCCACCGCCGCATCGCTGGACGATTACGATATGGTGGAACTGGCCTATGAGCTGAATCTGGCCGGTGCGAAACTGGCACGCAGCGTATGCGATGAATTCGAGGCAAAGATTCCGAACAAACCGCGCTTCGTTGCCGGCGTGCTGGGACCGACCACCAAGACCGCTTCCATCTCACCGGATGTGAACGATCCGGGTTTCCGCAATATCAGCTTCGATGATCTGGTGGCAGGCTATACCGAGGCGATACGCGGACTGCTCGACGGCGGCGCCGATATCCTGATGGTCGAAACCATCTTCGACACGCTCAATGCCAAGGCCGCGCTGTTCGCGATCGAACAGTATTTCGAGCAGCACAATGTGCGCGTGCCGATCATGATCTCCGGCACCATCACCGATGCATCAGGACGCACGCTGTCCGGCCAGACCACCGAGGCTTTCTGGAATTCGCTGAGCCATGCCAGGCCGTTATCCATCGGCTTGAACTGCGCGCTGGGCGGCGACCTGATGCGTCCTTACCTGGAAGAGTTGTCGCGTGTGGCCAATGTGTACGTGAGCGCGCATCCCAATGCCGGGTTGCCCAACCCCCTGTCGGAAACGGGCTATGATGAAACGCCCGCGTACACCGCCAAGGTAGTCAGGGAATTCGGCACCAGCGGCTTCATCAACATTGCCGGGGGCTGTTGCGGCACCACGCCCGCGCACATCAAGGCCATTGCCGAGGCGCTGAAAGATGTGCCGCCGCGCAAACTGCCGGACATTGAAAAGCGCTGCCGCCTGTCCGGGCTGGAGCCGTTCAACATCGGCGACGACTCGTTGTTCGTCAATGTCGGCGAACGCGCCAATGTCACCGGCTCGGCCAAGTTCAAGCGCCTGATCCTGGATGGCCAATACGACGAGGCACTGGCAGTTGCCAAACAGCAGGTGGAAACCGGAGCCCAGGTGATCGACATCAACATGGACGAGGCAATGCTGGACGGGGAAGCCGCAATGGTCAAGCTCCTCAATCTGATCGCCTCTGAGCCGGACATTTCCAAAGTACCCGTGATGATCGATTCTTCCAAGTGGAGCATCATCGAGGCGGGACTGAAATGCGTGCAGGGAAAATCCATCGTCAACTCGATCTCCCTGAAAGAGGGTGAGGACGCCTTCATCAAACACGCCACGCTGGTGCGCCGTTATGGTGCGGCGGCGGTGGTGATGGCGTTCGACGAAGCGGGCCAGGCCGATTCGTTCAAGCGCAAGACCGAGATCTGCAAGCGCAGCTATGACATTCTGGTAAAGCGGGTCGGCTTCCTGCCCGAAGACATCATCTTCGACCCGAACATCTTCGCCATTGCGACCGGTATCGAGGAGCACAACAACTACGCGGTGGACTTCATCGAAGCGACCGCCTGGATACGAAGGCACCTGCCCTATGCCAAGGTCAGCGGCGGCGTGTCGAACGTCTCATTCAGCTTCCGTGGCAACGACGCGGTGCGCGAGGCGATTCACACCATATTCCTTTTCCACGCGATCAAAGCAGGCATGACCATGGGTATCGTCAACGCCGGTCAGCTCGGCGTGTATGAAGAAATCCCTGCACAGCTGCGCGATGCAGTGGAAGACGTGGTGCTGAACCGTAGCCCGGACGCCGGAGAAAAACTCGTTCAACTCGCCGAATCGGTAAAGAGTGGTGGCAAGGAACAAGTCGAGGACCTGGAATGGCGCAAGGGCACGATGCAGGAACGCCTGACCCATGCGCTGGTGCGCGGCATCACCACATTTATCGTCGAGGACACCGAGGAGGCACGCCTGCAGGCGAAATTCCCGGTGGAAGTGATCGAGGGCCCGCTGATGAACGGCATGAACGTGGTCGGCGACCTGTTCGGTGCGGGCAAGATGTTCCTGCCACAGGTGGTGAAATCGGCGCGCGTGATGAAACAGGCGGTGGCGCACCTGATACCTTACATCGAGGCTGAAAAACTTCGCTCCGGCGACACCAGCACCAAAGGCAAGATCGTGATGGCGACGGTCAAAGGCGACGTGCACGATATCGGCAAGAATATCGTGACGGTGGTGTTGCAATGCAACAACTTCGAAGTGGTGAACATGGGCGTGATGGTGCCGTGCCAGAAGATCCTTGATACCGCGCGCGAACACAAGGCCGACATCATCGGCCTGTCAGGGCTGATTACACCCTCGCTGGAAGAGATGGCGCATGTGGCGAAGGAAATGGAGCGCCAGGGATTCAGTATCCCGCTGCTGATCGGCGGTGCGACCACTTCGCGTATGCATACCGCAGTCAAGATCGACCCCAATTACCCGGGCGGTACCACGATATACGTCAATGATGCTTCGCGCGCCGTCGGCGTGTGTAGCAACCTGCTCTCCGGCACACTGCACGACGAATATGTCTCGGGCATCAAGGCCGACTATGCAAAGGCCCGCGAACAACACGAAGCCAAGAAGGTCAAGGCGGTGTATGTCCCGCTGGCGAAAGCGCGCTCTCTCGGGATAAAAACCGACTGGCAAAATTACACACCGCCCAAGCCGTGGCTGTCGGGCGTACATCGGTTCGAAGATTATCCGCTGGACAAGATCGCCGAATACATCGACTGGACGCCCTTCTTCCAGGCCTGGCAGCTGGCCGGACGTTACCCGAAGATTTTGCAGGATGACAAGGTGGGCGAAGTCGCGAGCAAACTGTTTGCCGACGCGCAAGCGATGCTGAAACAGATCATCAATGAAAAATGGCTTACCGCCAGCGCGGTGTTCGGCCTGTTCCCGGCCAATACTGTCAATAGCGACGACATCGAGATCTACACCGATGATACGCGCAAAAAGATCGCGATGACCTGGCACAACCTGCGCCAACAAACCAAAAAGCCTGCGGACATCCCGAATTACTGCCTGGCCGATTTCATCGCACCCAAACACAGCGGTGTGGCGGATTACATCGGTGCCTTCGCGGTCACTGCCGGCATCGGCATCGACACGCGCGTCGCGGAATTCGAGAAACAGCACGACGATTACAACGCGATACTGCTCAAGGCGCTGGCCGACCGCCTCGCCGAAGCATTTGCCGAACTGCTGCACGCCCGGGTGCGCCGCGAATTCTGGGGATATGCGTCGGATGAAACCCTGGGCAACGAAGCGCTGATCGCGGAGAAATACCGCGGCATCCGTCCCGCGCCCGGTTATCCCGCCTGCCCCGAGCACAGCGAGAAAGGTCCGCTGTTCGAGTTGCTGAATGCATCATTGAATGCGGGCATTACCATCACGGAAAGCTTCGCGATGCTGCCCACCGCAGCAGTGAGCGGCTTCTATTTTTCGCACCCCGAGGCAAAGTATTTTGCAGTTGGCAAGCTGGACAAGGACCAGGTGGCGGATTATGCCAAGCGCAAGGGCTGGACGCTGGAAGAAGCCGAGCGGTGGCTCGCGCCGGTGTTGAGTTATTGATTAATAGTTCTGGAAATCACAGAACAGTATGTTTACGCTGTAACGCATAATACGCTCACGACAACCAACCACATCAAATACAACTGATATGACTACACTCATCAAAACCGACACCCAGCTTGGCGAAGGCGCGGCAGCGCAATCCGGACAGACCGTCATCGTGCATTACACCGGCTGGCTATATGACGAAGGCGCACCGGACAACAAGGGCTCGAAGTTCGACAGTTCGCTCGACCGCAACGACCCGTTCAGCTTTCCGCTCGGCGCGGGGCATGTGATACAGGGCTGGGACGAGGGTGTCGCCGGCATGAAAGAAGGCGGATCACGCACGCTGTTGATCCCGCCCGAGATGGGCTACGGTGAGCAGGGTGCGGGCAACGACATCCCGCCGAATGCAAAGCTGCTGTTCGAGGTGAAGCTGCTCAAGGTGGTACGCACCGAGATCACCGACACGCAGGTGGGCAGTGGTGAAGCTGCGCAAGCGGGGCAGCCTGTGACCGTACATTACACCGGCTGGTTGTTCGACAAAAATGCCGCCGAAAACAAGGGCGCGAAGTTCGACAGCTCGCGCGACCGTAACGAGCCGTTCGAATTCCCGCTCGGCATGGGCCGCGTGATCCAGGGCTGGGACAGCGGCGTGCAGGGCATGAAGGTGGGTGGGAAGCGCACGCTGGTGATCCCGCCGGAGATGGGCTACGGCCAACGCGGCGCGGGCGGCGTGATCCCGCCAAATGCTACCCTGCTGTTCGAGGTCGAACTGCTGGGCGTAAATTAATACGCACAATCATTCAACAAGGGAGAAAGTACGATGAAACGCATCTCTTTTCTGACGCTGGCGCTGATCCTCACCACCAGCCTGTTCTCAACCACCGCGTGCTCCGAGAAGAACGCACCAAAAACGGAGAATGACAGCATGGCCGAATTGATGACGACTGATGTAAAACTTGGCACCGGCGATCTGGCGACCCCGGGCAAGATGGTCACCGTGCATTACACCGGCTGGCTGTACGATGCAGCGGCAACGGATCATCACGGCAAAAAATTCGACAGCTCGCGCGACCGCAATGAACCCTTTAAATTTCCGCTGGGCGAAGGACGTGTCATCCTGGGCTGGGATCAGGGCGTTGCAGGAATGCAGGTCGGCGGACAGCGCACACTGATCATTCCGCCCAACATGGGATATGGGGCCCGTGGCGCGGGCGGGGTGATTCCGCCGAATGCGACGCTGGTGTTCGATGTTGAATTGCTCGGCGTTAATTAGCAAAGAATATTGCGCAACGGCTGTTTGATATAGTACCCAGGATGAACCTGATCCCGCACCCGTTGCTGGTCACGGCCTTGATGCTCACCGTGTCCAATCTGTTCATGACTTTCGCGTGGTATGGCCACCTGAAGAATATGTCTTCGTCGCCATGGTACATCGCGGCTCTGGTCAGCTGGGGCATCGCGCTGTTCGAGTATCTTCTTCAGGTTCCCGCAAATCGTATCGGTTATACCGAGCTCAGCCTCGGGCAATTGAAGATAATGCAGGAGGTCATAACGCTGTCGGTGTTCGTCCCGTTCGCGGTGTTGTACATGAACCAGCCGTTGAAATGGGATTACCTGTATGCCGCACTATGCATGATGGGCGCTGTGTACTTCATCTTCCGCAACCCCTGGTAAATTTTGTTTTTTTACTTATTGAAAGAATCTATGCAATGTCCTGTCTGCGCTACCGAACTCAACGCTAATGATGTCGTTTGCAACAAATGCGGTGCTACCAAAGTGATCCGGAGAACCACAGCCGGAGTTTTCGTCGGCTGGGTAAGCATGGTGATCGGCCTGATCTGGATCATGTTGTGGGTACCGGTGCTGTTCCTGCCTTTCCTCGGTTTTGACATGAGCGGGTATCCCTGGACGACGCTTGTCATTGGCACCATCGTTGCAGTCGTGCTGTATTGGTACTCCAAATCGACCATCCATACCAAATGGATACGTGGTGAAGATTGATTTTCCAGGGGTGCACAACAAAAAAGCGGCCTAAGCCGCTTTTTTATTTGGTACGGGATGCTAATGTGCGTTTCAGATCGCCTTTAACCTTAGTCGATTTCAGACAGCAACTCTGGCGAAGTTACCAGCTTGCGAACGCCGTGGGCGTGGTCTTCGCCAAACACATTAGATTCACACCACTTGGCAACCGAATTGATATCCAGTTTCGCTACCAGCGGACGCACACCCCAGGTTACCTGGAATGGAGAGCAAGTCGAGTCAGAGTACTTGGGCCCAGTGGTTGATCCCGCAAATACAACCGGCGTGCCGGTGTTGCCCGGGATCGATTTTGGCTGATACAAACCATTCACCCTGTTTCCGTCGAAGTCCATATCGTTGAAATTCAGCGCGTTCTTGTCATTGACCAGAACGAATACCTGAGATTCGACACGCAAGTCAGGATTGCCGATCTTTTCGGACAGGCAGGCCCCCAGTGTTTTGCCAGGCTTTACATCAGCAGAGGAAAACACCCAGTGCACTTCGATCGTATCGCCAGGTAGCAGGTCACCGTGCTCGCTCTTGCAGGCAGGCTTGGCCAATGGTGTCAGCTCGGCTTTGCTCAGGCTGGCACTGATGTTGGCTTTGAATCCGCTTCCATAACCTTCATGACCTTCTCCCGCAAAAACCGAGAAATCCCTGGCCTTGTGCTCTGCATTCTCGTGCAAATGGATGTTGCAAAGATTCATCTCGGTGTAGTTGGGTGCCAGTGAGAAAACACGATGGTTCTCTCCAACGATGCTATCGATGTCGCGCGGAGCCTGGGGGCCGAAACTTGTGCAGCGCTCCCCGCTTGCTTCTTCATGACCATGTTCGCTGGCAAAGGCACTGCCGGAAGCCAGGCTCAACGCCAGGAACAAGCCTGTAATTTTCCATCTTGAATCTATCATTTTTAAGTTTCCTCCCTGAATTAGTATGTTTTATAAAGTTGTGTAAATTGGAAAAGTGAGTATACCAAACTGATCTATTCTGGTGACTACTCAAGATTATCTTCCACCCTTGTGTCATGGCCCGGTCGTTTTGCAGGGTTATGAAGTAAAATCACCCGCTAAAATAACCCGAAATAAGTAACAGCAAATAAGTGATGGACAAAGCCAAACACATTCATATTCTGGGTATCTGTGGCACCTTCATGGGCGGCATCGCGGCACTGGCCAAACAGGCCGGATATCACGTGACTGGTTGTGATGCGAATGTGTATCCGCCGATGAGCACGCAACTGGAATCCCAAGGCATCGAACTGATCGAAGGCTTCGGGGTTGAACAACTTGATCTTGTGCCGGATGTTTTTGTGATCGGCAATGTCGTGTCGCGCGGCAACCCGCTGATGGAGGAGATCCTGAACCGCAACTTGCCGTATATCTCTGGACCCCAATGGCTTGCGGAAACTATCTTGCGCGATCAGTGGGTGCTGGCGGTGGCGGGCACCCATGGCAAGACTACCACCAGCGCGATGCTGGCGTGGATACTCGAATACGCGGGTTTGAATCCGGGTTTCCTGATCGGCGGCGTACCACAGAATTTCGGCATTTCCGCGAGGCTGACCGAGTCGCCTTTCTTCGTTATCGAGGCGGACGAATATGACACCGCCTTCTTCGACAAGCGTTCCAAATTCGTGCATTACCATCCGCGTACCACGATCCTCAATAACCTCGAGTTTGATCATGCCGATATCTTTGCCGACCTCGCCGCAATCGAAACCCAGTTTCACCACCTGGTGCGCACTGTACCCGGCAACGGCCTGATCATCAGCAACGGCCGCGAAGCCTCGCTGGAACGGGTATTGCAATGTGGTTGCTGGACACCGGTGGAACGCTTTGGCACGAATGATGGCTGGCAGATCAGCGCCGGCGATCTGGTATCGCTGCGCGGTGCAGCGCAGGGCGTGTTGAACTGGACTTTGCTGGGTGAACACAACCGCCACAACGCACTCGCCGCACTCGCCGCCGCGCGCCATGCCGGGGTGCCGGTCGCGCAAGGTTTGGCTGCCCTGGGCGAATTCAAGAATGTGAAACGGCGCATGGAAGTGCGCGGTGTGGTGAATGACATAACCATTTATGACGATTTCGCGCATCATCCCACTGCGATAGACACCACTGTCGCGGGGTTGCGGCACAAGGTTGGCACCGCCCGGATACTGGCCGTGCTGGAGCCGCGTTCCAACACCATGAGGCTCGGCGTAATGAAAGACGCGTTACCCGGCAGCCTGAAAGACGCCGACCTGGTATTTTGCTTCTCGGGCAACCTTGATTGGGATGCGCGTGGTGCGCTGGCCCCGCTGGGTGGCAAGGCGATCGTTGAAGACCAGCTGGATGCGCTGGTCGAAAAGATCGTCGCGGCAGCGCAGCCTGGCGATCACATTCTGGTGATGAGCAATGGCGGTTTCGGCGGGATACACGAGAAACTGCTCCAGCAATTACGCGGCTGAACTATTCGGGCGAATTGTCCAATCCCAACTCCTTGATCTTGCGCGTCAGGGTGTTGCGGCCGATACCCAGCAGGGTAGCTGCTTCGATGCGCCGCCCACCGGTGTGATGCAGCGCCTGCAGGATCAGTGTGCGTTCAAATTGCGCGGTAAAGCTATCCATGATGCGTTCTTCGCCCCGTTGCAGCGAAAGTACGGCCTGTTGCGCCAAAGCAGTACTCCAGTCATCGCCGGGTATTGCACCTGCGGCGGATATGTCCCGCCATTCCGGCGGCAAGTCGGCAATCTCGATGACCTGCGATGGCGTCATGACCGTCAGCCAGTGGCAAAGATTTTCCAACTGCCTCACGTTGCCGGGAAATTCCTGCGTGCTGAGATGTTGCAGCGTCGTGTCACTGAATTGCTTTTGATCGACGTCCAGATCCCGCGCGCTTTTCTGCAGAAAATATACTGCCAGCAGCGGGATGTCCTCGCGCCGCTCGCGCAGCGGCGGCAGACTCAGCCGTATCACGTTCAAACGATGGAACAGATCCTCGCGGAACAATCCCTGTTTGACGCGTTCATCGAGGTTCTGGTGGGTTGCCGTAATGATACGCACGTTGGCCTTGATTGGCAGGTGCCCGCCAACGCGATAGAAGTTCCCATCCGACAACACGCGCAGCAAACGGGTTTGCAGATCGGCGGGCATATCGCCGATCTCATCCAGGAATAGCGTGCCGCCTTCCGCCTGTTCGAAGCGACCGCGCCGGGTCGCCGCAGCGCCGGTGAACGCGCCGCGTTCGTGGCCGAACAACTCCGATTCGAGCAAATCTTTGGGGATTGCGGCGGTGTTGATTGCAATGAACGGTTTGTCGGCACGCGGACTGTGACGATGCAATGCTTTTGCAACCAGCTCCTTGCCGGTACCCGATTCACCATTGATCAGGACCGTGGCGTGGGATTGCGACAATCTGCCAATGGCGCGAAAAACCTCCTGCATGGCGGGCGCCTGACCGAGAATGTCGGCACCCACTTCAATCATCTCGGTTTCCGCCGATTTATGGCGACTTTGCTCCAGTGCACGACGGATCAACTCCACCGCATGATTGACGTCGAAGGGTTTTGGCAGGTACTCGAACGCGCCTCCCTGAAATGCGGAGACGGCACTTTCCAGATCGGAATAGGCGGTCATGATGATGACCGGTATCAGCGGATGGCGTTGATGCAAGATCTGCAAAAATTCCAGTCCCGAACTGCCGGGCATGCGGATATCGCTGACCACCACCTGTGGCGCTTCATCGTTCAATACTTGCAGCGCTTCATCCGCAGAGGCAAAACTTCTGAATTCGATATTCTCGCGCGCCAGCGATTTTTCCAGTACCCAGCGTATTGAGCGGTCGTCGTCAATGATCCAGACAGGTTTCATGTTTGTCATTTAATGCATTTCAAGGAATGGGAAGCAGGACAGTAAAACAGGTTCGCCCCGGCTCGCTGTCGAATTCTATGGAGCCGTGATGCTGGCTGACGAAGTCCTGCGCGATGGTCAATCCCAAACCATGTCCATCGGCACGCCCGGATACCAGCGGATAAAATATCTTGTCATGCAATTCAGCCGGGATACCAGGTCCGTTATCAATGATCTCCACTCTCACCGCCTGACGGTGCAGGCGTTTATTCAACGTCGCCTGGTGCGCCACGCGGGTGCGCAGGATGATCTGCCCGCTTCCCTGCATCGCTTGTGCAGCGTTGCGCACAATGTTGAGCATGACCTGTATCAACTGCTCCTTATCCCCGATCAGTGCCGGCAGGCTGATGTCGTAGTCGCGCTTTATTATCAATCCCCCGGGTATTTCCGCCAACACCACACTGCGCACACGCTCGAGCACCTCATGGATATTGAGCGCGCTATTGTGTGGTGCATTCTGCGGTGCCAGGAGGTTCTCCATCAGCGATCGCAAACGATCCGCTTCCTGCACGATGACCTGCGTGTATTCACGCAACCCGGGTTTTTCCAGTTCCTGCTCCAGCAACTGCGCGGCGCCCCGTATACCGCCGAGCGGATTCTTGATCTCGTGCGCCAGATTGCGCAACAGCAGTCGGTTGGCTTGAGTCTGATCAAGCATCTGTTCCTCACGCGCCATCTTTAACGGCCTGTCCATGGGATGAAATTCGAGCAGCAAGAATGGTCTGTCCAATTGCAGCGGTGTTGCGGCGCAACGCAAATGCAGCTTGTCGTGCGTTTGCGTTCCCAGCATCAGGTCATGCTCGATAAAAGTGGCATTGTTTTGTATCGCCTGCTGCATGGCACTTGCCAACTGCCCGGTGTGCATGAACACCTGCTGCAGCGCAACACCATGCAGATTCTTGTCGCTGATATCAAGAAGATGTTCGGCAGCCGGATTGACAAAGGCGATGCGCGACTCTTCGTCCAGCAGGATAACCGCAGTATCGAGATGTTCCAGAGTGATTTGTGAAAAGTCGGGCATACGATTTACATAGCAGTAAGCATGCCAGACAGGATGATGTTTACGATTACACTTCCCGGCGATCCATCGGCATTCGTCACGTGTCGTCGCGGTTCATGACATTTCAAATTTGGATCGGATATTTCAATTAATGCGGCTACTTAACTATTGACCCTGCAATTTTGAAAGCTCGGATTTGAGCGCATCCACATTCTGCTGGTGCAGGTCAACCTGATCATTCAATTGCTTGATCTTTTCATCGAATTTCGCAACATTGCGAAAGGTTCGACCATCCGCCGCCTTGAAGACCTCGGGATTTGCTTCGCCGTCCTTCAAGTTCTGTTGGGCATCTGCCAACAACTTATCCTCGGCGGCCAATTCATCTTCCAGGATCTTGCGGCGGGTATCATCGCGTGCTCTTTGTGTTGCGTTATCGACCCTGGGGAAATCCGGCGGGACCGGTTGCGGCGCCATGGTCGGCAGCGGTTCCAGGTTCAGCTTCTTGCCACCCTTGAGCGGTGTGCTGGAATAGGTGACATGGCCATCCTCATCGGTGGACTTATAAATATCGGCATGTGCCAACAAAGGAAAGATACACGACAGTGCAAACAAGTATCCAAGCTTCATGTTCGATTTCCCGAAAATAACGCACCAAGTATAGGACAAGCGCCGGAGACAAACAAACGATTGCAGTTCAAATGAAAAACGGGGCTTGTGCCCCGTTTTTCATTTCGACGCTTCGGCACGCTGTTGCGGACCGGGTCGTGATGATGCCACAGCTAGATACTGTAATACATTTCAAACTCGACAGGATGCGTCGTCATGCGCAGGCGGGTCACCTCATCCATTTTCAAAGCGATATAGGCATCGATAAAGTCGTTGGAGAATACCCCGCCGCGCGTCAGGAACTCGCGATCCTTGTCCAGACATTCCAATGCCTGATCCAGTGAGGTGCATACTGTCGGGATCTTGGCATCTTCTTCCGGTGGCAAGTCATACAGGTTCTTGTCGGCCGGGTCGCCGGGGTGGATCTTGTTTTGAATACCGTCCAGACCCGCCATCATCAAGGCTGTGAAAGCCAGGTATGGGTTGGCAGTCGGATCGGGGAAACGCGTTTCGATGCGGCGCGCCTTGTCGCTGGACACGTGCGGGATACGAATCGAAGCGGAACGATTCTTCGCCGAATAAGCCAGCTTGGTCGGCGCTTCAAAATGCGGGACCAAACGCTTGTAGGAATTGGTGCCGGGGTTGGTGATCGCATTCAGCGCCTTGGCGTGCTTGATGATGCCGCCGATATAGAACAGCGCGGTCTCCGACAGACCTGCATAACCTTTGCCGGCAAACAGGTTCTTGCCATCTTTCCAGATGGACTGGTGCACGTGCATGCCCGAACCATTGTCTCCGACGATAGGCTTGGGCATGAAGGTCGCGGTTTTGCCATACTGGTGCGCGACGTTGTGCACCACATATTTCAAGGTTTGGGTTTGGTCGGCGCGGCGCACCAGCGTATTGAACTTGGTACCAATCTCGCATTGACCGGCAGTTGCCACCTCGTGGTGGTGGACTTCAACTTCAACACCGACTTCTTCCAGAGCCAGACACATTGCGGCACGAATGTCATTCAGGCTGTCCACCGGCGGAACCGGAAAATAACCACCTTTGACGGTTGGACGGTGACCGGTGTTACCGCTGTCGAATTTCTCCGCGGAAGACCAGGCGGCTTCTTCAGAGTTTACCTTGACGAAGCAACCAGACATGTCGATCTGCCAGTTCACAGAATCGAAAATAAAGAATTCGGGTTCCGGACCGAAATAGGCGGTATCGCCAATGCCGGTGGATTTGAGATAAGCCTCGGCTCGTTTCGCAATGGAACGCGGGTCACGGTCGTAGCCTTTGCCGTCGGTCGGCTCCACCACGTCGCAGGTGATCACCAGGGTATTTTCATCCATGAACGGATCCAGATACGCAGTGGCAGGGTCCGGCATAAGCAGCATGTCCGACGCCTGAATACCTTTCCAGCCGGCGATCGAAGAGCCATCGAAAGCATGTCCTTCTTCAAACTTGTCCAAGTCCACAACCTTCGCGGGTACGCTCACGTGCTGCTCCTTGCCGCGCGTATCGGTAAAACGAAAATCCACGAACTTGACTTCGCGATCCTTGATCATCTTTATCACATCTGTTGACGACAACGTCATAACTATCTCCTAGACATCAAATTAAGCAGTTAACCAAAATACCCCGAATTACAAATGCAGAAAGCGTGCCAACCCTTTTAAGCACAGCAGACTGACATTGTGCCATAAGCCCGATATGCAACACACCTAAAATTTGCACCCAAACTGGGCGTGATCACCGTTCCATGCACTAACTTTGTGCATCGCCTTGATGCACATGTATCACACGGAATATCGGGTCGGAATGCGTCAACGCATCACAGCGCGCCTGCAAGGCAGTAACTCCCCCGGCCAATCGTGAGTCAGCCAGATAGATCTCGGCATCGACCTTGCCATCGAGGTAATGAAACACCACACGATTGTCCGCCAGCGCAGGAACGTCCAGACAGTCCGTCAAATGTTTCATCAGGCCGGGGCGGCTGGGCAGATGCGCATTGGGCTTGGCCTGCAAATCGTCTTCCGGATCGATATGCACCATGACATCCATGACATGGTGGTTCTTGAGCACGGCGTGACGCGCCGATTCGGCGATGTAATGGCCTTCCGAAACGCTGATCTTCGGGTCGACCAGGATATGCGCATCGACCAATGCGTTGTCTGCCATCTTGCGCGTACGCAAGTCGTGCAGGCCCCGCACACCGTGGACGTTGAGCAGGGTTTGCCGGATCGCCTCGACTTCTTCCGCTGCCAGTCCGGTATCGATCAGTTCAGACAACGCTTCCAGTGCCAGTTTGCCACCCATGTGGGCGATCATCACGCCGACCACTGCGGCTGCAAGCAGATCAAAGAAGGTATAGCCGAGCAGATTACCGCCCACCCCGACGATGACCACCAGAGAGGATGCCGCATCAGAACGCGCATGCCACGCATTGGCCACCAGCATCTGTGAACGGACTTTCTTGGCCACCGCCAGCATGTAACGGAACAACGCTTCCTTGGCGACCAGGGCGAACACCGCGATGGCCAGTGCCAGCGGATGTACTGCACGCACCGCATCGGGATGCTGCAGGCGCATGGCAGCCGCCACCAGCAACACCACCCCGAGCACCGCAAGGAATGTCCCGAGAATGAGCGTTGCCGCGGTTTCGATCCGCGCATGGCCATAGGGATGTTCAGCATCGGCATGCTGGTTGCCGTGCCGGTTGGCAAACAGCACCAGCACATCGGAAAGCAGATCGGACAGGGAATGCAGTCCGTCTGCCATCAACGCCTGGGAATGGGCAAAGAATCCGCCGATCACCTGCAGGCCCGACAAAAACACGTTGATCACGATGCTCACCCATGTGCTCTTTTGCGCTGCGGCAAAACGTTCCGGGTGAACTGGTTCGAATGCCCCGATGTCGACTTGTGATTGCTGGGATTTGCTGTGATTTTTCATTTCGGTGGTGCCGGTATGCATCTATACTGTATAGCATACCATTTGCACTAACCGCATTAAACTCCACCATTGAAAATATGGGATATTGAAAAAGGTTCTCATGGGAAAGATCACCGAAATTCTGCAAGGCGCACAGCAACGCGCCAGGGAGCTGAACCTGCCCTACGAGGGCGTGCTGTATCCAAAAGAGGCTTATGAACTCCACCAGTCTGCACCCGGCGTCAAGCTGGTGGATGTGCGCAGCCGCGCTGAGCTGGATTGGGTCGGAAAACTATCCGATGCCGCGGCAATCGAATGGGCGAGTTATCCCGGAATGACACGCAATCCGCACTTCATCACCCAACTCGAACAACAGGTAGACAAGGAGGCGCTGGTGATATTCGTTTGCCGCAGCGGGGTGCGCTCGCATCACGCAGCCATCGCGGCCACAAATGCCGGCTATAGCGACTGCTACAACATGCTGGAAGGCTTCGAAGGCGATATGGATACCGTTAAACACCGCAATACGACCGGGGGTTGGAAGGCAGCGGGGCTCCCCTGGGAACAGACTTAGTCGCGATAGTCGATGATCAGCGGTGCGTGATCGGAAAAGCGTTGCGCCTTGTAGATGCTAGCCGCTTCGGCGCGCTCCGCGATGCCCGGCGTGGCAATCTGGTAATCGATGCGCCAGCCGACATCCTTGGCCCATGCCTGGCCGCGATTGGACCACCAGGTATACGCTTCCAGTTCCGGGTGCACTCTGCGAAACACATCGGTAAAGCCCACCTCTTCGAACAATTCCGTTAGCCAGGCGCGCTCCTCGGGCAGGAAACCGGAATTTTTTTTATTCCCGCGCCAGTTCTTCAGGTCGATCTCGCGGTGTGCGATGTTCCAGTCACCACAGATCACCACTTCGCGGCCGCTGTCCATCAATTCCCCCAGATGCGGCATGAATGCCGCCATGAACTTGAACTTGACCGCTTGGCGCTCCTCACCGCTGGAACCCGAAGGCAGGTACACCGACACCACGCTGAGGCCGGCAAAATCCGCGCAAATATAGCGGCCCTCGGCATCGAACTCGGCGATACCCAAACCCAGAGTCACCTGCTGTGGCTGCCCGCGGCAATAGATACCCACCCCGCTATATCCCTTTTTTTCCGCATAATGAAAATACCCGTGGTACCCCTGCGGCTCCAGCATTTGCGCAGTCATATCCGGCGCTTGCGCCTTGAGTTCCTGCAGGCAAACGATGTCTGCATCCTGTTGCGCAAGCCATTCGTAGAAGCCTTTGCTGGCCGCAGAACGGATACCGTTCAAATTCACAGAGATAATGCGCATCAAAATCCTCGGGCTAATCGGGTGAGCCATTATAATGATGCCCGTCATCCCAACCTACTGCATTCTTCATGTCCAACTTCAGACAGGATTTCATCCGCTTTGCCGTACAACAAAACGTGCTGTGCTTTGGCGAATTCAAAACCAAGGCCGGTCGTTTGTCGCCCTATTTTTTCAATGCCGGATTGTTCAACGATGGCACCTCGTTAAAAAGCCTGTCGCAGTTCTATGCACAGGCTATCCAGGTTTCAGAAGTACCCTTCGATATGCTGTTCGGGCCCGCCTACAAAGGCATCCCGCTGGCTACCGGAGCCGCGATCGCATTGGCCGAACAGGGTCGCAACGTACCGTATTGCTACAACCGCAAAGAAGCCAAGGACCACGGCGAGGGCGGCACGACCGTTGGCGCAACACTGCGGGGAAATGTGCTGATCATCGATGACGTGATCTCTGCAGGCACGTCCGTGCGCGAATCCATCGAGCTGATCCGCGCAGCCGGCGCGCAACCGTGCGGTGTGGTGATCGCGCTGGATCGCATGGAACGGGGCCAAACCGAGTTTTCTGCAGCCCAGGAAGTGCGACGCAGTTATGGAATTCCGGTAATATCTATCGCCACACTGGATGATCTGCTCGGTTATCTGCAGTCCGAAGGCGGAGACGCACAAGACTTTGGCGCTGTTCAATCCTATCGTGATCGTTATGGAGTAAGCAATGACCAGATATAAATCACTCGCGGCCCTTATCGCTACATTTACCCTGGGCCTCTCGTTCAGCTTCCCGGCTAATGCAAAGCTTTACAAATGGGTGGATGACAATGGCACCACCCACTACGGCGAAACGGTCCCTCCCGAATACGCCGACAAGGATCGCGAAGAATTGAATAAAGCAGGGCGCGTGGTAAATACCCGGGAAGTGATGACCCCCGAGCGGCGCCTTGCCAAGGAACAGGAAGATGCGAAAAAGCGCGAAGCCGATCTGGCGGCACAGCAACAGAAGCTCCATGACAAGACCCTGCTCAACACGTATAGCAGCGTGCAGGAAATCGATCTGTCGCGCCAGCGCAGCTTGCAACAGGTTGATGCGCGCATCAATTTTCTCAACTCTTCTATCGACTCGGCCAAATCCCGCATAGATTCCCTGCAAAAGGAAGCCGACAACTACACCAACCGGAACAGACCAATCCCGAATTCCCTGGGGGACGACTTGCAGGAAGCACAGGAACGCCTGACCAAACTGCAACAGGATCTGGACAAGCCCGTGGCGGCCAAAGCGGAATTGAATGCCCGCTTCGATGCCGACACGGCACGCTACATGGAGTTGACTGGGAAAAAGTAGACTGCGGATACTGCCGGGAAAAGTAAGCTGTGGTTATTGCCCTGTGATTTTGGCAAAGATACCCGGTGTGCCGTCTCAAACAAGCAGCGGTAACCCGCCACTTCGTCGCCTCATTGCAACTTTATGGTGAAGTGCCGCACCGGCTTTAAAAGCCGGTCACAGCTTTTCAAACCGGCGCGCAGTCGCGTCATAGCCGAGCAATTCTCCGCGCTCGATATCAAAGTACCAACCGTGCAATGACAGGCTGCCCTGTTCGACCCGCTCGCGTATCCAGGAAAAAGTCATCAGGTTCTCGAGTGAAACCAGTATCGCCTGTTGTTCGCATGCGCGGTGCCGCTCTTCACTGCTGGCGTTTGCATGCTCCTGCTCGATATGTTGGCGCGCGGCATCGGCTATCGTCATCCATTCGGAGATGAAGGAATCATCCTTCGCCACCCCGCCCTCCAGCAGCGCATGGATCCCGCCGCATTGCGCATGACCCAGCACGATGATGTGTTGCACCTTCAGGTTGCGCACACCAAATTCAAGCGCCGCACTGGTGCCGTGATAATGACCCTGGTTCTCTGCGGGCGGCACCAGATTGGCAACGTTGCGGATGACGAACAGATCGCCCGGTGCGCAATCAAGGATCAGCGCCGGGTCGACGCGGGAATCGCAACAGCCCACCACCAGCGTGGAAGGCGTCTGGCCGAATTGGACGAGATCGTGAAATTGCGCGTCGACATCCGCGAGCGAACGTTCACGGAAGCGCTGGAATCCCGCAATGAGTTGTAGCGGCGTACTCATGCGCCCATCAGCTTAACCAGCACCTCGCGGTATTTGTCGGCGGTCTTTTGCAACACGTCCTGCGGGATGTTGGGCGCGGGATTTTTCTTGTTCCAGCCGGAAGCCTCCAGCCAGTCGCGCACGAACTGCTTGTCAAAACTGGGCGGGTTGCTGCCCACCCGGTATTGGTCGGCAGGCCAGAAGCGTGACGAATCGGGTGTCAGCGCCTCGTCGATCAGATACAGCTTGCCTGCATCATCAACGCCGAACTCGAACTTGGTATCTGCAATGATGACGCCCTTGGTCGCCGCATACTCTGCCGCCTCGACATACAGCGCCAGTGTGGCGTCGCGCACTTGTTTGGCGCGTGCCTCACCGAGCAACTCTACCGCCTGCGCGAACGATATGTTTTCGTCATGCTCGCCCACTGCCGCCTTGGTAGACGGCGTGAACAGGGGTTCGGGCAATTTTTCCGCCTCGCGCAACCCGGCAGGCAACGCGATGCCGCAAACCTTTCCGGTCTTCTGGTAATCCTTCCAGCCGGAACCGACCAGGTAACCGCGCACGATCGCCTCGATCGGCAGCGGCTTGAGCTTTTTTGCCACGAAGGCGCGACCGCGCACCTGCGCACGGTCAGTGTCGGTGCCGACCACAGACTCGGGGTCGATGCCGGTCAGGTGGTTCGGAATGACATGCTGCAGTTTGTCCAGCCAGAAATTCGACATCGTGGTGAGCACCTCACCCTTGCCCGGGATCGGGTCGGGCAGGATCACATCGAATGCGGACAAGCGATCGGTCTGCACCACCAGCAGTTTGTCGTCGCCAACCGCATAGATGTCGCGCACCTTGCCACGGTGCAGGAACGGCAGGCTGGTGAGGTCGGATTGCTGCATCGGCACACTCATGGTGCTGACCCGATCATGCCGCCGATCTGCTGCTGCAAAGTCTCTGCAGTTTGTGGCGCATACAGGATATTTACCGGTTTGCCGCCGGCATCGAACAATACCAGTGATGCCCGCGCGGCGTTGTTCGCTTTCATGAACTCACGTCCTTCAGGCGTATCGAAATCGGTCAACAGAAATTCCACCTGTCCGGCGTATTGATCGCGTATCCCGTTCAACAGATTCATCAGTTCAAAACTTTGCACGGCGGATTTGTCGCGCACCAGCACGACGGCGGGTTTGCCCTTGCCGATATGCGACAAGTCATCGCTGTAACCCTTGGGCAAATTCATTACCACGATCGCCACCAACAACAGCAGCAAACCAATCACGATCCATTTGACCTTGCTTGCGCGTCCGGGGGTTGCGGGTTGGGATTCGACTTCGCTCATCATTTTTCTCCGTTACAACGTTTGTCAGGAACAACTATTGCCAATAAATCACTTCCCGGTATTCAGCCGTTACAAAGCCGGCAAGCTGGTGGCTTTAACCTTGTCCGCCTGCTGTTTGCGGAATGTCTGCAGGCGCTTCGCCAAAGCCGCATCATTCAGTGCCAGCATCGCCACCGCGAACAATCCCGCATTCGCCGCTCCGGCTTCGCCGATGGCAAAGGTCGCCACCGGTATACCCTTGGGCATCTGCACGGTGGACAACAACGAATCCATACCCTGCAGATATTTCGACGGCATCGGCACGCCCAGCACCGGCAACCCGGTCTTGCCGGCGATCACCCCGGCCAGATGCGCCGCGCCGCCGGCGCCGGCGATGAAGCAGCGCACACCGCCGGTCGTCATGTCGCTGATGTACTCAAGCAGCAGATCGGGTGAACGATGCGCCGAGATCACCCTGGTATCGAATGCCACGCCGAAATCCCGCAGCTGCCGGGCGGCCTGTTGCATGACATCCCAATCGCTGGCGCTGCCCATCACGATGGCAACCAGCGGAGACTTGCCGGATTTCTCCAAGACTTATCCCTCTTTGTGATAGCCCACGATGCGATCGACTTCGTTCTTCGAGCCGAGGATCACCGGCACGCGCTGGTGCAAACCGGATGGCTTGATATCCATGATGCGCTCGTATCCGGTAGAGGAAACACCGCCCGCCTGCTCGACGATCATCGACATCGGGTTGGCTTCGTAGAGCAAACGCAGCTTGCCCGCCTTGCTCGGGTCCTTGGTGTCCTTGGGATACATGAACACACCGCCGCGCACCAGGATGCGATGCACCTCGGCCACCATCGAAGCCACCCAGCGCATGTTGAAATTATCCTTGCGCGGCCCGGTCTTGCCGGCGACGCATTCGTCGACATAACGCTGTATCGGTTTTTCCCAGTGGCGCTCGTTCGAGGCATTGATCGCGAATTCGCGCGTATCCGCGGGAATCGTCATGTTCGGGTTGCTCAGCATGAATTCGCCGATGTCGTTGTCCAGCGTGAAACCGTTCACGCCGTGGCCGGTGGTGATCACCAGCATGGTGGCCGGGCCGTACAGCGCATAGCCGGCGCACACCTGGGTGGTGCCGGGCTGCAAAAAGTCCGCCGCGGTGGGGTTCTCCACGCCCTTGGGCGCGCGCAGGATCGAGAAGATCGTGCCGACGGAAATGTTCACGTCGATGTTGGACGATCCGTCCAGCGGATCGAACACCAGCAGATATTTTCCCTTCGGATATTTCGCCGGGATCGGATAGACATCGTCCATCTCCTCGGACGCCATGGAGGCAAGGTGGCCGCCCCACTCGGTGGACTTGATGAACACCTCGTTGGTGATGATGTCCAGTTTCTTTTGCGTCTCGCCCTGCACGTTCTCGCTGCCGGCACTGCCCAGCACGCCGATCAGCGCGCCCTTGTTGACGTCGTGCGCGATCTGCTTGCAGGCGATGATGATATCGCTGATCAGGCCGGTGAAATCGCCGCTGGCCTTTCCCGGTATCGCGCGCTGTTCTTCGATGATGAATTGGACAAGACTCTTGCTCATGCTATTTCTCCTCTGAATTTTTGGAATATTGTATTTGCCAGCGCGTAATTTTACCGCTTTTCGGCCCCGCTTCCACGGCTATTTGTTTCTTCCGCCCTGAACAGGATGGGTTGACACGGGCTGCGGGTACGGCCTGCCACGACCCGTCACGACCGGTTGCGGGGTGAAAAACCCTGCTCGAAAATGTTTGAATTCTGCACCGCGCTTGGAGTATCCTTGCGCCTGTTGTGCGCGACCCGGCCCGACCGGCCCGGCGCGTTTTCCATCAAATCCGCGATCATCACAAAGACGAGGTAACCCAAATGCGTCCCAGCCCGACCAAACTCCTGCATGGCCTGTTGTACACCGCACCGGTATTGCTGCTCACGTTGGCTGCCTGCGGCGGCGGCGGGGGAGGCGGCACTGACGTAACGCTGGCCGCAGCGTATACAGTCGGCGGCGCTGCTTCCGGCGTGCTCGCCACCACTCCCGCTAGCGGCCTGGTGCTGCGCAACAATGGCGGGGATGACCTGACAGTCGCTTCGGGAGTTACCAGCTATAAATTCAGCACTTCGGTGATATCGGGCAAACCCTACAACGTCACCGTACTGAAAAATCCCAGTTCGCCGGTCCAGAAATGCGAGGTCGTTAATGGTTCGGGCACCATGCCCGCGTACAACGTGACCAATGCCAACGTGAGTTGCGTCACGGCGTACACGATAGGCGGCACCATCACTGGCGACGCTCCAAGCGCCGGCTTGGTTCTGCAAAACAATGGCGGTGACAATCTACTGATTGCCTCCGGCGTCACCGGCTTTACGTTCAGCACTCCGCTTGCCTATGATGCTACAGGTTCTGCATATGACGTGACAGTACTCACATCGCCCCTTGGCCAGACATGCAGCCCTGCCGCATTCCCCAGTGGTTCTGTTACCGCAAATGTTTCCAATGTAACAGTAGATTGTGTGAACAACGTAGGCGTGTTGCCTGCCGACCCCAATGTCTATGTCGCCAATTCCGGTTCAACTGGAACCATCGGCGTTTCGGTTTACCGATCTGCCACCGGGGTACTTACGGCAGGCGCCGACAAGACTTCCGGAAGCGGGCCCTCTGCTATCGAGGTCGATCCTGCCGGGCAGACCGCCTATGTGGCGAATTACAACGACGATACCATCTCGGCTTACAGCATCAACGGCACCACGGGCGCGCTTAATATACTCACAGACGTGGATGTCGGTACCCCAGGCAATCAGGCCAGCATTGCGGCTGGAAACGGACCTCGCTCGATCGCGATACACCCGTCGGGCAAATTTGCCTATGTCACGAATTTTCTGGCCAACAGCGTATCGGCCTACAGCATCGACTCTGGTGGGGCGCTTGCCAGCATCGATGCAAATGGCGGCACTGCAGGCACCCAGGCCAGCATCACGACGCGGAGCAATCCGGTCTCCATCGCCATCGACCCTTCCGGCGAACACGCTTATGTGGCAAATGCCGGCTCCAATGATGTCTCGGTATATAGCATCGACAGCCTGACCGGTGCACTGACCGCTATCAAGGCCAGTTCCACCGGCACAGACACATTCATTCCGACAGGGAATCTAACATCTACTCCCCGCTCGATCAAGGTTGGCCCCAATGACCAGTACCTGTATGTAACAAATCAAGGTACCGCTAACGTCAGCATTTTCGCGATAAATTCAGTCGGGCAGTTGGCCAACGCAACGGTACAACCAGTAGATGATTTCAGTGCCATCACCCCGGTTTCCATCGCGATAGACCCTGCCGCCAAGTATGTCTATGTGGTGAATTACGGTAGTGATAATGTCAATGTCTACCAAACAACCGGCGGAGGGTTGCTCTACAAATGGCAAACGGCAGCGGGCGAAGTGGGCGATAAACCGACTTCGATCAGACTCGACAGTACCGGCCAATACGCCTATGTCACGAATTCCGGTTCAAACAGCGTCTCGGTATTCAGCGTCAACTCAAGCAGTGGCGCACTCAACCACATCAGCTGCATCGGCAGCACTTGCATCAGCAACAACTTCCCGGCCGGAGCCACGCCATTTGCAGTCGCCACCTCACGATAACGCGTTAACACAAGCAGCAAATTCACCCAGACCCCGGCAACGGGGTCTGCTTGTTTCCGGGTTAACAAACGTGTAGCCCGCGTTCACCGGCGCTTTCCTGCCGTTTATCCGTCTTACCGTCCCTCCGGTCAGTTACGGGTGGCAAAGTCCTTTTCAACAATCTATCATCCGCTTCAACTCAAATTGGAAGGGGCGCGCAATGAACAAGGCACAGGGTTTCACTCTCATCGAACTGATGATCGTGGTCGCGGTGATCGCCATCATCGCCAGCTTCGCCATCCCCGCCTACGGTGATTACGTCATCCGCGGCAAGCTGGTGGATGCCACCGCGCAACTCGCCGACGGACGCATCAAGATGGAGCAGTATTTCCAGGATAACCGCACCTATGTCGGCGGACCCTGCCCGGCCACCACCAAATATTTCACGCTCAGCTGCCAGAACCTGTCCGCATCCACTTACACCATCGTGGCGGACGGCAAAGATCAAATTATCGGCTTCGGTTACCAGATCGACCAGGGCAACAACAAGATTTCCGCCACACCCTGGGGCAACGGTGCGACCTGCTGGATCATGAGGAAAGGAGTTACCTGTTGAGCGCTGTTCGCACAAACAGACATTCAGGATTCTCATTGGGATTCTCCCTGATCGAGTTGATGATCGTGATCGCCATCTTTTCCATCACCCTGACATTCGGCGTATCCAGCTACCGGGCATGGGTGCAGAACTCCCAGATCCGCAACGCCGCCGAATCGATCCAGAACGGGATACAGCGTGCGCGCGGCGAGGCGGTGAAACGCAATAGCAACGTGGAATTTTCGCTGCTTGCAGCCTCCTCCTGGCAAGTCGATTTGCCCGGCAGTGCGGTGCTCGAAACACGATCAAGCAAAGAAGGTTCCAAAAACGTCACGGTCACGGTTGCCCCGGTGGGTGCGACTACCATCACTTTCAGCAATCTCGGCACCGTGGCAGCCAATGCGGATGCTTCGGCCTCGCTCACCCAGATCGACCTGACTTCTTCAGTGGTGATGGCCGGGCTGAGGTCGCTGCGGGTCGCACTCGGCGTGGGCGGCAATGCCCGGGTATGCGATCCGGACCCGGCCATCGCCGCGAAGAACCCGCCCGATCCGCGCAGGTGTTATTAACCCTGATACAGACGACATCAACCCAGAGACATAAACCCAGAGAAGACATCATGACCAAAACCATCATGACCAGAAAAATGACAGCGCCGAAAAGATTCGCACACCAGGGCAAATCCGCCCAGCACGGCGTGGTATTGCTCGAGGCGCTGGTCGCGGTGCTGCTGTTTTCCATGGGCGTGCTGGCGCTGGTCGGATTGCAGGCGGCCATGGTCAAGAACACCTCCGATTCCAAATACCGTGCCGAGGCCAGTTTCATCGCCCAGCAAAGAATAGGCATCATGTGGTCCGATCCCGCCAATGCGCTGACCTACCTGGAGAACAGCACCGATATCTCAGCGCTGTTGCCGAGCGGAACACGAACCGTCACCCAGCCGGCACCCAGCCAGTATGTGGTGACCGTCACCTGGCAACAGCCCGGACAGCCCGCGCATAATTTCACCACCATCGCCACCATTGCCGGGGGTTAACCTGATGAAACCGAACCAGCAGCACACATTGCATCACTCCGGAAAACCAGGACTGCACCAGGCCGGTTTCAGCCTGATCGAGATCCTGGTCGGGCTGGCGATCGGCCTGCTCGCGACTCTGGTCATCACTCAGGTGTTCTCGGTATTCGAAGGGCAGAAGCGCACCACCACCGGATCGGCCGATGCACAAACCAACGGCAGCATTGCGCTGTACTCGATAGGCCATGAACTCAGGATGGCCGGTTACGGGTTGTTGCCCACCATCAATGCCACACCGCTCGATTGCTCCACACTGTCCTATGGTGCGACCGGCATCACCAGCATCTCGCCGATCACCCTCACCGACGGCGGCACTGCCGCAGGCGCCAGCGACACCCTCACGGTGCGCTATGGTGATACCACCTCGGGCGGCGTCCCTTCGCAGATCACCGGCGTCGGCGTGCCGGGTGCGAACGATGTCACCCTCGATAACAACCTGGCCTGCAGTGTCGGCAATGTCGCGATGATCGTCAACGGGACAACATGCAACTTCACCAACGTGATACCCACCGCAACCCCAGACCTTGTCACCGTGACGCTGCAAAATACTGCCGGTGCGGTGGTTGGAGGCAATCTGGCCTGTATCGGCAACTGGATCACGACGGTATTCCGGGTCAATCCCGCCTATGACCCGACCAGCGCAACGAATTCCCAGGCCTACCTGGAAAGGAACGGCAATCCCGCCGTATCGGATATCGTCAACATCCAGGCGCAATACGGGGTCTCGATCAACGGTGCCTCCAACCAGGTCACCCAGTGGGTAAACGCCAGCGGCGGCACCTGGGCTGCACCCTCGGTCGCAAACCGTAACCGCATCAAGGCAGTACATATCGCCGTGGTGGCGCGCAACGGCTTGTATGAAAAGGCTGTCGTGACCAACACCTGCACCACGAACAAAGGGACCGTCAACAACGGCCCGTGCACGTGGGATGACACCACCGTTGATGCCGCGCCGGCAATCGATCTGAGCAACGATACGAACTGGCAGCATTACCGTTACCGGGTGTTTGAAACCATCATTCCGTTGCGCAACATGATCTGGGCGAGTGGCACATTATGAAATCACGATCCAACAGAAAGCTTCACCCATTCGGCAACACAGCCCGGCAGCGCGGTGTGGTGTTGTTCTTTGCGCTGATCGCGCTGGTGGTGATGTCGCTGGCCGCCGTCGCGCTGATCCGCTCGGTGGACACCAGCACCATGATCGCGGGTAACCTGGCGTTCAAGCAGTCGGCGACCACGTCCGGCGACAGCGGCGTGGAAGCCGCCATCACCGCGTTGAATGGGATGCAGACCGCTGCCACCACCAACGTGCTGATGGATCCGACCAACCCCTTGAACGTCACCAACGCGGCCAACGGCTACTACTCCAACGCCGATCCCGCGCTTAATCTGACCAACGCCGCCAACTGGGTCGATGCCAGCAGCACGCTGGTCGGCACCGACATCAGCGGCAACCAGGTCCGCTTCATCATCCAGCGCATGTGCCGCACCGCGAATCAGGTGGTCAGCAAGACCAACTGTCTGTTCAGTGCCGCCGCGCTCGACAACAACGGCCAGCAAGTTCCGCTTCCCTCGGATGTCTGTCAGGGATCCGGCTGCCCCGCAGCGGGCCAGTCACCGCAATATCGCATCACCAGCCGGATCGCCGGCCCGGCCAATACGGTCAGCTTCATTCAGGCTTTTGTCTATTAGGAGGCAATCATGAAATACGCTATCAGTAATGTTTCCATTCTGCGCCACCTGTTCCCGCTGGCACTTGCCGCCGGCCTCGCGCTGCCCGTTTCTGCGCTGGCCGCCACGACCACATTGGCGACCTCGCCGCTGGCCACTTCCACCACTTCCACGGTAGCGCCCAACCTGATGTTCATGCTGGACGACTCCGGCAGTATGGACTGGGATTACATGCCCGATGATGCGAAGAACTTCGCCGGCAAATACGGCTTCAACAGCAGCCACTGCAATGGCGTCTATTACAACCCCAACATTACCTATACGCCGCCGGTGTATTCGGACGGCACTGCCTACCCGAATGCCAGTTTCTCTGCGGCATGGGATGACGGCTATAACACCTCATCAGGCACCACCAACCTGAACACCAAGTTCCCGGGCGGCAGCGGCAGCGGATCGAGTGGCGCGGCCAACTATTCGGGGCCGGCCTTTTTCTATACCTATTCCGGCGCACAGGTCAGCGTCGCGCAGATCGATTTCCACAACACCGCCAGCACCTTCTATAAGGAATGCAACAGCAATGTCGGTTCCTCACCGGGCAGCCCGGTATTCGGCAAGATCCGTTTGTCGACGACGCCGACCACCACCCTGACCGTGTTGGGCGGGAGCAGCGGCAACCTCGCCACCATCACGGTAAACGGTAACAGTAAGGGCTCGGTCAACTCTATCAAGGTGAACGGTAAGGAGATTTTGAATTCGCCCACCAGTACATCGAAACGCAGCAGAACCGTGGCCAGCTATATCGTGGACGGAATCAACAAATGTACTTCTTCCTCGGTCGGGAATTGCACCACCACGGGTTTTTCCGCCAGCATATCGTCGTCGGACAACACTCAGGTCATCCTGACCGGCCCTGCGTCAGCGGGCGGTTACTCGCCAATCATCACCGAAGGCAACACCGGTTTGAGTTATGTCACGACCCCGTTCCCCTCCCTCATCTCGACCAGTGTCACCAGCGTCAGGGTGAACGGTGTCGACCTGTTCGGAGGCACCGCCACCGGGTCGACCACCAGCCTGAGCACCCTGGCCGACTGGATCAAGGACCGCATCAACGCAGCCGGGGTCGCCGGCTACTCCGCCACACTGAGCGGTAACGTGGTCACCGTCACCGGCCCGACCTCGGCAGCAAATTATACGCCGGTGATCCTCACCAGTCCGCTCAGCGGCGGCCTGACGGTGGTCACCGACTCGTTCCCGGAATTCACGCCGTCCAAATTGCAGAACTTCGCCAACTGGTACAGCTATTACAGCAACCGCATGCTGATGATGAAGACCGGCGTGGGACAGGCCTTCGCGCCGATCAGCAACCAGTACCGTGTCGGGTTCATGACCATGAACAACAACGTGAGCCCCGACATGGTTGACATCGCCCCTTTTGCCGGCGGCTGCACGGTCGGTTCCGGCACCTGCCAGAAGGATAAATGGTATACCAAGCTGTACTCGGCCAACCCCGGCAACTCCACGCCGTTGCGCGAAGTGCTGGCCAAGGTGGGCCGGCTGTATGCGCACAAGTACGGCGTCCAGACCACCTATACCGCCACCATCAATGTCGGCGGCAGCGGCAGCACTTCGGTGGACAGCATCACGGTGAACGGTGTCGAATTGCTGGTCAACGCGACCAATTCCAGCAGCAACACCGGTACCGTGGCCAAGAATATCGCCGGCACCTTCATCGATCCAAGCGACTTCAATGCCGTGTCCTCGGGCAACACGGTCACGATCACCGGCCCGAGCAGCGCGTCAGGCTATGCGCCGCTGGTCAGCAACAATGGTGGCGGCATGAGTTTTACTACGACGGTGTTCTCGGGCCACACCTCGACCGCCAACCTGAACGGCATCACGCCGGCCGACCCGGTACAGTATTCCTGCCAGCAGAACTTCGTGATCCTGTCCACCGACGGTTACTGGAACGGCAATGCCGGTTACCAAGTGGACGGCAGCACGCCGGTCGGCAACCAGGACGGCACCGCCGCACGGCCGCAGTATGACGGGGCAACCGGTTCCACAAAGGTGACGACCAGCTACACGCACTACAAGTATTCGACCACGACCTCGGGTTGCAGCAGTTCCAAGAAAATGCTCTATACCCAGGCGGAACAGGAATCCTGCAGCATCACTACGACCAACGGTGTGGCCGGGTCGGAAAATTGCACCTCCTGGACCAACATCTCCGACCCGTTGAACGGTTCTTCGGGTCTTTGCGCCAGCAGCATCACGCTGCCCAGCCCCAACCCGAGCAACCGCACACAGTCCGGATCGTCGGTCACCACCACCAGCACCGTGGGCGGCACCAGTGACACGCTGGCCGACGTGGCGATGTATTACTACCAAACCGACCTGCGTACCTCCGCGCTGGGTAACTGCACCGGCGCACTGGGCGGCTCGATCGATGTCTGCCAGAACAACGTGTTCAAGACCGACAACGACAACAATACCGCGCAACACCTGTCCACGTTCGCGCTGGGTCTGGGTGCAAGCGGCAGGATGCATTATTCGCCCAGTTATCTGACCGACAGCAGCGGGGATTATTATTCGGTATGGAAAGGCCAGACCGCCAATTCGTCCGCTTCGCCGTCGATCTGCAACTGGCAATCCAATGGCACCATCTGCAACTGGCCGATCCCCAGCTCCGGCGCGGTTGAGAACATCGACGACCTGTGGCATGCGGCGATCGACGGACGCGGAAATTATTTCAGCGCCACCGACCCGGCTTCACTGGCCACCGGCATGTCCGGGGCACTGGCGGCGATCGCTTCGCGCAAGGGCTCGTCTGCGGCGGCTGCCACCAGTACGTTGAATCCCGTTGCCGGCAACAACTACGCCTATGTCGCCAGCTACACCACGGTGAAATGGCAGGGCAACCTGGAGGCACGCACCATCGACGTGGGCACCGGCGTGATCAGCCAGGCTGCCAGTTGGTGTGCGGAAAGTATCGTGGCGGGCACCTGTGCCGCACCGAGTACCATCGTTGCCGACAGCAGCGGGGCCAGCACGGTTTACAACTGCGTCACGCCGAGTTCGACTGCGTCCACCTGCATCTCACCCGGGGTGTTCGATGGTTCCACGAACGAGTGCAAGGTGCAGATGCCGGCCAGTTGTACCGGCACCATGCCCGGCAGGATCGCCGCCAACAGCGACACGCGGACGATCTATACCGCCAACAGTGCCGGCAACGCACTGATCAGCTTCGGCTCAGGGAGCGATGCGACCGCGAATGCCGCCTATGCAGCCGCCTATCCGACCAACTTCAGCGCAGGTCACATCAATGGGCTCAGCCAGTGGTCCGCGCTGGTCTCAGCCGGTATTGACGGCAATGCCACCGGCGCCAATCTGGTCAGCTATCTGCGTGGCCAGACCGGTTTCGAGAACCGCGCTGTCAACCTGAGTGCGCAGGACAACAGATTGTTCCGTTACCGCGAGGCTACTCTGGGCGATGCGCTGGAATCCCAGCCTGTCTATATCAGCAAGCCGGTGTTCAGTTATGCCGACAAGGGCTATAGCGACTATGTCATCGCGCAGGCCAGCCGGAAGGGGACGGTCTACATGGGCACCAACGACGGCATGCTGCACGCCTTCCAGGCGCTTGCCGAAGGCGCCGTACCGGGCGGTACGGAACGCTGGGCCTATGTGCCCAGCATGGTCATCCCCAATATGTGGAAGCTGGCGGACGAGAACTACTCTACCCAGCACACCAACTTCGTCAACGGCAGCCCGGTCGTCACGGATGTGTGTACCACCAACTGTCTGGCCACCGATGTCGGTGCCGCAGTGTGGCGCACCATACTGATCGGCGGCCTGAACGCGGGCGGGAAAGGATTTTACGCGCTGGACGTCACCAATCCCGCCACGCCTACCCTGCTTTGGGAATTCACCACGGCCAACGACAACGATCTTGGCTACAGCTACGGTAACCCGGTTGTCACCGCGAAAGCCGACGGCACCTGGGTGGTGCTGCTGACCTCTGGCTACAACAACACTACCGGCACCAACCCCGGCAAGGGATTCCTGTACGTGTTGAATGCCAAGACCGGTGCGGTCATCAGCAAGATCGGCACCGGCGTGGGCAGCGCCACCACCCCGAGCGGTCTGAGCAAGATCGCGGCCTGGAATGACGCACCCTCCAGCAACCGTGCGACTTACGTCTATGGCGGTGATCAGGTGGGCAATGTGTGGCGTTTCGATATCAACAACGCTGCCACCGCCATGATCGGTAACGGGTCTGTCTTCCAATTCGCCACCCTGAAGGATCCCTCGGGTAACCCGCAGCCCGTCACCACCCCGCCGGTACTCGGCAAGATCGGTGGCAAACGGGTGATCTTCGTCGGTACCGGACAGTATCTCGGCAATCCCGATCTGTCCAACACGCAGGTGCAAACCGAGTATGCGATCAAGGACGACAATGCGACGGTGACGCTTGCCAACCCCGCCAACAGTCCGAGGGCCAGCACCACGCTGGTGCAGCAGACACTGACTGCGGCAAACGGCCTGCGAACCGCCACCAGTAACCCGGTCGATTTCACCACCGGCCGGGGCTGGTATGTCGATTTCCCGGACAGCGGTGAGCGCTCGAACATCGAAAGCAGGCTGGTGCAGGGTACGCTGCTGGTCGCCACGATCGTACCGTCCAATACCGTCTGTGCGCCCGGCGGTTATGGCTGGTTGAACTTCTTCGATTACCAGACCGGCAGTTCGATCGATAGCAGCGGCGTTGTTTCGGCGAGCTACAACAACACCATCGTCGGTATCAACGTCCTCTACATCAACGGTTCGCCGGTGATCGAGACTGTGACCTCCAATGACCCGACCCCAACGGTCAACACGGATGTGTTGATCAAAGGCACTGCTTCCGGATTCACCGGAACCCGGGTACTGTGGCGTGAGTTGAATCCATAACCAGCGCCAAGATTCGCCCAGGGTTCACAACACTTCGCTTCACAACAATTCCCCGGCACACCGTGCCGGGGTTTTTGTTTGCGCTGCTACGGGGCGGCCGGGATCCGGACGCTGATATCGATATGAATGATGATAACGCTGCCGGTCATAAAGCTTGTACTGAATCATGTTATGACTATTGATGTGGCCAGATCAAGTTTGAAGTCCGTTCGTGTTGATAACCAGCGACTTGGCTGTCGTTAACCAATGACTTGGTTGGTGTAGTTTGCCAACTTAGTCAGATGGCTATGCACAGCCTTTTGACAGCTTAGTCGAATGGCTATAACCAATCACTTGGCAGCTTGCTGTCTTAGTGAGATGGCTAGCAGTTTCATCAGTAGTTCTATCAGTTTGCAGAAACATGAGCGGATTAAAGCCTTCGACAAGCTCAGGCCGAACGGGTGTAAAGAGTACGCCGTGCCGGATCAATAACACTGCACCATGGTCATGACTGGATAACGCCCGCAGAAAATCACGGCCCATGAAACTCGACAAATGGAATCTGGGCCCATGAAAAAGCGACCCGAGGGTCGCTTTTCTTTTGCTGCTGTAATGCCCGAGCTACTTGACGATCGCTTTCAGTTCGCCCTTGGCATAACGGCTTGCCATGGATTCCAGTGAGATCGGCTTGATCTTGGCTGCCATACCCGCGCTACCGAATGCTTCGTAACGTGCGATGCAGATATCTTTCATCGCCACTGTCGAAACGGCCAGGAACTTGCGCGGATCGAAGTCCTTGGGGTTCTGCGCCAGGTAACGACGTACCGAACCGCTGGATGCCATGCGCAGATCGGTGTCGATGTTGATCTTGCGTACCCCGTGTTTGATGCCCTCGACGATCTCGGACACAGGCACACCATAGGTCTGGCCCATGTCGCCGCCGAACTCGTTGATGATCTTCAGCCATTCCTGCGGCACCGAAGACGATCCGTGCATCACCAGATGGGTGTTGGGGATGCGCGCATGGATCTCCTTGATGCGGCCGATTGCCAGGGTATCGCCGGTGGGCGGCTTGGTGAATTTGTAGGCGCCGTGCGAAGTGCCGATTGCGATCGCCAAGGCATCCACGCCGGTCTGGCGCACGAACTGGGCGGCCTCTTCCGGGTCGGTCAGCAGCTGGTCGTGAGTCAGTACGCCTTCGGCACCCTGGCCGTCTTCCTGTTCACCCATGCCGCTTTCCAGCGAACCCAGGCAACCCAACTCGCCTTCAACGGAAACACCCACCGCGTGGGACATTTCCACCACACGGCGGGTCACGTCGACGTTGTATTCGAATGAAGAAGGTGTCTTGGCATCTTCTTTCAGCGAGCCGTCCATCATCACGCTGGAGAAACCGGACTTGATCGCGTTGATGCAAACCGAAGGCGATGCGCCGTGGTCCTGGTGCATCACCACCGGGATATGTGGATAAGCTTCCACTGCGGCTGAAATGAGGTGACGCAGGAAAGCTTCCCCCGCGTACTTGCGCGCACCGGCAGAGCCCTGCATGATCACCGGGCTGTTGCATTTGTCGGCCGCTTCCATGATGGCTTTGACCTGTTCCAGATTGTTCACGTTGAAAGCCGGCAAACCATAGCCGTTCTCGGCAGCGTGATCGAGTAGTTGACGCAAAGATACTAAAGCCATTTTTTCCTCCTGATTAAAAATTCGAAACGGGTTGTTGTTGCTTTCCTAAATCGTGCGTGAAGTCTTTACAATATTGATCAACGCTCAGTGCTTGTGATGATCGCCCACCCTGACGATCTTCATCGTGTTGGTATGCCCGGATTGACCGATCGATTCACCGATAGTGGTCACGATCAGGTCGCCCTTCGCCACCAGTTTCAATTTCGTCAGCACTTCTTCCGCGTCGCGCAGGGTCTGGCCCTGGTCTTTCGAATCGCTGCTGAATGCGATCGGGTGCACGCCGCTGAACAGGGTCACCTTGCTCAGGGTTTCCGGCAGCGGTGTCATCGCAAAGATCGGCACGCCGGCATTCATGCGCGACATCCACAGCGGTGTCGATCCGGATTGCGTCAATGCGACGATCGCCTTCACCTTGAGATGCGAGGCGACAAACAAGGCCGACATCGCGATCGACTGGTCGATACGTGCAAACTTTTGCGAGACCGTGCGCCGCTCCACGATGTGCGAATCATCTTCCGCTTCGGCCTTGACGCAGATTCGCGCCATCGCCTCTATCGTTTCCACCGGATAGTCACCCACTGCGGTTTCAGCCGACAGCATCACTGCATCGGTGCCATCCAATACCGCATTCGCGACGTCCGAAACTTCAGCGCGGGTCGGGATCGGATTGGTGATCATCGACTCCATCATCTGCGTGGCCGTGATCACAAGGCGGTTTTTGGCCCGCGCCATCTTGATCATTCGCTTCTGCAATCCCGGCACGGCGGCATCACCGACTTCCACGCTCAAATCGCCGCGCGCCACCATGATAGCATCCGAGGCATCGATGATGTCGGCCAAAGCCGGAATCGCTTCGGCGCGTTCGATCTTCGCCATCAACATGCTTTTCCCGCCGGCCGCATGCATCAGCTCGCGCGCCCGACGCATGTCATCGCCGCTGCGCGGAAATGATACCGCCAGATAATCCGCCCTGATCAGCGCTGCGGTCTTGATGTCTTCCATGTCCTTGTCGGTCAGTGCCGGTGCGGTCAGGCCGCCGCCCTTGCGGTTGATGCCCTTGTTGTTGGACAACACGCCGCCGCGCACCACCTTGCAGATGACTTTCGGACCGTCAACTTTGGTCACATGAAACTCCAGCATGCCATCGTTGAGCAGCAATACTGTTCCGATAGCGACGTCGTTTGGTAATTCCTTGTAATCGAGCCCGACACGTTCCTGGTTACCCGGCCCTTCCAGCGTTGCATCAAGGGTGAAAGTGTCACCATAGTTCAACTCGATCTTGTCATTCTCGAATTTGCGTATGCGTATCTTCGGGCCCTGCAGATCGGCCAATATACCCACGGTGCGGCCCACTGCCGTTGCTGCCGCACGGACCATCTCGGCACGTTTTACGTGGTCCTGGGCTGTACCGTGTGAAAAATTCATGCGTACCAGATCGACCCCGGCACGTATCATCTGTTTCAGTATTTTCGGGTCATTTGACGCGGGGCCCAGCGTTGCAACTATCTTGGTTCTACGCAGCATGTTTTCCTATTGATGTATTGATTAATTGCCGGCGCGTTGTTCAAGGATTTCCACAGCCGGCAATTTTTTGCCTTCGAGAAATTCCAGGAATGCCCCGCCCGCTGTTGAGATGTAAGACACCTTGTCAAAGATATCGTACTTCTGGATCGCGGCGATGGTGTCGCCACCGCCCGCCAGCGTGAAAGCACTCGTTTCGGCGATCGCCATGGCGATCTTTTTGGTACCTTCGCCAAACTGGTCGAATTCGAACACGCCCACCGGGCCGTTCCACACCACAGTGCCCGCTTTCATGATGATGTCGGCGATCACTTGCGCAGACTCCGGACCGATATCGAAGATCATTTCGTCTTCCGCCACGTCATTCGCCGACTTCAGGATCGCCGGGGTATTCTCGTTGCCGGCGACAAACGGCGGCTCCTTGCCGACCACGACATCGGTGGCGATCGGTATGCTCGCGCCCCGCGCGGACATCTTTTCCAGCAGCGCCTGTGCAGTGGGAACCAGGTCATTTTCGCACAGCGATTTGCCGACCGGATGGCCGGTCGCCTTGAGAAAAGTATTGGCAATGCCGCCGCCAACCACCATTTGATCGACTTTTTCAGACAGGCTTTCCAGCACGGTCAGCTTGGTGGAGACTTTGGAACCACCGACGATCGCCACCATCGGATGCGCGGGCGCGAGCAACGCTTTGGTCAACGCTTCCAGTTCCCGGGTGAGCAGGATGCCTGCCGCAGCGACCGGTGCGTATTTCGCCACACCGTGTGTCGAGGCTTCGGCACGATGCGCGGTGCCGAATGCGTCCATCACGAACACGTCGCACAATGCGGCATATTTCTTCGCGGTTTCATCCAGGCTCTTTTTTTCGCCCTTGTTGAAGCGGCAGTTTTCCAGCAATACCAATTCACCCTCGGCGACGCTGAATCCGCCATTCAGCCAATCCTTGATCAGACGAACCGGTTTGCCCAGCTTGTTGGCGATAACATTGGCCACCGGCTTGAGCGAGTTTTCTTCGGAGTACACGCCTTCCTCGGGACGACCCAGATGAGAAGTCACCATCACGCATGCGCCGGCGTTCAGTGCGAAGTTGATGGTGGCCATCGAAGCGGTGATACGCGCGTCGGATGTCACCTTGCCATCCTTGACCGGAACGTTAAGGTCCGAGCGTATCAGTACGCGCTTGCCCTTGAGTTCCAGATCGGTCATCTTGATCACATTCATTTTTCTCTCCTGAATTTGATTGTCTTGCAGACTCAGGAGGCAAGGTGCAAGGTAAAAAAACCTGCACCTTGCTCCTTCCGCCTTTGAACAGGCTTACTTGGCGATATGGGTCACCATGCGCATCAGGTTGCAGGTATAACCATATTCATTGTCATACCAGGCAACAACCTTGACGAAGGTCGGGTCCAGCGCGATACCGGCACCCGCATCAAATACTGACGGGCAGGTCTCGCCGCGGAAATCGGTTGAAACCACGCTGTCGGTGGTATAGCCGAGCACGCCTTTTAACGGGCCACTTTCCGAAGCCTTCTTCATCGTGGCGCAGATTTCCTCGTAGCTTGCCGGCTTGTTCAGCTCCACGGTCAGGTCAACCACTGAGACGTCTGATGTTGGCACGCGGAATGCCATGCCGGTCAGTTTTTTGTTCAGTTCAGGTATCACCACGCCGACCGCTTTGGCTGCGCCGGTCGACGACGGGATGATGTTTTCCAGGATGCCGCGCCCACCGCGCCAATCCTTGCTGGACGGGCCATCTACGGTCTTCTGCGTGGCTGTTGCCGCGTGCACCGTGGTCATCAGGCCGCGCTTGATACCCCAGGTGTCGTTCAATACCTTGGCGACCGGCGCCAGTGCGTTGGTGGTGCAAGATGCTGCGGAGACGATATTCTCGCCGGCATATTTGCTATGGTTGACACCATATACAAACATCGGTGTGTCGTCCTTGCTTGGCGCGGACTGGATGACTTTCTTGGCGCCGGCCGTGATGTGCGCCTGGCAGGTTTCCTTGGTCAGGAAGAAGCCGGTGCATTCGATCACGATATCAACCTTGGCTTCATCCCACTTCAGTTCAGCAGGATTTTTGATGGCCGTCAGGCGGATCTTCTTGCCGTTCACGAGCAGCGTGTTGCCGTCAACCGACACGTCGCCTTTGAAACGACCGTGCACTGAATCATGCTTGAGCATGTAGGCCAGGTATTCCGGCTCCAGCAGGTCGTTGATCGCGACAACTTCTATTTCAGGAAAATCCTTGCTGGCGGCACGGAACACCATGCGTCCGATACGCCCGAATCCGTTGATACCTACGCGAATAGCCATTGTTTTTCTCCCTTGAATTAAACTAAAAGATTAAAGCACACAGTATTGAAATCTTCACCGCAAACGCGGTTCGTCCAGTTAACCGATGACCTTCTTTACCGCCGCAACCACGTTGTCCACGGTAAAGCCAAAATGCTTGAACAGTTCCGGTGCCGGTGCGGATTCACCGAAGCAATCCATGCCCACCACCGCGCCATCCAGACCCACATATTTGTACCAGCCACCGGTCACACCAGCCTCGACCGCGACTCGCTTCATCCCCTTGGGTAACACGCTGTCCTTGTAGGCCTGGTCCTGCTTGTCAAACACATTGGTGGACGGCATCGAAACCACCCGCACATTGACGCCCGCTGCCGCCAAGGCCTTCTGTGATTCCATCGCCAACGCGACTTCGGAACCGGTGGCGATGATCACCGCCTGCGGCTTGCCGCCTGCGGCTTCGGACAGGACGTAGGCACCCTTGCGGATATCGGCGATCTGTTTCGCATCGCGTTTCTGGAATGCCAGATTCTGGCGGCTGAATATCAGGGTGCTCGGGCCATCCTTGCGCTCCACGGCAGCAACCCAGGACACGACTGATTCGACCGTGTCGCACGGACGCCATACTTCCATGTTCGGGATGTAGCGCAACGTGGCGGTTTGTTCGACCGGCTGGTGCGTCGGCCCGTCTTCACCCAGACCGATGGAGTCGTGGGTATAGACAAAGATCACGCGTTGTTTCATCAGTGCCGCCATGCGCAGCGCATTGCGCGCATATTCGGAGAACATCAGGAAGGTACCGCCGAATGGCAGCAGTCCACCGTGCAGCGCCATACCGTTCATGATCGCGGACATGCCGAATTCGCGCACACCGTAGCTGATGTAATTGCCCGGCTTGGTGCCATTCACATGGTGCGCACCGGTCCAGTTGGTCAGGTTCGAGCCGGTCAGATCGGCAGAGCCGCCAAGAAATTCGGGCAAGGCCGGAACCAGCGCGTTGATGGCGTTCTGCGAAGCCTTGCGGGTAGCAATGGTTTCGCCCTTTTCGTTGATCTGCGCAATCGCCGTGGCAGCGTGCTCCACCCAGTTGGCGGGCAGGTCACCCTTGGTACGCCGCTCAAACTCGGCGGCTTCTTTCGGGAACGCCTTTTTGTAATCAGTGAACTTGTTGTTCCACAGGCTTTCCAGTCCGGCGCCCTTGGTGCGCGCATCCCATGCTTCATAGACATGCTTGGGGATTTCGAACGGCGGGTAGTTCCAGCCGATGTGCGCGCGGGTTGCGGCAATTTCCGCATCGCCCAGTGCCGCGCCGTGCACGTCGTGGGTGCCTTCCTTGTTCGGCGAACCGGCGCCGATGATGGTCTTGCAGCAGATCAGTGTGGGTTTGTCGGTGACCTTTTTGGCAGCTTCGATCGCTGCATTGAGCGCTTTGGGGTCGTGACCCTGCACGTCGGCGATCACATGCCAGCCATATGCTTCGAAACGCTTGGGGGTGTTATCGGTGAACCATGCACCGACATGACCGTCGATGGAAATATCGTTGTCGTCCCAGAACGCGATCAGTTTACCCAGGCCCCAGGTGCCGGCCAGTGCGCACGACTCGTGGGATATCCCTTCCATCATGCAGCCGTCGCCCATGAACACGTAAGTGTGGTGGTTGACGATCTCGTGACCCGGTTTATTGAATTCATTGGCCAACAGCTTCTCGGCCATCGCCATGCCCACCGCATTGGTGATGCCTTGTCCGAGTGGGCCTGTGGTGGTTTCCACACCGGCGGTATAGCCGTATTCGGGGTGTCCGGGTGTCTTGGAATGCAACTGGCGGAAACGTTTCAATTCTTCAATCGGCAAATCGTAGCCGGACAGATGCAACAGCGCATAGATCAGCATCGATCCGTGGCCGTTGGACAGCACGAAGCGATCCCGGTCTGCCCACTTGGGGTTGGCCGGATTATGGCGCAGGTGGTGGTTCCACAACACCTCGGCGATCTCCGCCATACCCATCGGCGCGCCCGGATGTCCGGAACTGGCTTTCTGCACGGCATCCATCGCCAGTGCGCGGATCGCGCCGGTAGTGTCATTGAATTTAGGGGGTGTGACGCTTCGTGTTGCGGCCATTTCCTATTACCTCTATAGAACATCCCTGCGGGACTGGTTATGTGAAGGGGCAAACATAAAAGTGTTTTTACGCTTACCCTGTAGATTCGGGGTCGCAATTATGCCGTAGCGCCCCGTTTAGGGCAACTGTCACCCCGCTACAGCAGGATATGGCGCCTACCGGTGCTCGTCTGTGCTGCCTTTTTTTGCGAACTTGATGCCCAGTTGTTTGAGTTTTCGATACAGATGCGTCCGTTCCAAACCGACCTTGTCTGCAACCCGCGAAACATTGCCTGCTTCTTTTTGCAGATGATAGTCAAAATAGAGCGCGTCAAAGTGATCGCGCGCTTCACGCAACGGCAGATCCATAGGCAACGATATCTGCAGTGTCTGGCTAGCGCTGTCCGTCGCAATCCGCTCTAGCGCATCGTGACTTTTCAGCTTGGGTGCATTATCGCTGATCGCCTTGGCGATGGTACTCAGCAGCTTCTGCATCGAGATGGGCTTTTCCAGAAAATCCACCGCACCGATACGCGTCGCCTCGACGGCAGTTTCCAAGGTGCCGTGCCCGGACATCATCACGACCGGCATGGTGAGCATTTCCTGCTCGACCCACTCCTTGAGCAAAGTTATGCCATCGGTATCGGGCATCCAGATGTCGAGCAACACCAGGTCGGGTTCATGCTCGTTTCTGTAGATGCGTGCCTGTTCGGCATTTTCAGCCAGACTGACCTGGTAACCCTCGTCAAACAGGATTTCCGACAACAGTTCGCGGATGCCGATTTCATCATCCACGATCAAGATTTGCTTGCTCCCCATCATTCCTCCTCGACCAGCGGGAGGCTGATGCTTACCTGTGCCCCGCCGCTCTCATTATTTTCAATCGCGATATGCCCGCCATGCTCTTCCACTATTTTCTTCACGATAGCCAACCCCAGTCCGGTGCCTTTGGCCTTGGTTGTCATGTACGGCTCAAATGCCCGCGTCAGGACACTTGCCGGGAAACCGGCGCCATTGTCCTCGACCCACAGATGTATCTCACCGTCATCCGTTCTGGTATGCAGTGTGATTTGCGGTTGCGCGACATCATGCACCGCGTCCTGGGCATTTTGCAGCAGGTTGTGGATGACCTGCCGCAAACGCGTCGCATCTCCGTTGACCACGCTTTGCGGCGCCTCCAGTTTCAATACGATATGAATGACACTCGTTTCATACAAACCCAGCACTTCCATGATCAACTTGTGCACATCCAGATGCGACAGTTTTAACGCCGGACCGCGCGCGTAATTGGCAAAGTCACTCACCATGTTTTTCATCGCGCCAACCTGGCTGACGATGGTTTGCGTGGCGCGCCGCAACAGTTGCGCGTCGCCCTCATCAAGCTTGTCGCTGAGCTTGTGCTGCAAGCGCTCCGCTGAAAGTTGTATCGGGGTAAGCGGATTCTTGATCTCGTGTGCAAGCCGTCGCGCCACCTCGCCCCACGCCGCCTGACGCTCCGCCTGCAACAGGTGGCTGATATCATCGAATACCACCACATAACCGGCTTCCCCGCCTTCCGGCAGACGCGTCCCGCGCATCAGCAGGATCTGCGTGCCGTTTCTGCTCAGCCGTTCTATCTGCCGCTCCCATTCTCCGCTGTCGGTTTCGCCGAAGGCATCCACAACGGTTTGGCAAAACGATTTCAGCAGGCTGTATCTTTCGGCGATCTGGCTTATCGACATGCGTTGCATGTCTTGCAACGGTGCGGAGAGTATCTGCGCGGCACTGGTATTCACCGAACGCAGACGCATCTCATGATCCAGCGCCAGCACACCGGAAGACAGATGGGTCAACACGCTTTCCAGATGCACCTTGGCCCCCTCCACCACGCGCTGCTGTTGTTCGCTGGACTGCTTGGCTTCAAACAACTGTCGGGTCATCTGGTTGAACAGGCCGGTCAAGGCACCAAGCTCGTCGCTGCTGCGTATCGGGTATTGTTCGGTGAAATCACCCTGCGCCACCGCGCGCGTCCCTTCCGCCAGCGCTTCCAGCGATGAGCCGAACCGGTCGCTGAAAAAGAATGCCGCTGACACCGCGGTCAACAGCACCAGCAACAAGGACAGCGTCAGGGTGATCGCATACAGCCGTTTCAATCCAAGACGGGACAGCGTCAATTCCTGATAATCCCGATAGACCGATTGCACGGTCTCGGCATCCGCCTCGATCTGCTTGGGCACCGGTTGGGTGAATTGCAGTACGTATCCCCCGCCCTTTGCCAACCCGGAATTCACCTTGGCCAGTGCAAGCAACGTCAACCCCTTGTCGGGGAGCGTATCGATCACCGCGTATTCGCCTTTTTCCATCGCCAGGCGCAACAGGTCGCTATCCGGCTTGTCGGGCGCGCGTGCGTTGTCGCGCGGGGAAGACGCGATCAATTTACCCTTGGCCGTAAAAAGGGCCGCCTGCTGTGCCACGTCCGTATCCACCAACTGGTCCATTGCGCGCTGATATTGCCCGGCATGTTTTTCCGCCAGCAATGACGCGGTGAATTCCGCTTTTTTGGCAAGCTCCTTCAGGCTGTTGTCGAGGCCGCTCCTGCCGAGATTGAGCCCGCCTTCCAACGCCTTTTCGACACGCACGTCGAACCACGATTCGATACTCTTGTCGAGAAATTGCACCGATACCGCATAGATCAATACCCCCGGCAACACCCCGATCAGCGTGAAGAACAGCATCAGACGCAGCGTCAACTTGGCGCCAAACACCTTGTTCTTGAGCTTTTTGCGCAAGCGCCACAACTGATAACCGACCAACGCCAGCAAACCGGATGCAAGCACGCCGGTCAAGCCGAGCAGGCTGTAATAATCTATGGAAAAACCTTCGGTGTTGGCGCTGTTGCTGGACAACAGGAACAGCAACGTACCGCTTACGGCAACGCTGATGAAAATCAGGTAGGTCATCGCGCCGTCACTCCGCCTGGCGATCGTTCTTTGCCGGGATCCCAGCCGCATTGACCGGCCAGCGATACCAACCGGAATCGAGCGTCCAGTCACTGTCGGTCAGCGCATTCACCTGCAACGGCTTGGGCAACAGTTCTATATCCAGGCGCAAGCGCGCCGCCGCGATATATTTATCATCCTGCTTGATCAGATCTTCCGGAATGGCTGTCGAGCTTTGTCTGGACAGCATGTTCAGCGCATCTTCAAGGCTGGCAAAATTCTGGTATAGCGCGCCGCGCGAGATGCGGTAACGCCCGGTCAGCACGCTGTAGGAAAGTTTGACGGTTTGCTCTCCTTCGAAAATATCCTTGTCCAGCCAGGACCAGCGTGTCATCGGCGAGCTCGAAAAGATACTCTGCATCCCGTGCGACAAGGCCTGTTGTGTCGCATCCAGCCAGCCCCAGCGGGGCTGCGTCAACGAAAACTCGCCGACGAAATAGATCGGGATGCCCCGGGACAAAGCCTGCTTGATCACGAAGTTCAGGTTGACGTCATAGCTGGCGGAAAGCTGGTAACCCTCTTCCCCGATACGGAATTCCGTCTTGTTGACGGCGATACCTTCGGCCTGTGCCGTTGCACTGAACACGCAGGCCAACAACAGGCCGCACAACATTGCGCTAAGCGTTTTTTTGCAACAACGCATAATAAAATCCGTCATGCTGATCATCGGGCAACAACTGGCCATTGTTATCTTCGGGTAAGGTAATCTTTAAACGCCGTGCGTCCTGCTGTTGCGCCAGAAACGACGCAACGACCTGCTCGTTTTCCTGTTGAAACACCGAACAAGTGGCGTAAAGCAATTTACCATCTTGCGCCAACAGCCGCCACAAAGCACATAATATCTTGAGCTGTTGCGCGGCAAAACCTGCAATATCCGGGCGGCGACGCAGCCATTTTATGTCGGGATGGCGGCGCACCACGCCGGAAGCCGAGCACGGCACATCGGCCAGGATGCGCTGAAATGGTCTGCCATCCCACCATGCTTGCGGCTGCGCAGCATCCCCGACCATCAGTTGTGCCTTCAGTTGCAAGCGCTGCAGATTTTCCGACACCATCCGCAACCGGCTTTCGTCCTTGTCCAGCGCCAGCATGTCCACCGACGCCCGCTCCAGGATATGTGCGGTCTTGCCGCCCGGAGCAGCACAGGCATCCAGCACGTGCATTCCGTCGCCGACATCCAGCAAATGAGCGGCAAATTGCGCACCGGCATCCTGTATCGACACCATGCCTGCAAAAAATCCCGGCAATTTTTCCACCGCAACCGGCTTGTCCAGTTGCAGCGCATCCGGCCCGACCAGCCGGGCCTGCAATCCCTGCTGCGCCAGCATTGCCAAATAATCGGCTGGCGTGGTGCGGCGCTGATTGACGCGCAATGTCATCGGCGGTCTGCGATTCCCCGCTTCGAGTATTGATGCGCTGATTTCACCGTATTGTGCGTTCAGTTCGTCTATCCACCATTGCGGATAACTGAATTTCCCCGGCGCGCTTTGTCCTGATTTTTCCAGCAATACGTCCTGGCTGCGCAGGAAATTCCGCAGGATCGCATTCACCAGACCGCTCACGCGCGGGTTCAGGGATTGCGCGGCGCGCACCGCATGATCGACAACGGCGTGTTGCGCCGATTTGCCATATTGCAATTGATACAGCGCGACCAGCAACAGGTAGTGCACGCTTTCATCCGACAGTGGCTTGTGCAACAGCTGATCCAATATCGCCTGCAGCTGTCCATAATAGCGCAACGTGCCATAGCTCAGATCCTGCAATGCGGCGCGCTGTGCGGGCGCCCAGCCCGTTTTGTCGCGCAGCGATTCTTCCAGCACCTGATTGAGATTCCGGCCGTTCACCAGCACTTGCCGGACAACGATACCGGCGGCAAGCTGTATGTGTTGTGTCTCAACAACCATCGAAAACATCGCCGACTTTGATCGCCATGGCCTGCAGGAATTGCGCCGTGAACTGTGCCTTGCCGCCCGGGCGCTGCAACTTCGCCAGGCGCAACGTGCCTGTTCCGCAAGCCACGGTTATGCCGGCACTATCCACCGCGACCACTTTGCCGGGATTGCCGGACGCTGTGCCCTCACCCGTTCCCGGCGCAGCTTGCCAGACTTTGATCACCACACCGTTCAGCCTGGCATGGCTCACCGGAAACGGGTTGTATGCGCGCACCGCGCGTTCGATCTGGCGCGCATCCTGCCTCCAGTCGATCTGTGCTTCGCTTTTGGTCAGCTTGGCGGCATAGCATGCGGCATCATTGTCCTGCTTGACCGGCGTCAAACAGTTTTGCTGCAGCAAACGCAATGCGTCGAGTATGCAGTTCGCGCCCGATTCGGCCAATTTATCATGCAGGGTCAGCGCAGTATCGACTTCCGCGATCGGACAAACCTGGCGCAACAGCATATCGCCGGTATCCAAACCTGCGTCCATTTGCATGATGGTGATCCCGGTCTCCGTGTCGCCCGCCAGGATCGCGCGCTGTATAGGCGCCGCGCCGCGCCAGCGCGGCAGCAGCGACGCATGGATATTCAGGCAACCGTGACGCGGCAGTTCCAGCACCGCCTTCGGCAGGATCAAACCATAAGCGGCTACCACCATCACGTCGGCATCCAGACCGGCGAGCACGCTTTGTATCTCCGCCGTCTTCAGCGTGGCCGGCTGCAATACCGTCAACCCGTGCTGCAGCGCATACTGCTTCACCGCACTGGCTGTCAGTTGCATGCCTCTTCCCGCGGGACGGTCCGGCTGGGTCAGCACTGCGACGATGTGGTGCTCCTTGTGCAGTGCGGCCAGCGCGCTGGCCGCAAACTGCGGTGTGCCGGCAAAGATGATTTTCATTAGTTATTTTTCCAATTTCATTTCGATGGTGAGACAAGGAGGCTGCACCCGCAAGGGGTATGCCGTGCGGTGCCCGATGCTTCGCATCGACCGCGACGCAAAGCGAACGACGAAGACAGTGCTATAGCACGGCAAGGAGTGAGCGAGGAAGCCAACGCAGTTTCACCGATGAAATGGAAGTGGAATTACATGGTTTCGCGCAGGCGTTTTTTAAGCTTGGCACGAATCCTGGTCTGCTTGAGCTCGGATAGATATTCGACAAAAACTTTGCCGATCAAATGATCCATCTCATGCTGGATACAGACAGCCAGCAACCCTTCGGCATCCAGCGTAAAACTTTCCCCTTTTTCATCAAGTGCGCGCACGGTGATTGTTTCCGCGCGGCTCACCGTTTCATAGATACCCGGCACCGACAGGCAGCCTTCCTCGCAATCGCTTGCGCCGCTGCTGGCGATGATCTCGGGATTGATGAATACCTTCAATTGATCGTGCGTCTCGGAAATATCCACCACGATGATGCGCTCGTGCACGTCCACCTGCGTCGCCGCCAGGCCAACCCCGGGCGCGGCATACATGGTTTCGGCCATATTGCGCACCAGTTTGCGGGTGGCCTCATTGACCTGCGTGACTTTCTTGGCGACCTTATGCAGACGCTCATCCGGGTACTGTAAAATTTTCAGGATTGTCATGCTCGACCTATAAATGCTTGCTAATTTAGTGGACTAGATGCAAAATTTAACGCAACGCAGCAACTTGCGTGACCCTAACCTTTGTCTTTGCCGGAGTTCCCATGCGCAAGATTATATCGCTGATTTTCCTTTTATTGCCCGCCCTGGCCTTTATTGCAACGTCCGGCGCCCATGCAGCCGAGTCCGAAAATTCTTCGGATATCCGCTTGAATATACGCAGCGACGCGCCGGATCGGCACATCGTTGTGAAGGGTGACACACTGTGGGATATCTCCGAATCATTCTTCAAGGACCCGTGGAAATGGCCGCACATATGGGGATTGAACAAAGCTACGATCAAGGATCCGCACTGGATCTATCCGGGCGATGTGATCTATCTCGATCGCGTTAACGGTACTTTGGGCTTTGGTCAACCGGGTGCGGAAGGCGGCAACGGTATGACCGCAAGTAGCGGAAGTGGAAGCGGCAATGAAGTCGTGCTTCATCCCAGGGTACGTGTCGGCCCAAGTCCCCACGATGCCATCCCGAGCATTCCCGCCAGCGTCATCGCACCTTTTCTGGTTCAACCGCTGGTTGTTGAAGAAGGTGCGCTGGACGATGCCCCAACGCTGATCGGTGCGCGCGAGGGGCGCGTGATACTCGGCACCAACGACACCGGTTTTGTCAAAGGTCTGCCATCGGACAAAGGCGACCAGTGGCAGATCTACCGACCGGGTAAAACATTTGTCGATCCTGACAGCGGCGAAGTCCTGGGTATCGAGGCCGTCTATCTGGGCAATGCCGAAGTGATACACTTTGCCGATGTCAGCACGATCAAGATCACACATTCCATCCAGGAGATCTATGCGGGCGACCGGTTGGTGTTGTCTTCCGGCGATACGGTCGCCAATTACCTGCCCCGTGCACCTGAAAGCAAGATTTCCACCCGGGTGATCTCCATCTATGGCGGTGTGTCCCAGGGCGGGCAGAACTCCGTCATCACGCTCAACAAGGGAATACGCGACGGTCTTGAGATCGGCCATGTGCTGGCGTTGTACCACAAGGGCGAGGTGGTCAAGCACGACGGCGAAAAATATACCTTGCCGGATGAACGCTATGGCCTGGTGTTCGTATTCCGCGTATTTGATAAAGTGTCTTATGCGCTGGTGATGCAGACACGCCTTCCGGTGCAATTGTTGGACAGCGCCAACACCCCGTAAACTGATGACCCCGGAAGCATCGCTCAAGGCTTGGCTGGCACTCAGCCTGACGCGGGGCTTGGGCGGAGAGGGCGCACGACGTCTGTTGCAGGAATTCGGTTCCCCCGAGGCGGTGTTCGCCGCCTCCAAAGGCTCGCTAAAATCCCTCGTTAAAACCGATATCGCGGCAGAGATATGCAAAGGTATCGACGATGACGTGGTCAAGCCGGCCCTGGTTTGGCTCGAAGATGACAACAACCATATCGTCACCCTGGCTGATAGCGACTATCCGCAAGCCCTGCTGAATATTCCCGACCCCCCGTTGCTGCTGTATGTAAAAGGACGGCTGGATCTGCTCAATAAACCTGCGTTGGCCGTGGTTGGCAGTCGCAGCGCCACGCCGCAAGGCATCAAAAATGCCCAGGCATTCGCCAATTCATTGAGCGATGCCGGGTTGTGCATCGTCAGCGGCCTGGCGCACGGCATCGATGCCGCCGCGCACCTCGGCGCGGTGCGCGGTGTCGGCAGCAGCATCGCGGTGGTGGGCACGGGCCTCGATAAAGTCTATCCGGCGGCCAACCGTGAACTCGCTCACGCCCTGGCCCAGCAAGGTGCATTGGTCTCCGAGTTCCCGCTGGGCACACCGCCGCTGGCAGCAAATTTCCCGCGCCGCAACCGTCTCATCAGCGGCATGAGTCTGGGCTGTCTGGTGGTGGAGGCCTCGTTGCAAAGCGGTTCGCTGATCACCGCGCGACTGGCGCTGGAACAAGGCAGGGAAGTGTTCGCCATTCCCGGTTCGATCCATGCGCCGCAAAGCAAGGGCTGCCACGCTCTGCTCAAACAGGGCGCGAAACTGGTCGAGACCGCCCGGGATATTCTCGAGGAGCTGAACGTTGCGTTTGTTGCACAGGCACAGTCGTCAACGCCCGAAGGCGCCGACTCAGTCCTGATTCAACATCTCGGCTTCGATCCCGTTGACGCGGATACGCTCAGTGTGCGTTGCGGCTTGACGATAGCCGAGCTATCCGCCATGCTGTTGGCACTTGAACTGGACGGCCGCATCTGCGTCCTCCCCGGCGGTTTATATCAAAGAATCCATTAACTCACTGCCCATAACTCATTACAACGCCCATGTTTGAAATACTGATGTACCTGTTTGAAAGTTATTTTGACGCAGGCAGTTATCCCGAGCCGGACAAATTGTCACGCAAGCTTTCTGCCGCGGGTTTTGAGGGCGATGAAATCAGCGAGGCGTTGACCTGGCTGTCGGCGCTACAGGAGCAACTTCCCGGCAGTTATCCCGAAAACCTCGGACACGCGGGGCAGCGTCATTTTGCCGAACTGGAGATGCGTCTGATCAGTGACGAAGCACGCCAGTTCCTGCTGTTTTCCGAGCAACAGAATTTGATCTCTGCCGTCGAACGCGAGATGATCATAGATCGCTCGGTAGCGCTGAACCAGGAGCATCTTGCGCTGGACAAACTCAAGCTGATCATGCTGATGGTATTGTGGAATCGCCATCAGGACCTTGATCCGCTGTTGATCGAGGAATTGCTCACCCCGCTGCATTCAGCCCAACTGCATTGAAATCCGGGATATATACCTGAGACCCCAACCTAGAGTACACGCATGGCAACCAATCTACTGATCGTCGAATCGCCGGCCAAGGCCAAGACATTGCAAAAATACCTGGGCAAGGATTTTGAGATCCTTGCCTCATATGGACACGTGCGCGACCTGATACCCAAGACCGGCGCGGTCGATACCGACAACGATTTTGCGATGAAGTACGAAACCATTGCGCGCAACAGCAAGCACATGGACGCAATCGCCAAAGCCGCCGCCGTCGCCGACAACATC
>JBBQNH010000008.1:0-56039 GCA_038329705.1 Burkholderiales bacterium | reverse complement strand
GCCGAGATGTACCTGATGTTCAAGTATGCGCGCCTCGGCCCGCAAAGCCTGCATACCGGCCAGTACGGCAACGCCTGAGGAGAAGACCATGATATTCGACTATGAAACACTGAAACTGATCTGGTGGCTGTTCGTCGGCGTGCTGTTGGTGGGCTTCGCCATCACCGACGGCTTCGACCTGGGTATCGGCGCGCTGCTGCCTTTTGTCGGCAGGAGCGACGGTGAGCGGCGCGTCATCATCAATTCGATAGGCGCGACCTGGGAAGGTAATCAGGTCTGGTTCGTCACCGCGGGCGGCGCGATCTTCGCCGCCTGGCCCATCGTCTATGCGACCGCGTTCTCCGGGTTCTACATCGCACTGATGCTGACGTTGTTCGCGCTGTTCTTCCGGCCGGTCGGTTTCGATTACCGCAGCAAGGTGGCCGACCCGCGCTGGCGTTCGGCCTGGGACTGGGGATTGTTCGCCGGCGGATTCGTACCCGCGCTGATCTTCGGCGTGGCCTTCGGCAATCTGCTGCAGGGTGTGCCGTTCAGCTTCGACAACGATGTGCGCGTGACTTACACCGGCAGTTTTTGGGCATTGCTGAACCCGTTCGGCCTGCTCGCCGGCGTGGTCAGCCTGACCATGTTGCTGATGCACGGCTCGATCTATCTGCAGATCAGGACCGAGGGCGTGATCGCGCAACGTGCGCGGCGCATAACATGGTTGACCGGGGCGTTGTTCCTCCTGGCCTTCATCCTCGCCGGTGTCTGGATCATGAACGGAATAGACGGCTATCGCATCGTGTCCATGCTGTCCGCAAATGTCGCATCGGTACCGCTCGACAAGGTCGTTGAAAAATCGGCCGGGGCATGGATGAACAATTACAATCACTATCCGTTGTTGTGGCTGGTGCCGCTGCTCGGCATCGCGGGCGCGCTGCTGGCGATCGTGTTGTCCGGCGCGAAGAAACCCGTCATGGCTTTCATCGCGAGTTCCATCATGCTCACCGGGGTGATCTTCACTGCGGGCATCGCGATGTTCCCGTTCATCATGCCGTCCAGCTCGGATCCGCGCAGCAGCCTGACGGTATGGGACTCGGTGTCCAGCCACATGACGCTGCAGATCATGTTCTGGGTGGTGCTGATATTTCTGCCGCTGATACTGGTTTACACCTCATGGGTGTACAGCGTATTGCGCGGCAAGATCACGGTCGAGACGGTTCGCGCCAACGACCATAACAGTTACTGAAAGGAAAAATCATGTGGTACTTTTCTTGGATGCTTGGAGTCGGACTGGCAATGGCCTTCGGCATCATCAACGTGATGTGGCTGGAAGCTGAATATTTCTGCAAGATCGAGTTAGAAGAAGCAAGAGCGGGCAAGAAGTAGATTCGAGTCAAGTGGACGACAGGTGGAGCGATGCCGCTTCGGCCTGTCGAAAGTAGTTATCCCTGAAGCTGCCCGCTTGCTTCGGCCCCGCCCGCTTCAACAGCGAGCATCTCATCGAGCAGTTCCCAGGTCGAGCGCGCCTCCTGCTCGGTCATCTTTTGCAGTGCGTAGCCGACATGCACCATCACGAAGTCATTCACCGCGACAGGTTCGTCCTGCAGCATGAACAGGCTCACCTCACGCATCACGCCCTTGGCGGTGCAGCGCGCGTTGTATCCGTCGATCGCGATGATTTGCATGGGAATCCCGAGGCACATGATCATTTTCCAGAATTGAAACCCTGCCCAGTATAGTCCCAACTGCTTCAACTGTTAATCTCATAAGTTGAATGAATTACTCAGTTGAAATTTGCACCTGAAAGTACTAGTCTGACCGCGTCTGTGCAGTGCAACGTACAGATGTTGATTAAGTGATTTTGCACGTTCCGGTATTTCGCAGAACACAACAGGATCCGCCATGACTCGCAGTCGCAAGACCCTGATACTCGGCATCGGCAACTCTCTGTTGCAGGATGAAGGTGCGGGCATTCATGCGATACGGCAGCTTGCCGAATTTGCCGCACAGCGCAACGACATCGAGTTGATGGACGGCGGCACGCTTAGCTTCTCTCTCGCGGGCGCGATCGAAGACGCTGATAATCTGATCGTGATCGATGCCGCACAATACGACGGCGAACCCGGCACAACCAGGGTATTCGTCGGAGAGCAGATGGATGCCTTCATTGGCAGCAATCGCAGGTGCAGCGTGCACGAAGTGAGCCTGATCGATCTGATGGCGATCGCGCTGCTCGCCGGACAGTTGCCGCAACAGCGTGCGCTGATCGGCATCCAGCCTCGCGACATCGACTGGGGGGTGGCACCCTCAACCCCGGTCTCTGCCGCGATCCGGCTGGCCTGCGATCAGGCCATGCAACTCGTCGAGGAATGGCACGCATGAATCAGCCTGCCAATAATCCGAAAACCATCCCGATCCATTCACAGTCCGATGATACTTATTCCATCGGCAATCTCCGTGCGCTTCTTACCGAGATCGCCGCACTGCTGGAGAAGTTTTCGATCAACGGCGAGACAGGGATGATCGATCTGAACAGCCTGCCGTTTGCTCCGGGCGAATATGAACAGTTGCGCCAGTTACTCGGCCAAGGGGAAGTCACCGTGCGCATCGAAGCCACCGGACCGAGTGAGATCATCGAGACACGCTATCCCGGCGTGTGGTGGGTGACCCACTACAACGTCGAGGGCGACATCGTGGCGGACATGTTGGAGATCACTGATATTCCTGAAATCATCAAGAGCCAGCAGACCGACATCAACACCGGGCTTGAGTTATTACGCGCCCAGATCGACAACGAGGTGCCGCAATGAATGAACATGAAACATTGGGTGACCGACTCGCGCAACAAGGCATCAGTCGGCGTTCATTCCTGAAATTCTGCGCAGCCATGGCTTCGATGATGGCGCTGCCGCCGGGCAGTGCTTCGGCAATCGCCGAAGCACTGATCAAGGCCAGGCGCCCGTCGGTCATCTGGCTGTCGTTCCAGGAATGCACCGGGTGCACCGAGTCGCTGACACGCTCGCATACGCCCACGCTGGAGAGCCTGATCTTCGACATGATCTCGCTGGATTATCACCACACGCTGCAGGCCGCTTCAGGCTATGGTGCGGAAAAATCCCGCGAGGATGCGATGCGGGATTTTTACGGAAAATATTTGCTGGTGGTCGACGGCTCTATTCCGCTCAATGATGGCGGCGTGTATTCCACTATCGCCGGACGCACCAACCTCGACCTGCTGCAGGAAGCCGCCAAGGGTGCGGCAGCGATCATCGCGGTCGGCACCTGTGCCGCGTTCGGCGGCATTCCCAATGCGAAACCGAATCCGACCGGTGCGGTGCCGGTGTCGAACATCATCAAGGACAAGCCCATCGTCAACGTCTCCGGTTGCCCGCCGATACCCGCGGTTATCACCGGCGTGCTGGCGCATTACCTCACCTTCGGCGAGTTGCCCGAACTGGACGATCTGGGTCGGCCCAAATCCTTTTACGGTGAGACCATCCACGACCGCTGCTATCGTCGCCCGTTCTACGACCAGGGCAAGTTCGCCAAGACCTTCGACGATGAGGGCGCACGCAACGGCTGGTGTTTGTTCGAGCTGGGCTGCAAGGGGCCGACCACACACAATGCCTGCGCGACCACCAAATGGAACGGCGGCACCAGTTTTCCGATCGAATCGGGCCATGGCTGCCTGGGTTGTTCCGAACCGAATTTCTGGGATGCGGGCAGTTTCTACAGCGCGCTGTCAATGCCGGCCGGACCGATGAAATTGGCTACCGGCGCGGCGCTGGCCGGTGTGGCGGCGGGTGCCTCGGTGTCCGTCGCCAACCGACTCAAAAAAGGTGCCGCGAAATCGGCGCATGAGACGGCCACCATCGCCGACTTGAAGAAATAAAGTGAGGAGCTCATGAACGAACTTATGTTGCTGACCTGGGTGCGCGGCACCGGTCTCGATATCGCGATCGGCATCTTTGTGCTGGGCACGCTGTGGCGCCTGTTCGAGATCTACTCACTGGGACGCAAGGCAGATCTTGCCGCGCCACGGCATCGCGCCGGCGCCTCCGGACTGCACACCATGTTCCGCCGCTCCGTACCGCCGCCCGGCATGTTCAAGCGTTCACCAATCAGCTACGTGGCCGGTTATATATTCCACATCGGCCTGTTCGTCGTGGTGTTGCTGTTTGCACCGCACATCAAGCTGATCCAGGGATTGACCGGTCTGTCCTGGCCCAACTTGCCCTCGCAAGCCATCGACGCGATGGCGGTAGTGACGCTGGCGACCATGTTGCTGGTGCTGGTGGAGCGCATCAACAAACCGGTCAAGCGCTTCCTCTCCACCTTCGGCGATTATTTTTCCTGGGCGCTGACTTTCCTGCCGGTGTTGACCGGCTATCTCGCCACCAAACATCTGCTGCTGCCCTACACCACGATGCTGTCACTGCACATTCTCAGTATGGAACTGCTGCTGATCTTCTTTCCGTTCACCAAACTGATGCACGCCTTCACGCTGTGGGGATCGCGCTGGTACAACGGCGATACGAATTCACGCAAAGGTGTCCCTGTATGACTGCTACCCTCGAAAAAGGAATCAGCGTCCTCAAGGAAGTCATCGACGCGCCCATCGCCAGTTACTTCAGCAGCTGCGTGCATTGCGGCCTGTGCGCCGAAGCCTGTCTGTTCTATACCGAGACCGGAGATGCCAAGTACACGCCGATATACAAACTGGAACCACTGCGGCGCGTGTACCAGCAGGAATACACCCTGCTGGGCCGGTTCGCCAAGCTGCTCGGTCTATCCAAACCGGTCACCGATGAAGAACTGGAAGAATGGAAACCGCTGGTCTACGACAGTTGCACGATGTGCGGCCGCTGTTCGCTGGTCTGTCCGGTGGGCAACGATATCGTCTACATGGTGCGCAAGCTGCGCGAAGGCATGGCGATCTCCGGCCATGCACCAGATGGTCTGGTTGGCGCAGCGCAGCGCGCGGTCGAGATCGGCAGCCCGATGGGCGTGAAACTACCCGCGGTGAAAGCGCAGATGAAACATGTGCAGGCAGACACCGGCATCGAGATCCCGCTGGACGTGGTTGGCGCGGAATACCTGGTGCTGATGTCATCGATGGAGATCATCAATTTTCCGGAGTACCTCGCTGCGATCGCCAGGATCATGAAGCAGGCCGGCAAGAGCTGGACCTTATGCTCCGAAGCGTTCGAGGCCACCAACAGCGGTATCCAGATCGGGGTCTCCGACATCGCCAGAGTGCTGGTGCAGCGCATCGTCGACGGTGCGGAGAAGCTCAAGGTCAAGACCGTGATCAGTCCGGAATGCGGCCACGCCTATACCGCACTGCGCTGGGAAGGCCCCAACCTGATCGGCCGTCCGTACACCTTTGAAGTGCTGCATATCCTGGAGGTGCTCGACGGTTTGCGCGACCAGGGTCTGCTCAAGACCACGGGGTTCGAGGAAACCAAGCTCACCTTCCATGATCCCTGCCAGCTGGTGCGGCGCGGCGGGGTGCTCGAAGAACCGCGTCGGCTGCTGAATCTGGTGGCGAACAATTATGTGGAGACCAGCGATCCCGGCAAGATGAACTGGTGCTGCGGTGGAGGCGGCGGAGTAAGTGCGATCGAAGAAGCCGAACCACTGCGCTTGCAAGCGTTCAAGATCAAGAAGGCACAACTGGAAGCGACCGGCGCCAAGACGCTGGTCACCGCCTGCGCGAATTGCCGCATCGTTTTGGAAGAAGGACTGGAGCATTACAAGATGGATATTCCGGTGGTGGGGTTGACCGAGACGATCGCCGCCCACCTGACGAAAGGGGATTGAGCGATGAACATCAGCAACGACAGCGAGTTCAGGGCGGCACTGAGTTCGTTATCCGGCGCCACGCGGCGTTTGGTCGCGGCACGCTTAGCGGCGAATGTCTTGACGCTGTGCCCGGATCCCAGGGTGCAGGGCGCGATCGATTCGGCCAAGCGGACCAACATCAGCGATGCCGAACTCGCTGCGGCGTACCAGTCGGCAAAGGCGGCCAGCGTGGACAGCTACACGCAATGCGGCCACGAATGTAACTGGAGCGATCAGGCCAGCCATTTCGTTGCTGAAGCCGGTGTGGCCTGCGTCCAGCCTGAGCAGCCCGGCACCAATGCGGCCTGGGATGCCGCGATGCAAGCACGCATGGCGCGCACCTGCGAGACCATCGCCACCGGACACGGCACCGACAACACCGAAGCTGCCGCGCAATACCGCATCCTGGCCGAATTTCTGAAAGCTTGAATGTTAAACAATTGAAGGAAGGAATATGACCAAGACCGTCGTCGTTGATCCGATCACCCGTATCGAAGGCCACTTGCGCATCGAAGCGGAGACAGATGCGGACAACCGCATCACGCGAGCTTCCAGCGCAGGGACGATGGTGCGCGGCATCGAGATTATCCTGCGCGGCCGCGATCCGCGCGATGCATGGGCGTTCGCGCAGCGTATCTGCGGCGTGTGCACACTGGTGCACGGCATCGCCTCGGTGCGCGCGGTGGAAGATGCGCTGAAATACGAGGTGCCCCCCAACGCGCAACTGATACGCAACCTGATGATCGCGGCACAATTCGTGCACGACCATGTGATGCACTTCTATCACTTGCACGCACTCGATTGGGTGGACGTGGTGTCGGCACTGAAGGCCGATCCCAAAGCCACCTCGACGCTGGCGCAAACAGTGAGCCCTTCCTATCCGCGATCTTCGCCGGGCTATTTTGCCGACGTGCAGAAAAAGATCAAGACCTTCGTCGAGGGTGGCCAACTCGGCATCTTCGCCAACGGTTATTGGGGGCATCCCGCCTACAAACTGCCGCCGGAAGCCAACCTGATGGCGGTCGCGCATTACCTCGATGCGCTGGCCTGGCAGCGCGACGCGGCGAAACTGCACGCGATCTTTGGCGGCAAGAACCCGCATCCCAATTTCCTGGTCGGCGGCGTGCCGTGCGCGATCAGCATCCATCCGCAACAAGAAGGGCATGGCAAAGGCCCGCACCACCGCGGCGGCGAAGCGGCCACCTCGCTGAACATGGTGGGGCTGTCCAAAGTGCAGGACATCATCAACCAGATGCGCACCTTCGTCGATCAGGTATACGTGCCGGACACGCTGGCGATCGCTGGTTTCTACAAGGACTGGAGCAAACAGGGCGAGGGCATCGGCAATTTCATGACCTATGGCGACTTTCCGGAAAAGGGCATGAGCGATCCGTCTTCCTACCTGATCCCGTCCGGTGTGATCCTGAACCGTAACCTGTCGGAGATCCATCCGGTCGACCTGAATGCCGAGAATCAGATACAGGAATTCGTTGCGCACTCCTGGTACGACTACAGTGTAGGCAAGGACAAGGGACTGCATCCCTACAAAGGTGAGACCGAACTGAACTACACAGGGCCCAAACCACCCTATGCCAACCTCGATACCAACGCATCCTATTCATGGATGAAATCGCCGCGCTGGCAGGGCAAGGCCATGGAGGTCGGACCGCTGGCGCGCGTGCTGATGCTGTATGCGAAGGGACACGCGCAGACTCAAGAACTGGTGAACATGACTTTGCACAAACTCGACCTGCCGGTCACCGCGCTGTATTCGACGCTGGGGCGCACCGCCGCGCGCACGCTGGAAACCAAGATCTTCGCAGACACGATGCAGGGCTGGTACGACCAGCTGATCACCAACATCAAGGCCGGCGACGTGAAGACCCACAATGACAAAATGTGGGATCCTTCCAGTTGGCCTGCGCTCGCAAAAGGCGTCGGTTTCATGGAAGCACCGCGCGGCGCGCTGGCGCACTGGATCGTGATCAAGGATGCCAAGATCGACAATTACCAGGCGGTGGTGCCGAGCACCTGGAACGCCGGCCCGCGCGATGCGCAGGGGCAGGAAGGTCCGTACGAGGCGGCACTGAAGGGACATCAGCTGCACGATCCGATGCAGCCGATCGAGATCCTGCGCACCATCCACAGCTTCGACCCGTGCATCGCCTGTGCGGTGCACGTCACCGATCCAAACGGTGACGAGCTGGTCAAGGTTAAAATCAAATAAGTCCCCAAGGAGAAAGCCATGCGCAACACCATCAGAAAAGTTCTAGCCGCATTTATTCTTTTCGGCACCAGCAGCGTCGCTTTCGCCCACCCCGGCCACGATGTTTCCGGCCTGGCGGCGGGACTGATGCACCCGTTCTCGGGACTTGATCACCTGCTCGCGATGGTGGCAGTGGGACTGTGGGCCGCCCAGGGTGGGGGACGCAAAGTCTGGCTGCTGCCCGCGACCTTCATGACTATGCTCGCGGTCGGCGCGGGTATCGCCACCCAATGGCAATCAATGCCGCTGATCGAGGCAGGCATCGCCACCTCGGTATTGGCATTGGGTTTGCTGATCGCGTTGTCGATGCAGTTACCGATCATGCTCAGCGTGGCCGTCACCGCGACGTTCGGTCTGTTGCACGGATACGCTCACGGACTCGAACTGCCGGCATCGGCCGCACCGATGGCCTATGCGCTGGGCTTTCTCGCTGCAACAGCGAGCCTGCATCTCGCCGGGGTCGCGACGGGAATTGCCATGCGCAAGCGTTACGCGCTGCTGGCAAGGATGCTGGGCGTTGCCATCACGGCCAGCGGAATATATCTGCTCGCTTCCGCCTGAATATAAGTGAAGCTATTTGGCATTGGCCCAAAACCGGCCATGCGGCGTGATTCGCGGTGCAGGTATCCGCCGCCATGATGTGAGTTACATACCTCAGGCATAGTGATGACTGGTTGTTGTCGTGGTCTGCTAAAATCAAGCCTCACCCATCACTGATCGCCGGTTATCCAATGAACATGAAAGAATTGTCAGAAAAATTGGGGGTTTCCTTCCTCACGGAACCCCTGTTCCTTCAAGTTTTCCTGGTCGTCCTGGCAACCGCGCTGGCCAATGTCGTTTCCCATATGCTGTTGCGCTATACGGAGAAGCTGACCCGCCTGACCTCGAGCCCCTGGGATGATGCGCTCATCCGCGCGGCAAAAGGACCTGCGCCAGTCGCCATCTGGTTGATCGGCCTTGCTTTCGCGGGCAACATCATGGGCAAGGAGAACGGCGCTGCTATCTTCGATGCCGTGCCGCAGATCCGCAATGTGGGCGTGATCGTCTGTCTGGCATGGTATCTGATCCGCCTGATCCGCAACGTCACCCGCAACATCGTCGCGATGCAAGAAGAAAAAGGCGAAGCGGTGGATCACACCACCATCGATGCGCTGTCGAAGCTGGCCCGTCTCACGGTGATCATCACCACCATCCTGTTGTCGATGCAAACGCTTGGCTTCAGCGTCTCGGGAATATTGGCCGCCGGTGGTATCGGCGGTCTTGCGGTCGGCTTTGCCGCCAAGGATCTGCTGGCTAATTTTTTCGGCGGCCTCACCATTTACATGGATCGCCCTTTCAGCGTGGGCGACTGGATACGCTCGCCGGACAAGGAGATCGAAGGCACGGTGGAGTTCATCAGCTGGCGCCACACCCGGGTTCGTGCTTTCAACAAGAATCCCATCTACGTACCGAACGCCCTGTTCACCAGCATCGTGGTGGAGAACCCCTCGCGGATGACCCATCGCCGCATCAAGGAGACCATCGGCATCCGCTACGATGACATCGGTGCGATGGGTGCGATCGTTACAGAGGTGAAGGCGATGCTGCAGACTCACGACGAGATCGACGCGACCCAGACGCTGATCGTCAACTTCAACACCTTCGGGCCCTCCTCGCTTGACTTCTTTATCTATACGTTCACCAAGACCAAGAACTGGATCAAGTTCCATGAAGTGAAGCAGGACGTGCTGTTGAAGGTGGCCGGGATCATAGCCCGGCACGGCGCCCAGATTGCCTTCCCGACGCAAACTGTGTATATCGAGTCAGGCGGTACACCTCCGCATAAATAGCACGGCCGAAAAGTACATAAAATATCGGTAACATCTGCCCAGCTTGTTACAACTAAGGATTTCACCGGGGCCGGTTTCGGGTATGCTCGATCATCACACTCATTGATTAATTACGCCATCAAGAAATTCCAAAAAGTGCCTGCCACTAATACTTCAGAACCTGCTGCATATCCACTTACCCGTGCGGAGTCTTCCAGCTCCATCTCTGGCCAGGAAATCTCGGTATTATTCTGCACGTTATTACTCTTGTGCCTGATAGTTTTCCATCAGTTCGTATTCGGCCATTCGGTTTACTTGTTCAAGGATATCGGCAGCGACACGCTGAATACCAATCTCCCGGGCTATATCAATATCTCTGAAATGCTTTGGGGAGGCAACCTTCCCGGATGGTCCTTTGAACAGGGATTGGGACAAAACGTATTCCCGTTCAGCCTGAGCGACCCCACCACCTACCTGCTCTACCTGCTGGGAGCCGACAATCTGTCATTCGGGATAGTCTGGGTAGAAATATTCAAAATCACCTGCAGCGGGCTGCTATTTTTTGGCTTTCTGAAAAAATCAGGATTGGATACCAGAGCTGCATATATCGGCGGGTTGTTCTATGCCTTTTCCGCTTTCATGATCGTGGGGGGAAGCTGGTATATATTTTCCACGCTTGGCTTGTACATTGCATTGCTGCTCTTGTCTTTCGAAATGCTGTATTCGGAGAATAAATGGTGGCTGTTTCCGATAAGCATTGCGCTGATTGCTGGATACAATTTCGTCAATCTCTATACCGGTGGCGTGTTCCTGCTGTTCTATATTCTTTTCAGAGTGTCTGCGGAAGATGAAACCGACTTCAAACGTCTTTCATCGTTATTCCTCAGACTGATTTTGCTCGGCTTGCTCGGCGTGCTGATGAGTGCGGTATTTTCCGTTCCGAACCTGTTCCAGATGATCGATAGTGCGAGAGTATCCGGCAGTGCCTCGCTCGTTAGCAAATTGGCTTCCAAATCCATACTCGAAACAGGTAATGGTAATTATTTGCTGACATTACTCATGCGCACATTTTCCAGTGATCTGCTTGGCAATGGCAGCGCGTATAAAGGCTGGCGTAATTACCTGGAAGCCCCGATGAGTTATTGCGGGCTGCTCAGCCTGTTGCTGATACCGCAATTATTTCATTTCCTGAAATCCAGGCAAAAAATCGTTTTTGCAACCTTCCTCGGAATTTTTATCTTTGCCGAGATCTTCCCGTGGTTCAGGATGGGATTCTGGTTGTTTCAAGGAGATTACTTCAGGGACTTTTCCTTGTATGTGTCAGTCATCTTCATCCTGTTCACCGTATTGGCGCTGGACAAACTGATCAAGGGCAAGACTATCAACTTGCCGATTTTGGGCATGAGCTTCCTCATCCTGACGCTGTTGTTGTATTTTCCCTACAACGTTAGTCTGCATGGCGTTTATGGCACGACTCGATGGGACTCGGCGATAGTTCACACCATGCAAAACAGAATTGCACTGTTTCTGGTATTGATCACCGCAACCTTGACGTTATTTTCAGCAGGAAAGTACCGGAAATATGCACCGCTATGTCTATGGGCTCTAACCTGTATCGAGCTGGCCAGTTTTACCTACGTAACCGTTAACGATCGGGATGCCGTAAGCACTGCATCTCTTCATGAAAAAGCCGGTTATAACGACTTCTCTGTGGAAGCTATTTCCTTTATCAAGCAACAGGACAACGAATTCTTCAGGATCGAGAAGAACTATTCCTCCTCGCCTGCATCACTTGCAGGCTTCAACGATTCGAAGGTCCAGCACTACTTCGGCAGCAGTGCATACAATTCATTCAACCAAAAAAATTATATTAATTTTCTGGCTGCATGCGACGTCCTGAATCCAGATAACAAATTTGAAACCATGTGGATTCCCGGGGTCAGGAACAAACCTCTGCTACAGATACTGACAGGCGTCAAGTATGTACTTTTCAAAGGGAATTGGGAAAGCAAACCCAGATGGGATTGGCTATATACCAAAATCGGCAATTTCGGCGACGTCAGTGTATTGAAATCAAAATACGCTTTGCCAATGGGTGTCGCCTATGACGCTTACATTTTGCAAAGCGATTTTGTCAAACTGGATAGCAATCTCAAACAAATCGCGCTGATCAAGGCAATCATGATTCCCGATCATCTGGCTAACGATCTGCCGGCCATGGCCAGGATTTCAGGAACAACTCTTTCTATGGATTCCTACAGCCCTGATTTGTTGGCAATAGACACCGAAAAACTCAAAGACAACAGTTTCCATATCAGCAGCTTTTCGAATAACAGCATCAGCGGATATCTTAGTGCCAACATCAAACAATTGGTATTTTTCAGCATTCCGTTTGACAATGGATGGAAAGCAACAGTGAATGGGCATGAAGCGGCAATACTTATGGTGGATGGAGGCCTCAGCGCGGTATTGGTTGAACCGGGAAAAGATGTCATATCCTTGCGATACACCCCCGCTTATGTTGAACTGGGTTTGTACCTTACCTTACTCGGACTGCTTATTTTTGGTGTGGCGGTTTTCAGATCCAGGATGCGCCAGTAACAAGCGAATGTTCGCCTGGCAGTTCAATGCTGGCAATAGACTGTTCACGTCACTTGGTGAAACATCAGGATGCATCCCAAAGATAATGCCTGAACTTGCAAACGAACCGTGATCATGTGCTCTGCATGGCCACATCCTTCATGTCGCCGGTTGAATTCTTGCAAGCACACGCTATGGACAGTGACTCGCCATCCCCATGAAAACAGGCAAAAAATCCGCTCACAATAATATTCCAGTTGCCCGCCGCTGGCTGATGGGCGGTCGTGTACAGGGAGTGGGATATCGTGCCTTCGTGTTCAATCTGGCGCAGCGTTGCGGACTGCCTGGCGTGGTACAGAACCTCACCGGTGAAGTACTGGTGGAAGCGCAGGGTGAAGCTACGGCACTTGATGCATTCGCAGCCGCGCTGGTCTCCGCTGCACCGCCGCTGGCACGCCCGCATGTCATCTCCTGCCAGTCCATTCCGCTGCGCAAGCTGGACAGCTTTGAGATTCTGCCCAGTACCGAATCCCGCCATGCACAGGTGCATGTGCCGCCGGACAATTATCTGTGCGACGACTGCCGCCGTGAGATGCTGGATCCCGGCGAGCGGCGTTACGGCTACCCGTTCATCAATTGCACGCAATGCGGGCCGCGCTATACGCTGATCACACGCATGCCCTACGACAGGCCTAACACCACGATGGCAGACTTTCCTTTGTGTCCAGCGTGTCGCGCCGAATACGATGACCCGCACAACCGGCGCTTCCATGCGCAGCCGCTGGCCTGCCCGGTATGCGGACCGCAACTGGGTTTCACCTCAGCGCATGAAAATGTTGAAGGCAAAACTGCACTGACTACCTGTGTCGCGTCATTGCGGCGCGGCGAAACCGTTGCGGTCAAAGGCATCGGCGGCTATCACCTGATCTGCGATGCCATGAATACCACCGCCATCACACGTTTGCGCGACAACAAGCACCGGCTGCACAAACCGCTGGCAGTCATGTTTCCGTGGCAGGGTACAGGCGGATTGGAACGCGTGCGCGATGAATTACAACTCGATGCGGTGACCCGGGCTGCGCTGTGCGATGTGTCGCGCCCGATCGTGCTGCTACCCCGGCGCGCGGATTCCACCCTGCCTGATTCGATCGCGCCGGGGCTGCGCGAGATTGGCGCGATGCTGCCCTACAGTCCCTTGCATCATTTGCTGCTGGACAGTTTCGGCGGACCACTGGTCGCCACCTCCGGCAACGTCAGCGGCGAACCGGTATTGACCGGCAACGCCGAAGCCGAGGCGCGACTGGGCAAGGTGGCGCAGGCCTTCCTGCATCACAACCGCACTATCGCGCGACCGGCCGACGACAGCGTCTTGCGCGTGATCGCGGGCAAACCGCGTTTGCTCCGCGCCGGGCGCGGTCTCGCGCCGCTGGAGTTCGACCTGCCGCTCACCCTGCCGCAGCCGCTGCTGGCGGTGGGCGGCCACATGAAAAACGCCATCGCGTTAGCATGGAACGATCGCGCTGTACTGTCGCCGCACATCGGCGACCTCGATGCGCCGCGCAGTCTGGAGATATTCGAACAGGTAATCGCGGATTTGCAACAGCTTTACGGAATCAAGGCGCAGTCCATCGTTTGCGATGCACATCCCGGCTATGCCAGCAGCCGCTGGGCGGCGCAACAACGCTTGCCGCTGCGGCGTGTTTATCATCACCCTGCCCATGCCTCCGCACTGGCCTTCGAGGGCGGCCTCGACAAGACCTGGTTATGTTTCACCTGGGACGGTGTCGGACTCGGTGAGGATGATACCCTGTGGGGCGGAGAAGCACTGCACGGCAAACCCGGCGCTTGGCAGCGCGTCGCCAGTTTCAAGCCGTTCCGCCTGCCCGGCGGCGAACGCGCCGGGCGCGAACCATGGCGTTCCGCTGCGGCGCTATGCTGGGAAAGCGATCTTGATTGGCATTCAACCAAACGCGATGCAGTGCTGCTGAAGAGCGCGTGGAAACACGGCCTGAACGCACCCGCCACCACTGCCGTGGGACGCTTGTTCGACGCGGCTTCCAGTCTGCTCGGTCTGGTCGATACGGCGAGCTACGAAGGACAGGGGCCGATGTTGCTCGAAGCCGCAGCGTCTGAGAGTGGGATGCGGGGAGAAACCGCAGCGATAGAACTGCCGTTGCACAAAGATGTGAACGACCTGCTGGTCGCTGATTGGACACCACTGTTACATGCATTACGGTGTAAACAAGTGCCGGCTCCGCAACGCGCGATGCAATTCCACCAAAGCCTGGCAGATTGCATCGTTGCACAGGCGCAACTTATCCGGGCACACATGCCATTCGATGCAGTGGGTTTGACCGGCGGCGTGTTCCAGAACAAACTGCTCGCCGAACTGGCGCTGGAGAAACTCTCGGCTGCAGGATTCGATGCCTATCTGCCGCAGCAGGCGCCATGCAATGATGGCGGTTTGGCGCTAGGCCAACTGATAGAGGCGATACACCAGCATGGATGACACGCACATAAGTCTGGCCCACGGCAACGGAGGGCATTACATGCGCGAGCTGATCGAAAAGATATTCGCGCGCCATCTTGCCAACCCGCTGCTCGATACCGGCGTCGATGCGGCGCACATCCCGCTGGGCCCGGGCGAAGTGATGGTGACCACCGACGGTTTCACCGTGCAGCCACTGGAGTTTCCGGGCGGCACCATCGGTTCGCTCGCGGTGCACGGCACGGTGAACGATCTCGCCGTTTCGGGCGCAACGCCGCATTACCTGACATTAAGCGCTTTCATCGAAGAAGGCCTCGAGATCGCGAAACTGGAACGCATCATCATCAGCATGGCCAAGGCCGCGCGCGAAGCGAATGTCGTGGTGGTGGCAGGCGATACCAAAGTAGTACGACGCGGCGAAGGCGGCGGATTGTATCTCTCTACCCTCGGCATCGGGTTGCGTGCCGAGGGAACGCAACTCGGCATGCAGCACATCCGCGCCGGCGACAAGATCATGGTAAGCGGGCCGGTGGGCGACCACGGCATCGCGGTGATGCTGGCGCGCGAACAGTTCGGTTTGCATGGCGAGCTGCAATCTGATGCGGCTAACGTATCGCCGCTGACCCAGGCTTTGCTGCCGTTGAGCGGGTTACGCTTCATGCGTGACCCGACGCGCGGCGGACTGGCCACGGTGATGCACGAGATCAGCCGCGCGACAAAATTGCAGGTGCGCTTGCAACAGCCCGCCATCCCGGTGCGCGAGCAGGTCACGGCGGTGTGCGAGATGCTCGGCTACGACGCGATGTACCTCGCCTGCGAAGGCCGCGTGGTGGCGGTGGTCGAGGCGTCGCAGGCGAATGAGGCGTTAGCGCGCTGGCAGGCGCTGCCGCAGGGTCACGATGCCGCGATCATCGGCAGCATCAAAGAGGGCCGCGCGCATGTGGTGCTGGAAACAGAACTGGGCGGTGAACGCATGCTGGAAGAACTGCAGGATGATCCGCTACCGCGGATATGCTAAAAACAGCCGGTCGAAAATCCAAGCCGTTTACTTAAAGTGTTGGCTTTTTCGATGATAGTCCCGAGTGCTACTCAAAGCGGACACAATACGAAGTTACAACCAATAGACTGCTCCGTGTCAAAGCCGACCTTAGATATTAAACAATCCAATCGGGCAATATTCAGACAAAATCTTCCTTGAACAATAGCTTCCAAGTGTTGCGGTAGGCGATTTGATGCTGGGTATCGGCAGGGAGATGGGACAAAAACATTCTGTGATTATGATCTTTCTCTCCAATCTTTTTCAGACGATCCTGCCCGAGATCAAGTGCAGAGAAAAAACGATCAGAGTGCGCCACGATCAGGTCCCGCCATTCTGATTTCAGGCCACCTCCTTCCGCCCACACTCGCGAGTGATGTTGGCCGCTCAACGGGTAGATCGAACTTGCATCACCGAAAGCCGTGTCAAAATATAGATTCGGAAATCGGGCGATTAAGGAATCGACATAAGTTGGCGTATAACGTGACGCACGTTCGGCATACCGTATCTGTGCCAAGTGGCACCAAATCACTTTTGCTTTTGGATATTGCACCAACATGCTCTCAAGGGGCAACAACAGCTCATCCTCAATTTCATAATGTATCTGAAAAGCCATCCCGGTTTTCTCGCTGAGGCTAAATGCATGATGACCGACAGGGCCGTCGATCGGTACAAAAACATCCCTGTCCGTTTTACCCCGTTTTATTTGCCTTGGCGAAGGGTAATGCCTGAATTCATATTCCCCGAACAGTAATATCTCATGTTCCTGCGCTGCCTTATCTTGTGCATCAAGAAATTCATCCGGAGATGCTGTCATCCCTCCGTTCCCAACCGGAATGAAATGGTTTGGATAACTGGAATTCAAGGTTTCTGACAAGTCATCGTATATGGGTTCTTTGACATCCGCAGATAGTGCCATCAGCCCGATGTTGAGCTCATCCATACTTTTCGCAAGCCAATCAATGTCAATTTTGCTTGAGTTGCAAGAGCTCTCAAGATCAATATAGGGCAAATTACCTTTATTTAAAATCTGTTTCAGGCGTTGAGCATAGCCAACCTTTAACTCGGAAATATCAGGAAGATTTTGCGCAAGCACAAACTTGGGAAAACAAAAGGCAAGAGGAAGTGTAGATAATGCTTTAATGAAATTTCGTCTATTTAGGTATGTCATGTGGAGTTTGATTGTGCAAAGTTACTATTTAACAACTTTTTATTTTTTGAAACTACATCCCAATAACGGGCACCGGGGAAAGTATGCTTCCCACACTTTAAGTAAGCGGCTTGGTTGAAAGCCTGTTTGTTTACAGGCCAAGTTCTTTTTCGAGATCGTCCTGCCCCTTCTTGAACTGTTTCTGTCTTTTCTGTTCCGATTTGTTGTGCTGCGCCTCGGCACGTTCCTGCAGTTCATCGCCTTTGGTGCCCTCGCCGGCTAGGCTATAGAAGTTCGTGGCTTGGGTGATTTCGCCTTTCTTTTCGTGCTCTTTTGCCAGTCTCAGCGCTTTGTCTTGCAGCGACTTTTCTTTATTCTTTGCTTCGGCCATATCGTAATAGCGCATTGCGTTATCCAGGTCTCGAAACGTCTCTTCCCTGGCCAGCCTATCGCCGCGCTGCTCTGCGCGAGCACGAGTTTTTTTATCCGCATTTTCACCCACGTAATAGAGCCAGTCCCTGGCAGCCCCAAGCTCAGCGAAAGATTCCCTGCGGGCGGCGAAAGCCTTTTCTTCGTTGGCAAGTTCAAGATCGGCATTCTTCGCGGCCAACTGGCGCAACTCAGCCACGCGCGAGTCGTTGTTTTTGTATTTGAAGTGATCGATGGCGCCTGAGACCAGATTGCGGTCGCGCGGATTGGCGTCAACCTGCTTCAGCTTGACCCTGTCCGCCTCTGCATCGTTGCGCGAATTCTTATACCAGTCGAACGCCGCAGCCAGCCGGCCCTGCTTCTCCTCCAGTTGGCCCAACTGAAGTCCGATACGTTTGATCATGGCCTCATGCCGCTTGTCACCATCGCCAGCCAGACACATGGAATCGACCTTGCCTGCCGCCGCATAGGCCTCCTTCAACTTGCCGGCGCGCTCGCTGTCCTCAGCCTTCTTCATTTGCACTGCGGCCACCTTCTCATCCTTCGCGGTACAGCCATCGGCTTGGGCAAGTTGCGTCGCGCCCATCAGGCCCGCCACGCTGAAAGCAACGTAGAACATTATTGATTTTTTCATGGCATCGATCCCGGGCTATTTCAGCAGTTTAAGGGCATCCATCAGGCCAAACCCCTTCTTTTCCTCGGCCTTGCCGGAGCTCTCCTTGCCGCTGTCATCATTTTCCTTGTCGTCGCCACCCATCATCGCGCCAAAGCTGGGCATGCCCATGCTCATCTTTGTATAACCCCTGGGAATTTCGAAAAGTGCCGGATCCTGCTTGCCGATCTTGAGATTGGTCAGCTCGGTCTTGAAGCGCATCTTTTCCTTCTTGTCGATGGCAATCGCATCCATCTTGACCATGATGTTGTCCTTGGTCGCCCACATGAAGCCGCCCATCTTCTCGCCTTTGGGTCCGGTCATGATAATCTTGCTCTTGGTCGTGTTAAGGCCATTGAGCATCTCCGGGCCGATCACGGTTTGTTCGATCTTGTACTTCGAAGTATCGTCTTTGGCTTGTGAACTGGCCTTGTCAAGGCTCATCTCCATATACATCTTTTCAGACGGCATCAGCGTCCAGGCCATCTTTTTGTCAAGACGCATGATCATGATCATCTTGTCCCCGCCGTCCATGACCATCTCGCGCCGTTCCCGCTTTGGGGCGTAGTTAATATGGCCCTTCATCGAGACCTCAGCCGTTTCCATTACGGTGTCAGCAGAATATTCCACCCGAGGCGGGGTAGGGGTGGCTGCATGAACTGTACCCGCCATCGCTATTGCCACCACCATCAAAAACAGTCTGACTTTTTTCATGAATCGTCTCCCGAATATGTTGTTTTTCCGGATTATCTGAATGTGCATCCTCTACCGAACCTTAGTTATCTTAATTGTTTAAATGCCTAATGCAAGGGATATGAAAAAACGGCCCTTTCCGGCAGAAAGTTGGCGTTCGCCAATGAAATTGCCCGTAAGCATATGCACATTTCAACATAGCATCTCAATCCACTCAAATTCCAGCGCTTATATCAATACATGTGGTGCCTGAACAGCCATCCGGCAATACCGAGCGCAACCGCTCCGATCAGCGCCATCGGCCAGAACTGGTCGAGCAGCAGGTGGAACAGCGTGCCTTCGAGGAACACGCCGCGCAGCACCGCGAGGAAATAGCGGAGCGGACCGATCAGCGTGATGGCTTGCACGATCTCGGGCATGTTGCGGATCGGCTTCAACGCTAAAAAGCAGAACCTGGCGTAGGGCCGCTATGTGCTGCGGATGGTCGCTGCCGAGACATTTGACGAACTTGACCAGCTCTGACGAAAGTCTCATGCCCTAGACACTGTCGGGTCTGAAATTACAGTATAGAATGCACGTTCTTAACTTTGTTAACTGTCAAGCCGTATAGAAAGATGGAACCGAATATACCTAGAGGCTTACCACCCTCCCGTTCTCCATAATGCTTCAGCGCTACTATAAGCTGCTACCTTGGTTGTTTCTGGTTTTCGGCCTTGTTGTTACTTATTGGCTTCAACTTGAAGCCCTTAATTCCGCTCGCCAGAAGTTACAGGGCGAATTCACTTACAAATCCCTAGAAGTCACGCTCCGAATTGAGCAACGGCTGAAGTCCTATGAGCATGTCCTGCACAGTGCAGTAGGTCTATATGCCTCGTCAAAGGATGTTACTCGAGAAAACTTCCACAACTACGTGACTGAGCTTCACTTGGAAACCTTCTATCCGGGTATGCAGAGCATTTGCTTTTCTGTGCTTACCCCGTCAAGGATAAAAACCAAGCATATCGAAGTTGTCCGTAAAAATGGCTTTCCGAACTACAGTAAAAGCCCAGCAGGTGAACCCGACTTCCATACATCCACCCTTTATGTGGAGCCCTTCACAGAGATCAACCAGCGTAAATTGGGTTCTGATATGTATTCAGATCCCGTGCGTCGTGCAGCTATGGAGCAGGCACGCGATTTTGATCAATCCTTCATCACAACCAAGGTTAAGCTGGGACACGTAACCGAACAGGAAGATCAAATTGGCTTTCTAATGTATGTTCCTGTGTACCGTAACGGCAGCCCACATGCCACACTGGCCGAACGCCGCGAAAATATCATCGGTTGGATCAGTGCGGCGTTCCAGATGAATGACTTCGTATTCGATGTTCTCGGGGAATCAATCAGACATATTGATTATGAGATTTTCGATGGCGAGAACACTACGCTGGAAGCAAAGATGTACGACTACGATAATCACTTTTCAGTGCCCGGATCCGATTTGGCCATGTTCCATTCTGTCCAACCCATCAAATACGCCGACCATACCTGGACCAGCACACTACGCTCTTTGCCTGGCTTTGAAGAGAATCTCGATTTTAAAGGAGTTAAGTTAATACGAATTAGCGGAAGCTTGGTGAGCGTGTTGTTGTCATTTTTGCTCTGGCAGTTGATCGGCAGTCGTATGCGCGCTATCAGTATGGCGAAGGAACTACGTATTTCTGCTACAGCTTTCCAGTCGCAAGAAAGCTTCATGATCACTGATACCGATGGCGTGATCGTGCGGGTCAACAAAGCATTTACCGAGTCGACCGGCTACACGGCAGAGGAAGTCGTGGGCCAGACCCCGCGCCTGCTCAAGTCCGGCCGCCACGATGTCGCTTTCTATGCAGCGATGTGGCAGAGTATCAAGCTCACCGGAGTATGGCATGGAGAAATCTGGGATCGACGCAAGAATGGCGAGATCTATCCAAAATGGCTCACCATTACTGCCGTTAAAGATGAGAAGGGCGCGGTTACCCATTATGTCGGATCACACATCGACATCACTGAACGCATAGTGGCAGAAGAGAAAATTCAGCATCTGGCGTACTACGACCCCCTCACTCAGTTACCCAACCGGCGGCTGCTCATGGACCGGCTTCACCAAGAATTGGCTTCCAGCGCACGTACAGGCAGAGCAGGGGCGCTACTAATCATCGACCTGGATAATTTCAAGTCCCTCAACGACACCCTCGGTCATCATATCGGTGACCTGTATTTGCAACTGGTCGCGCAACGCCTAACTTCCTGCGTGCGTGAAGGGGACACCGTGGCTCGCCTGGGCGGTGACGAGTTCGTGGTGGTGCTGCAAAACCTGAGCGCACATACTCTTGAAGCGGCGGCACAGACGGAAATCATCGGCGAGAAAATGCTCGTATCTTTCAGCCAATCTTGTCAGCTTGAAACTCACGATTACCACGGCACCGCCAGCATCGGGGTTAGCCTGTTCACCGGCCACTCTCTGGCAACGGATGAACTGCTGAAACATGCCGACATCGCCTTGTATCAGGCCAAGAAAGCCGGACGTAATACCGTGCGCTTCTTCGATAAAAAAATGCAGGAAAGCATCACCGGTCGTTTCTCGCTGGAAGGCGAACTACGCAAAGCACTTGAGAATCAACAATTCCATCTACACTATCAAATCCAGATAGATAGCTCGTCCCGTCCCTTGGGTGCAGAGGCGTTGATCCGCTGGATACACCCCTTGCGCGGCCTGGTGTCCCCCACGCAATTCATTCCGCTGGCGGAAGAAACCGGGCTGATCCTGCCCATCGGGCAATGGGTGCTGGATGCGGCTTGCGCCCAGCTTAAGATATGGCAGCAAGATAAGCTCACCCGTGACCTCGTGCTGGCCGTGAACATCAGTGCCAGGCAATTCCGTCAGACCGATTTCGCTGCTCAGATTCACGCAGTTGTGCAACGCCACGGCATCAACCCTGCACGGCTCAAGTTGGAACTGACTGAAAGCGTGTTGGTGGAAAACATCGAAGAGATCATTGCAACCATGCACACTTTGAAAAAGACCGGTATCCAGTTCTCGATGGATGACTTTGGCACCGGCTATTCATCCTTGCAGTACCTGCAACGGCTACCGCTGGATCAGCTCAAGATTGACCAATCCTTCGTTCGCGATATGGCCATCGATGGGGATGACCACACGATTGTACAAACCATCATTGCGATGGCGCACAGTCTGAAACTGGACGTTATTGCCGAAGGAGTGGAGACGGAAGAGCAACGGAAACTCCTCCTGAACCAGGGTTGCACACATTTCCAGGGTTATCTGTTCAGTAAGCCAGTACCGATTGAACAGTTCGAGGCATTGCTAACAAAGAACTGATCGCTTTTGAGGGTTGTAACGTATTCTGAATGGCAGATTTCCGGAATCTCGAAGTACTGCAAAGTGTCGAAAACGGCCGCTTAAGGGGTTAATAAGCAGAACCTAATATCCAGATATATCTCTGGCAACACTGCCCGGCGGTTCCGGGATTTGCCAATCAGGGAATTGGGGTTCACTATGGCACTGATGTGCTAACGCTCACATCCTGTTGGAAAATATCGGGGTGTGGAATACCGGACAGGGGTTCACTGTGCATGAAATGTCGATCGCCGAAAGCATCCTGCAGATCATCGAAGACAAAGCGCGAACGGATGGTTATGCAAAGGTCAGCGCGGTGTGGCTGGAGATCGGCCAATTGGCTGGCGTGGAAACCGAGTCACTGCGCTTCTGTTTCGATGTCGTGACACGTGACAGCGTTGCCCGGGATGCTCGACTGGAGATCATCGCGACCGCAGGACAGGGATGGTGCATGGAGTGCGCCCAAAATGTCGCCGTGACCACCCGCTACGAACCCTGCCCGAATTGCGGCAGCTTTCAGATCGAGGTGACCGGCGGTGAGGAGATGAGGGTCAAGGAATTGGAAGTAGAATAGCTGTTCCGATCGGGAGAATAATATGTGCATGACATGCGGATGCGGGAAGGGTCAGACGCTCATCGGCGGCCATGCGCTCGCGCGACAGCGCAAGGCTGGCGAGAAGATGACTTTTCGAGTGCCAGACACAAGCGCGCTGCAAGAACATGCGCACGAACATTCACATGTTCATGAGACCATCGATTTTGGCGCTGGTCCCGCTGGCACGCATGCGCCCGGCATGAGCCAGTCACGTATGGTCAGGATCGAACGCGACATCCTTGCCAAGAACAACGACTATGCCGGTGACAATCGTCACTATTTTTCCTCACACGGAATCTTCGCGCTCAACCTGGTCTCCAGTCCCGGTTCAGGCAAGACCACCCTGCTGGTGAAGACCATCGCGGCATTGAACGGCACGCTGCCGCTCGCCGTGATCGAGGGCGACCAGCAGACCGACAACGATGCCGCGCGCATCCGCGATGCCGGCGCACCCGCACTGCAGATCAACACCGGCAAAGGCTGCCATCTTGATGCGCACATGATCGGTCAGGCAATGCAACGGCTGGCACTGCAAGACGACAGTCTGTTATTGATCGAGAACGTCGGCAACCTGGTCTGCCCTTCAGGATTTGATCTGGGCGAGGCGCACAAAGTGGTGATCTTTTCGGTGACCGAGGGCGAAGACAAGCCGCTCAAATATCCCGACATGTTCCGCGCCGCCGACCTGATGCTGCTCAGCAAGTGCGACCTGTTGCCTCACCTCGACTTCGACGCTGATCTCGCCGTGGAAAACGCGCGCCGCATCCATCCTGACATCGGCGTGATCCGCGTATCGGCAAGCAGTGGTGAAGGGTTGACGGAGTGGCTGGACTGGATCAAAGCCGGATGTCACGACTCGGCTGCGGCAAAGCAGCAAACGGTTTGAAAAATTCGCATCACTTGGCATCCCGGCCGACTTGCCCCGTTTCAATTCGATACACCCCATTCGGTCGGCCAGATATCACACACGAAAGATAATGAAGTGCACGACCAGCAAAAGCGCATCGATCGCTTTGGACTGAAACTGTTTCTGGCTGTGCTGGCGTTAACAACACTCCAATTTTGTAATGGCGCACCATCAAGTCCAATGGGTTGATCATATCCGTCAGGGAAGAATTCGGCAATTGCTGCCAACATGAATTGTCGGGATTTCGCCCAATCACATTGGGGACGCCACATCAAACAGGCTGTTGCTTGTTGAGTCCTATAGCCGCAGTCTTTTTTGGCCTGGCAGTGCGTTATGTATGTTCTGTACTATCGGGGCGAGATTGGCCCGGTAGTGTTGACTGATAAATCAACGAGAATCCCACCATCCACAACGCCATCACCCAGTAGCCAAACGCAGAAGTGAACTGCGCCAGAACCATTACGATTACAGGGTTGGGTAGCCAATGCCAGGTAAGCTGGAATACAAACAGGCTTCCCGCCAGAATATTGCCTGTCAGAATCAGGCGATGCCCGAACCGGTAACCGCTTCCTACCGGATTTCCCACGATGGGAAGAGGTCCGGCGTGAAGAAGACGCAACACCAAGACCACGCAAAGCAACAGCAACGCGCCCACGATGCGCCCGGGTATGTCTTGCTCCTGGGTAACCACGCCAAACAGTTCAAGGATGAAGCGCCCGACCGCGGCCACCCAGCCCATTGCCAGCGTTTGCGGGATAAGGAACCAGGCAATGAAAATATTGAATTCTGGTAGTTTCATGCTTTGCTCCGGACAGACAAACTGGTCAGGGACGTTGCGCTCTTGTTCGACATGCGGATTTCCTCACTTCCTGTAACGGCTATTCCTATAACACGCCGCTTGCGAAAACACCGTCATATCGGGTTTGAATCATACCAGCGTAACTACAAGCCACGCTGGCCAGTTTGTCGTCACAACATTTGCACAGGGGATTTGAATTAGAATGTGCTTCAGCTTTTCAATTTTAACTGGTACAAAAATGGCACGAAAGATCTACTGGGGAATCGCGATTGCCGCCTTGCTGGTCATGGGTGTGGCATTTTTCCAGGGGGACAAGCCCGTTGAAAACTCCGACTTGCCCTGGCATATCGGACATCCGACCACGGATACCATCAAGGTGTTTGGTGTCACGTTAGGAAAAACCAATACCGATGAGGCTGAACAACATTTCAAGGAGGCGGGCAAACCGATCCTGTTCAAATCTCCTGATGGTCATTTAGTGGTGGAAGTGTTTTTTGAACAGGTCGATCTGGCGGGTCTTAAGGCAAGGATAGTCGTTAGTATCCAAGCACCCGATTCAGAACTGCAGGCCATGTTCGACCGTGGCTTGCGCCTGAACGTCACTGAGAGCGGCAAGGAGATCACCCTTAAACCCGGGGACGCTGAAAAAGTATTCATGATGCCGATCAGCAGCCTGACCTATATGCCCCTGGTTCGCCTGGAAGATGCCGTGTTCATCAAACGATTCGGGCAACCCCAGCTACGTGTAAGGGAAAAGAAAAGCGGGGTAGTTCACTGGCTATACCCGCAGAGCGGACTGGATATTGCCCTGGGTGGAGAACAGAAGCCCGTGCTGCAATATGTTCAGCCCAGGGATTTTGACAAGCTGGTCGACCCATTATTGGCAAACGGCGAAATAGTCAAATAGCGGCCGCTGCTTACCTGAATTTCCAGAAGTGGATTCAGGCAGGCCTGCTTGTCATGACATCATGTCTTCATCGTCATCCTGAAGAATGCGGTTGGCATTGCCTTCCATGTCCTCGTACTGCCCCTGTTTGACGGCCCAGATCATGATGACAAAAAATACCAGACCCAGGAACGTCATGCCGGGAATCAGGGTGTAGATCACGCTCATGTTATCTCCTACGATTTTTCATTGTTGAACAGGTTGCGGATGCGTGCAGCATTGCCGATCACCACCAATGAACTAATGGGCATGGTGATTGCGGCCACCAGCGGATCCACCTTGGCCATCATCGCCAACGGCACCATGATAGCGTTATAAACGAATGAAAGCCCGATGTTTTGCTTGATGGTTCGCAGGGTGCGGCGTGACAGCAGGGTCGCCAGACGTACCTTGGCCAGTTCGTTGTGCATCAAAACGATATCGGCACTTTCCACCGACACGTCGGTTCCCGACCCGAGTGCGATGCCCACATCGGCACGTATCAGGGCCGGCGCGTCGTTGACGCCGTCACCCACCATGGCCACCACCGCGCCGCGCTGTTGCAGGCGTTGAATTGCCAGATCCTTGTCCTGCGGTAATACTTCGGCGAGCACTTCCATGCCACCCAATTGTCCCGCGATGGCTTCGGCCACCACTTTGCGGTCCCCGCTCAGCAGGGTCATGCCGATGCCGGCCGTGCGTAACTCGTTTACCAGTTGCTGCGCATCGCCGCGCAACCGGTCCGCCATTGCGAACACGGCAACATGCGCATAGCCCAACGCGCAATGCACGCAACTCATCGCCTGGGCTTCCAGTTCAAGGGCACGCGCCAGCAATTCAGGGTCCGCTTTGATGCCGTTGCGGGACAGCCATTCCAGGCTGCCCAGCAGCACGGATCGTCCATTCGCCTCAGCCTGTACGCCGAGCCCTGCGGTGGCATTAAATCCCTGTACAGTGACACCGCGAAAATTCAACTGCCGCGCTTCAGCCGCGGCAATGATGGCTCTGGCAGCGCCATGTTCGCTGTAACGTTCCACCGCCGCCGCGTAGCGCACTATTTCCTGCATATCGTTGCCGGGGACAACATGTACAACAGCCACGCTCAACTTGCCTTCGGTCAACGTGCCGGTTTTATCGAACACGAAATGGCTGACACGGGACAAGGTTTCCAGTACCAATCCGTTCCGGATCAATATGCCGTGTCTGGCGCCCAGGCCGGAGGCCACGGCAACCGACATGGGCGTCGCCAAGCCCAGTGCGCAAGGACAGGTGATGATCAGCACCGCAGTCGCCGCCATCAGGGCGATATCGACACCGTTGTGGTACCAGATTAAAAAAGTCAGCGTGGCACAAACCAGCGTCGCCAGCACAAACCAGGGCACGATGGTGTCAGTCAATTGTTGTATCGGCGCTTTGGAAGCCTGTGCTTCCTCTACCAACCGGATGATTTTTGCCAGCGTTGTGTTCTGCAATGTCGAACTTACTTCAACCAGTAACGCGCCATTGGTATTGACCGTTCCGGAGGTGACTTTTGCGCCGGCAGCTTTGTCGACCGGTGCCGATTCGCCGCTCAGCATCGATTCATCAACCGCACTAAAACCTTCAAGCACGATGCCGTCCACGGGCACCTTGTGCCCGGGCTTGATGAGTACATGGTCGCCGGGTTTTATCGTGCGCGTCGGGGTAACCTGCTCCTCGCCGTTCCTGATGACGGTAGCCACGCGGGGCTGCAATTCAAGCAACCGCTTGTTCGACGACAGAGCCTGATGGCGAAACATGCCCTCCAGATAACGCCCGACCAGGATCACGAATATCAAATTGGTGACGGTATCAAAATAGACTGCGCCGGTATTGTGCGCCGACACCGTGATGTAGGTCGAATAGGCATAGGTCACGCTCAGGCCGATGGCGATCGGTAAATCCATGGTGAGCCGCCCGACCCGCAACCCGCCGATAGCACCGCGATAAAATGGATAACCTGAATAGAGCAGCGTTGGGGTGGCCAGCACGAACCCCATCCAGTGGAAGAAATCCCGAAACTCGCCCTTGTCCGCACCGCTGTATAGCGCGATGGAGATCCAGATCAGGTTCATCATCGTGAAGCCGGCGAAGAACAGCCGGAACAGCATGCTGCGATTGGATTTCTTGATCACGCCTTCGGCATTTTCCTGATCGTATGGCACGGCCGAATATCCGATTCTGGCGAGCGCGCGGATCAGGTTGGAAAGCCGGTTGAGATTGTTGTCCCAGCGCAGGTGGATGCGCTTGGCGGCCAGATTGACATTGGCCAACCGAACGCCGGGCTCGCGCTGCAGCACCCGCTCGATCAACCAGACGCAGGCCGGGCAGTGGATACCTTCCACCAACAGGTGAATATCGCGCAATTCACCGGAACGGGTTATGTACTCCTGCTGTACCTCGTCAAGATCATAACTATCAATGTCCTGTGGAGGGTCAGGAGGAGGAGCGAGCAGTACGCCTTCAGGAGTGCGCTGGTAATAGCCCTGCAAGCCGGCCTCGAAAATGGCCGTGCACACCGCCTGGCAACCCAGGCAACAGAAGTCGCGATGAATGCCGTCGAGCAGGGCTCGGTAGTTTGATCCGGCACCGGCAGGCAAGCCACAGTGGAAGCAGTTACAGGTTGGGAGGATGCTCGGCGGGCTCATCAATTCCTAGGGCTGCATTGCAGATTATTTTTCCGATACCAGGACCTTGTCGCTTTCCGCATCGAACACATCTGTGCCCCGGTTAACACGGATGTGCAATTCCCAGTAGCCCTTGAGCGGGAAACTGATATAGCCCTGATATTTGCCGGATGAGACTTCCACGAACGGTACCGGGAAGTCTTTGCTCGCATCGGATGCACGATAAGCCACCACTTCCATGTTGCCGCTGACCGGCACACCGTTCCGATCATAGACATCAATTTCATAGGAAGCCGGGATAGCGAGCACGGCCGTTTTCGGCAGCTTGATAGTCAGTTTCCAGGCCAGCGCTTTTTGTGCCTGCATGTTGTCCATGGTTTCCATATCGGACTTGCGATCCTTGCTGTTGTACTCGTAATCGACCAGCGTGGAACGGCCATGCACGGCGAACCCGATCAGCACGATATTCACCAGGACTGCCGTGACGACCACACCCACCATGCCAAGGAACCAGGGGTTGCGCAAACCGTCCTTGTTTTTTTGTGAAAGCATTTGTTGTTCCTTGTTGTCGAATCAGGTTCAGGGTTTGGGGCCGTTGAACTTGGAGGAGTATTCCGCCTTCACGGAGGGATCTTCGATGCTGCGTATATGAAATTCTATCGGTGTCACTTCGCGTTTGATGTTGACACCGGGCGCTTTGACAAAGATCGTAAAGGAAGTGCCGCGACCGTGATGCGTGAGCAGTGGTTGTTCGGCGCCAATGATGATCTGCCCGGGTATACCGTGCTCGACCGTCACATCGACATGCAAATCCTTGTTGGTCTTGTTGACGACCTTGAATTCATATTCGTTCTGGATATCGCCATTACTCATGGTGACGAACAATGGCTGACGTGATGGGATCACCCGAAGGGTCATCGCACCCAGATGGGTCAACCCGTACGCGATGCCGCCCAATGCGATGAGAATGATGCTGATGTAAACCAGGGTACGCGGATGCTGGTATAGTTTTTTAACCGGTTTGCCTTCCATCTCATCCAGCGAGGCGTAGCGGATTAATCCACGCGGACGCGCGATCTTGTCCATGACGGAGTCGCACGCATCCAGGCACAGCCCGCAGGTGATACAACCCAACTGCTGTCCCTGGCGGATATCCACGCCCGTCGGACAAACCTGCACGCACTGGAAGCAGTCGATGCAATCACCCTTCCCTTGCGTGCCGGCTTGGGCGCCCTTGAGAAGCTTGCCGCGGGGCTCGCCGCGATTGACGTCATAGGTTGGCATGATGGTCTGGCTATCTGACATTACCGCCTGAATCCGTGCATAGGGGCACAGCCAGAAACAGGTTTGCTCACGCAGCAATCCGGCCAGAATATACGTGCCCGCTATGAACATAGTTAATGTGACCCAGCCCACCATCGGCAAATTGAGCGCCAGCAAGTTGAGCCAATAGTCATGCGCATCCACGAACCAGATCGAGAAACTGATGCCGGTCAACGCCGCGATCAACAGCCAGATGGAGTGCTTGAGCAATTTCAGGCGGATCTTTTTAAGATTCCAGGGAGCATTTTCCAGTTTGCGCCGTTGTGTGGGATTACCTTCAATCTTTTCCTCCAGCCAGGTAAATACATCGGTCCACACTGTCTGAAAACAGAAGTAGCCGCAAAATACCCGCGAAGCCACCGACGTCACCGCAAACAAAGTCATTGCCATCACCAGCAGTAGCAACGACAGCATCCAGATATCCTGGGGCAGCACGGTCAGATTGAAAAAGTGGAACTGGCGGTTGCCGATATCGAACAGTATGGCCTGCTGGCCATTCCAGCGCAGATAGGGGACCAGGAAAAACAGCAGCCAGAGCGCGCCGGTCTTGTGTTTGATCGTGCGAAAGAAACCCGGCATGCGTTTCGCGTGGATGGTCTTGTCGCCCATATTGACATTCCAGGTTTCAAACTCCTGATAAATGGCAGTGACGCTAGTCGTGTCCTTTTGTTGGTGTTCTTTATCCATGCCCTATTCCCAATATCCATACTGCAACCCGGCCATACTTTCATCTTGCCTGACTAATAACCAAACAACCGGATAATCTTAATTCAAGAGAGCCTATTCAGCACTCGCACAAGTGAAAAAAGGAGGAGATTCAAAGCCCCTCCTTTCGTACGGCGTTACGATTTTACGATTGATTGTCTTTGCTTTTGGTTGCGTTCCGATACAACATATACAATAACCAAGTCAACACCAAAGCACTGATGGCAACACCAATGATCACACCCCAGAACACCGCGTCGTGATTCATTGCATCCCCCTTCCTGACAAGTTACAAGACCATGGCACAGGGCATCACGCCCTGTGCCTCGTACCGTGTTACTTAACCGTCACTGCCGGCGCGGGGACAGGTTCATCGGGTTGGCCGCCGCCAAACTTGTAAACATATACGGCCAGTTTCTTGATGTCGGCATCGCTCAGTTTTCCGGCGTCGGTGAAACTGGGCATGACCGCGACACGCGCCTTGGGATCGCCGGAATTCACGCCATAGGTAATGGTGTGTTCAATTTCCTTCAATGAGCCGTCAAAACGCCAGACTTTGTCGGTCAGGTTGGCGGAGCCCATAACCTGCATCCCCTTGGCATCGGCACCATGACATCCGGTACAGTCGCTTTCCATGAATACCTTCTTGCCCGCGGCCACGACAGGATCAGCATCCGCTATATCCTTGCCTTCTACGCTCATCGCCTTGACATATTTGGCCACATCCCCGATTTGAGTTGCGGACAAAGTGTCCTTGTGCGCGATCATCATGCCCTGCCGTCCGCCGGATATCGTGGTATAGATGTCGTCGACCTTTCCGCCATACAACCAGTCATCGTCGCCCAGGATCGGCGCAAACAGGCCTTCCTTGTCCCGGGTGCCCACACCATTGGTGCCATGACAGGGCGCGCAGTTATCGCCGAACAGCACCTTACCGGAGCGCTTTACATACTCGGTCAGATCGCTGTCGGCAAGGATGGCTGCCGGCGTCAGATTTTTGATCTTGGCTTCATATTTTCCGCGTATCGCATCCACTTCGCTCTTGTCGGCAGCCTCTTCCTTGATTGCCGTCCACCCCCCCAGACCTTTAAAGAAGGTGTTGGAAGTCGGGATGGGAACGGATGGATAATACAGCCAATACACCACTATCCAGATCGCACTGGCAGTCAGGGCCAGCATCCACCACCTCGGTGGCTGATTGGTAAAGTCAGCCAGGTCGTCGTCCCACACGTGCCCTGTTGTTGTCGGGTCATTTGCATCGTGCTTTTCACTCATTATTTTTCTCCCACGTGGAAATGCTCATCGTCATCCAGCGCCATGTTGCGCAGTGACTCGAATTTGTCTTTATTTGCAGGCCGGAACACCATGAAATAGACATAGACCATGGCAATGAATATAAATGCGGAAAAATAGACGCCCAGCCAGTCATTCATCGTCATGGACTCCAGGTCCATGCCCAGGTATTCCATCAGCTTAATCACGGTAATCCACCCCTTCGCTGAATTTGATCTGGTTGCCCAGACCTTGCAGGTAAGCGATAACCGCATCCATCTCGGTCTTGCCTTCCACTGCAACTGTTGCGCTGACGATATCCGCATCGGTATAGGGGGCAGGATAGAAGGGCATCTCGCGCATCACCTTCATGGTTTTGACCACTTCCGCCGGATCCAACTTGTTGTTGGCCAGCCAGAAAAAGTTGGGCATCACCGATTCAGGAACGACATCGCGGGGATAGCTCAGATGGCGGCGGTGCCACTCGTCCGAATATTTGCCGCCGACACGCGCCAAATCCGGCCCGGTACGCTTGGATCCCCATTGGAACGGATGGTCATACATGGACTCGGAAGACACGGAATAGTGGCCGTAACGATCCTTTTCGTCGCGGAACGGACGTATCATCTGCGAGTGGCAAAGGTAGCAGCCGTTGCTGATGTAAACCGCTCTTCCGGCCAGCTCCAACGGCTTGTACGGACGTACACCGTCGCCCGGTTTCCAGTCATCCAGTGTCTCGCCCGGCTTGCGGTCCCAAACGATAGGGGACGTATCTCCGGCACTTTTCTGCGATGCTTTTACGTTGGGCGAAAGATGGGTCATGGTCGTGTCCAGGTAAAACAGCGGCACGATTTCCACCACCCCCCCTACAGCCACCGCAAGCGCAATCATGATTGCCAGCTTGACAGTGCTGCGTTCCAGCGAGTCTTGAAATTTTGTTGAATATATTTTGCCGTGATCAGACATGTCACACTCCTTAAGCTTTGGCCGGAACGGCGTTGGTATTGCGCGCACCGCTTGCCTGGCGCACAGTCATCACCACGTTGTACAACATGACCCATGCACCCAGGTTGAAGATAACACCACCGACGGTACGCATCGCATAGTAGGGATGCATGGCGGAAACGGACTCAACGAAGGTGTAGGTCAGCGCGCCGTACTCGTCATAATCGCGCCACATCAGCCCCTGCATGATGCCGGACACCCACATCGCCACGACGTAGATCACCGCACCGATCGTTGCCATCCAGAAGTGCACATTGACCAGACGGTCGGAATACATTTCGGTGTGCCACAGTTTCTTGATCATATGGTAGATCGCACCCACGGAAACCATCACCACCCAGCCCAGTGCGCCGGAATGGACGTGACCGATGGTCCAGTCGGTGTAGTGTGACAACGCATTCACGGTCTTGATGGACATCACCGGCCCCTCGAAGGTGGACATCGCATAAAACGCCAGCGACACCACCAGGAACCGCAGGATATAGTCGGTGCGCAAACGATCCCATGCACCCGACAAAGTCATCATCCCGTTCATCGCGCCACCCCAGGACGGTATGATCATTGCAAGGGAGATCCCGGCGCCCAAAGAACCGGCCCAGTCAGGCAATGCGGTGTATTGCAGATGGTGGGCACCCAACCATACATAACCGAAGGTCAGGGTCCAGAAGTGCAATACGGACAGGCGGTATGAATAGACAGGCCGATTGGCTTGCTTGGGCACAAAGTAGTACATGATGCCCAAAAAGCCGGCGGTCAGATAGAAACCCACTGCGTTATGGCCCCACCACCATTGGATCATGGCATCCTGCACGCCCGAAAAGATGGAATAGGATCTGGTCAGACTGACCGGGATCGCCAGGCTGTTCACCACATGCAGATAGGTGATCATGATAATCATGCTCATGAAGAACCAGTTCGATACATAGATGTGCGAACTCTTGCGTATCGCGACCGTCATGATGTAATTCAAACCGAACGCCACCCAGACCACGGCGATCATGATATCGATCGGCCATTCCAGCTCGGCGTATTCCTTACTCTGGGTAATTCCGAGCGGCAAAGTGATTATGGCCAGCACGATGATCAGATTCCAGCCCCAGAAGGTAAACCACGCCAGAGTGTTGCTCCACAACTTGACCGCACCGGTGCGCTGCACGATGTAATATCCGGTCGCCATCAGGGTGCTGCCGCCAAACGCAAAAATCACCGAGTTGGTATGAAGCGGGCGAAGACGACCGAAGGTGATGTAAGGGATATCAAAATTCATTACCGGCCACGCCAATTCGGATGCGATATACACACCGAGAAACGTACCTACAACCAGATATATGACGGCCGCAATGGTAAACCACCTGACCACGTCCATATCGTATTTAACTGGTATCGATTGAGTTGCTTCCACAGTATTTCTCCCTATTGAGCTAAATTAATGATCGATGTCCACCCTGAGGAGAACATTGGCACGAACGTATATTCAGGCCTTTAAACCGATCCATGATTCAAGCAAATGCAGCGGCTATTTATTTTCAGACTCATAAATCGATATCGTTGAACTGTTTCAAGTTGTATCCGAACATAACAACACGTATCAAAATGTAACTGTTCGGAAGTATATCCCTCAATACGAATAGGGTCAGAAATTAAACTAAAAAAGACGCGCATAAAACATCATTTGATGTATTTATAATACATGTTAAATAACCACGTATCCATTAGTCAAGGACTAAAATGGAATCAAGGAAAGTCATGCGCAGTTAGCGCAACTCGGCAGGACGATTGGGACTTGAAAATAAAGCAGAAATAGGGAGAATGACGGCGTGGCCGCAGCGTAAAGGTACGGTATTATGTAAACAAATGTTACCGGCCGATAGCTAACAGTAATCTGATGTCCTGTGCCAGCTGGTCAACGTGTTGTCCGTAAGGTGAAAGCAACAATGGTTTGCCACCCAAGCCTATCAAATAGGTTCCGTCGGAGTGATCCAGTGTATAGCTGCCGTGTTTGTCATACTGCTTTTCGTATTTCACGCCAAATGCTTTGGCCGCCTGGGCGGTTGTTTGAGCATTCCCGTACAAGCCCAGAAATGAAGAATTGAACGAAGGCACGAACTGTGCGAGCACCGCGGGACTGTCTCGTTCGGGGTCCAGCGTGACAAACAGGATCTGCACCCGGTTCGCATCCATGCCCAGCTGGCGCATCACCTGCGCCAAATCAGCCAATGTGGTGGGGCATATCAACGGGCAGTGGGTATAACCAAAGAAAAGCACCACCACTTTCCCTCTAAAATCGGACAGACTACGTGGCTTGCCATTAAAGTCGAAAAGCCGAAAATCGGCATGTCCATACTGCCAGGAGATGTCTTTGGCATGAAACGGCGATGGCATCTCCGGTTTTTGACACGCACTGGGCAACGATAGCAACATGATTAAAATAAAATTACGCAACATGAGTGAACCATATCCATGTAGTGCCATATTGCAGAATGAGAAATTCCCCGCAATCATGCATCGACATGGCAACTACCCGCCCAGCCATTAACGGCAAATACATAACCCACCTTGACCAGTCCATAGATTCCAAATGCCATCACGATCAGGCCGGCCAATAAACGAACTCTGGGCGATTGTATCCAACGACGGCAACGTTCCCAGAACAACCCGATAAGTAGCAGATTGGGTAGAGTGCCCAGACCGAACGCCAGCATGATCAGCGCGCCGCTCTGTGGATGACCGCTGGCCAAGGCCATCACTAGCACGCTGTATACCAGCCCGCATGGCAACCAGCCCCATAGCACGCCGAGCAACAGGGCGCGTAGTGGGGACGTGATTGGAAAAACGTGGCGGGTCAGCGGTTGTATGCGTTGCCACAACACGCTGCCAACCCGCTCGATATGCCGGACCATGCTCCATATGCCGGCGAGATACAAACCAAGCGCCACCAGCATCAGGCTAGACAACGCAAACAGCAAATGCTGTACCGGCACTTCATTGCGAAATAACAAACCGGCCTGTCCGATGGCACCGACCAGGACGCCTGCCACGGTATAACTGGCGATGCGTCCGCTGTTATAGGCCAGGTGAAACGGCCAGCGTGCCCCGTGTTTGGGTAATTGTCCGGTTAGGACGCCGACAATACTTCCGCACATGCCCAGACAATGCACCCCCCCGAGCAACCCGGCAAAAAATACGGCGACGATGCTGAATTCAGTCATGCATTGTTCCTGCTTCAGTAATTGTGGGTTAAGGGTGCCTGATATGCCAAACAGCATAACAGCCTAAATTCCTTTTATATGGCCCGGGTGGCCGAAACAAAGCAATATGCAGGAATCTTGGGAAACTCCTTTTTTGCATAAAATAATTGTGCTACGATGAAAATCATTGGGGCAAGTTCTTCACGTATTACCGCTAACCGGGAGATAGAGAATGGCTATTATCGCAACATTTTTTGCAGTGGGCACCGCAATCGGGGCGGTCCTGTTTACCTTATGGATGTTTAAACAGCTGTTTGCCAAACACTCACACTAGAGCAATATAAATCCAAACAAAATAACCAGCTTCGGCTGGTTATTTTGTTTGGGCTTACTGGATCACAAGTGGAATGTGGCCCAGCCTTCCGAGGAAACCTGCCAACGCTATTATGAGGCGCACGAGAATAGTTACCGCTCGGGGGAGAAGGTTCATGCGCGACATATTTTTTTCACAATGGGAGTGGGTGTGGATGTAATGGTGTGACATCTACTGAATCTCTATGGCATAAAAGCGGAATTATCCCAGGGAAACACTGAACAATTCCGGTTTCATCGTTCCCACTTTCGCGGGAATGGCGACTTAACCAGCGCTTCCCTAATGCTTGTTGTCAATAAATTCGCAAGCAAAAAGAAGCGGTGCCGTATTGAATTACCAGGGTATTTAAAAGCGTTGCCGTATAAAACCAACCAACTTCTCAAGCAGTGTCCGCAGGTTGATGGGTCTTCAAGTGTGTTGCCGCGACACGATTGCGGTGGCGTGACAGACACTTTTAGTACGATGCAGGCAATCCACCCTTGGCGTGAATCACCCAGGGTGTAATCGGCTAGAAATACTCGACATCAGCCGGACAAGCGTCGAAAAATGCCCGCCAGAACAAAATCAAATCTGTTGTACCGGGTACCCGGTACTCACAATTCCACTTGATCCTGTCTCCATCCACTTCGATCTGTTCCTTGTTCCCGGTCCATGCAGCGGACTCGGCGAACACAGTGTTTGATGCACACAGACAGACAACAAACAATAATTTCTTCATACAACCTCCGAATCATCGGGAGACAATGCAAGCTCCCTGACACAATGTGTGACGATAACTTAATCCCAAATCGCATCGCCGTCAATGTGTCTTCGCGAGCATGAGCATACTGTTCAGCGCATCCGGTTTTTCAGCTCGACACTCAACGCATCTGCTGCATTGCCGACCCGCTCGGAAGGATGACTGCGGCAGTAATTATCCATCCACGACTTGATCAGTTTATCGTCGACACCCTGCAGAAAATCGATATCCCTGGCGACCGCCACCCCGCTGAGATAGCCGGCCAGCCAGGCGCTATCCACCCTGCTGTTCCACGATGGTGCGGGTTGCATGGCGCGATTCCTGACCCATGCCTCGCATTTCTCCATCCCTTTCACAGTAACTGCATGGCTGTTTGCCGAAAATCCGGCGATGCAAGCCAGCACGATCACAACAAACAGATTCTTCATTTTATGCTTCCCGTCAGCTTGCTATCCCGCAATTGGGCCGAGCAACGCCATTGCCAACCGCCCCGATTCAACTCGATGCGCACGCTTGCATGATGTATCGAACTTTCTGCACATGCAACAGCGACGGTCATCCGGGTCAGCCCAGCCGGTTATCCGCAGGATGGTAGAGCGGATCCTCCAGCACGTTCACCTCTATCATGCCGCGCGCCTTGTCGAGCAATTCCAGGCAGTCCGGACTCAGATGGCGCAGATGCAGTTTCTTGCCCAGCTTCGTGTAGCGTTCCGCCAGCAGGTCTATGGCTTCCAGCGCGGAATGGTCTTTCACGCGCGCATTTTTGAAGTCGATCACCACTTCGACCGGATCTTCCCTGGGCGAGAACGATGCGAGAAAACTCTGCGTTGAGGCGAAGAACAGTGATCCCGACAGGTCATAAACCTTCCAGCCGTGTTCTTCGGTAGAGACGCTCACATTGATGTTCTTGGCGTGCTGCCATGCAAATACCAGCGCCGAGATGATCACGCCAACGATCACCGCAATGGCCAGATCGGTCAGCACAGTCACGATCGCCACCGTCAATCCCACCAATATATCGGCTTGGGGTACTTTACCGAATAACCTGAAGCTGCCCCATTCGAAGGTTTTTTCCGACACCACGAACATCACGCCTATCAGCGCCGCCAGCGGGATCATCTCGATCCATTTCGACGCGAACAGGATGAAGCTCAGCAGGAACAGCGAGGCGGCTATGCCGGAGATGTTCTTCACCGCACCGTTGGTCACGTTGATCATGCTCTGTCCGATCATTGCGCAACCGCCCATGCCGCCGAACAGGCCGGTCACCACATTGGCAAGACCCTGCCCCACACAGGCGCGGTTAGGTTTGCCGCGCGTCTGGGTCATGTCGTCGATCAGGTTCAGCGTGAGCAGCGATTCGATCAGTCCGATGGCGGCAAGGATCAGGCTGTAGGGAAAGATGATCATCAGCGTGTCCCAATCGAACGGCACGGCGGGAATATGGAAAATTGGCAATCCACCGGCAATGGAAGCCAGGTCGCCCACGGTCTTGGTTGAGATACCGCCGAAGATGACCAGTGCCGAAACCACCATGATCGCGGCCAGCGTGGACGGGATCGCCTTGGTCAACCTGGGCAGCAGATAGATGATCGCCATGGTCAGCGCGATCAGGCCGAGCATGGTGTAAAGCGCCATACCCTGCATCCAGCCGCTCGTCCCATCCGGCTGGGTGACCTTGAAGTGACCCAACTGCGCCAGAAAGATCACGATGGCCAGACCGTTGACGAAACCCAGCATCACCGGATGCGGCACCATGCGGATGAATTTTCCGAATTTCAGCAAGCCGAACAGGACCTGCAGCAGGCCCATCAGCACCACCGTGGCGAACAGGTATTCCACGCCATGCTGCACCACCAGCGCCACCATCACCACGGCCAGTGCGCCGGTCGCGCCGGAAATCATGCCCGGACGCCCGCCGATCAGTGAGGTGATCAGGCTCACCATGAACGCGGCGTATAGCCCGACCAGCGGGTGCACATGCGCCACCAGCGCGAAGGCGATGGCTTCCGGAACCAATGCCAGCGCGACCGTCAGGCCGCTCAGTATATTGGTTCGGGCCTCGGAAAAATTTTGCGGATTCATAATTTCGCTCAAAATAAATCAAGCCACTCACTCTCGCGGCTTGGTGTCACTCAAACATCGGACGATTGAAAAAGGCATGCACTGCCGGGCAGTGCACAAGAAAAACTGAATGGGAAGAAATTTGCAGCGTGATTTGCTGTGTTGCGCTACTTCTCCGGAAGCGGATTCTATCAAACCATCGCCGCGTACTCACGAATAACTCCGGCTAATGCAAGAAGCTATCTTTGACCCGTTTCGAATGCAATCAATAACAAGTGGCATGATAACATCATGCCACTTTGCATTATTCAGGATGAACTGTCTTTCACAGGGTGATCATCCCGGACATTTTCAATATCAGCAACGATGCTTCTGAATCAAGGCCATGCATGCCGTCCAGATTGTCAGGAGTGTTTGCAAGTTTCGAGAGGATAAATAATGTCGAACTCCCCAACGGATACCTATCCCCGTCTAGTGGGTGATATTGGCGGCACCAATGCCCGCTTCGCGATGCAGTTATCGCAGGGGGTGCCGATCTCCGCACCGCTTGCGCTGCCCTGCAAGGACTTTGCCGGACCCGCGGAAGCGATTCGACAATATCTGGCGTTGACCAAACTACCCCATCCCCGTTGGGCCGGCCTGGCGATTGCCACAGCGATCTCGGGCGACATGCTTGCGATGACCAACAATGGCTGGAAGTTCTCGATCCGCGAAACACGCGGCGAACTGGGGTTGACGCATCTCCACATGCTCAACGATTTCACCGCGCTGGCGCTCTCCCTGCCGAAACTTGGTTCAGATGAACTGGTACAGATCGGGACAGGCACGCCTGTGGCAGGAAAGGCGATCGGGTTGATCGGTGCCGGTACCGGGCTGGGCGTTTCCGGACTGATACCCTGCGGGCAGGGTTACAGTGCGATCGAGGGCGAGGGCGGGCATTTGACCATGCCGGGTTTCAATGCCCGAGAGGCGGAGCTGATCGCGCTGGCGCGAAAAAGATTTGCCCATGTGTCTGCCGAACGGTTACTGTCCGGACCGGGCTTGATGTTGCTTTACGAAGTGATCGCCGAATCGCAGGGAATCCAGGACGAAAACCTGCAGGCAGATGAGATCAGCAAACGCGGCGTGGCGCGCAGTTGCCCGGCTTGCAGCGAAGCGATCGATATGTTTTGCGCGATGATGGGAACCGTTGCCGCCGATGTGGCCCTGATGCTAGGCGCTCGCGGCGGTATCTATATCGGTGGCGGCATCATTCCAAAGCTGGGTGACTACTTCGCGACTTCCCCCTTCCGTTCCCGCTTCGAGGAGAAAGGAAGATTCAGTTCATATGTTGCGAACATCCCGACCTGGGTGATACATGCGCCCTGGCCGGGTTTGATCGGTGCGGCTGCTGCGCTCGATGATGATGCAAGGCGTCTGGCGCTCTGACAGTTCAGCACTGCGTGGGGAAGAATGCAAACATGTCGCGAAGTTGGCATCACTCCTTGACGCAAACGCTATTCCATAGCTCCTTTTCCACCGAATTGGGAGGCACAGGCTCCCAGGCTGCCGAGGGATAACCCTTCGAATAGACCACCTCTTTACTACCCATATTCCCTGAAAACATTGTAAATGAGAGTATTCTGCTCAGCCTTTTATCGCAGTCGAACTCTATCTGAAGTATCGAAGAAGAATACCTTCCTGCGCCGTTATTAAGCTCCTGTGGTTTCTCAAAATCCATCAATTCCAACGCCGTTACTTTCTGTCCTCGTGTGCGGAAAGATTGATAATCCAGATAATAGGAGACTTCCTCATTGTGACTGGTTCCTATCGAAGTCCACCTAATATTTGGGTCGGTTCTAGCCATTGCGCCAGAACTGGCCAGCGCGATCACCATGCCAAGAAAAAATTTATTAATGGGTTGCTCCAGTGTGTTTGATAAAGTTATCCGGGTGATCAAGACAACCCTTTTACGGGAAGGTTGCACTTTCGGATTCGGCCAGCATGCATCCCATCAAAAATAATGCGGTCAACTGCATTGACAAAACCTGCCGGGGCACCGCAACTCATTTCGGCGGACTGACTCGCCCTTTGTTGTATTCCAGACACTGCTCGATTTCAGCCCAGATCGCCTGTTTTCGCTTTCTTTCTGTCCCTGGCATTTTGCAACATCACGAGACGCTCCTGGTTGCTGACATGATTCCAGCTATCATTTTCATCCGCTGACAGAAAGCAGCTCTGGCAAACACGCTTATCGTCCAGGCTGCAATCGCCCAAGCAAGGGGACTCTGCAATCACTTCTGTATCCGGCATCCCATGTTCTCCCTATCTGACGTTAAAAAGGCCGCGACCTGTTCGGTGCCAAGTTGCAGATATCGCACTTGCCTGATCCAGGCCTGGTTTCGAGTTTGGCAACCTGCAGCGACCCTCTATTCTAACTGTCTGGCAGAACGCAGTCACTGTCTGCGCCATCAGGCACACCTTCCCGTGTGTGCATGCCGGTTGAGCCCCAGGCGGTTTCGTCCATACTGTGACTCAATCAAATTAAAAAAGGCACCCATGCGGGTGCCCATTTTATTTGGCGGAGAGGGTGGGATTCGAACCCACGGTAACGTATAACGCTACGCCTGATTTCGAGTCAGGTACATTCGACCACTCTGCCACCTCTCCGTGCGCGTAAACCAACAACGGCGCGCATTCTACCAGCAACCTCCAATTTGGTGCAGAATGTTCACATGCGGAACCCGATTCGATGTTTACAAATTACCCTCTCCAGCCTGTGCCTGGTAACGATGATGGGCTGTGACCAACAGTCGCCATCCTGGAAAGCCGGCAAGCTGATGGTGATCGTTCCTGAATCTTCACTATGGCCGGAGTCGGAATTCCAGCGTGAGTTGGCGCGACTGTTCGCCGAGCAATTGCATGCTTCCCTCGTGATGTTTCCGCTGGTTCAGGATGAGATTCCCAATGCGCTGCGCCAAAACCTTGCCCACTTTGCCGCCTTCCCGTTTCGCAGGGAGAATAATCCCGCCGCGCTGCAATTTGGACCCGCTTACCAGAGTGTGCGCGAGGTGGTGGTCTGCAGTAAAGGCAAACCGCGCATCAGGAGCCTTGCCGATCTGAAAGGCAGGGAATTGATGGCGGTGGCCGGATCGGCCCATGAGGCAGCGCTGCGTGAAGCGCAGCGGAAGTTGCCCTCGTTGAAATGGCTCACTGAGCGCGACCTCACCACCCAGGATCTGTTGGACGAAGTCGGCGAAGGCAGCCTGGATTGTGTGGCGGCCAATGAATTGCAGTTCGCCGATGCACGCAACTACCACTCCAATCTGATCGATGAAATCGATATCGTTCAGCCTTCCAACCTGGCCTGGGGCTTCCCCGGGAATGTCGATTCTGAGCTGCTGAAACAGGCACAGATATTTTTCTCCACCATCCAGCAGGACGGCACACTGCACCGTCTGCTGGATCGCTATTACGGTCACAACAGCCGTCTGGACAAGATGGATGCCGCCGCTTTCATCACCCGGATCAATACCACCCTGCCGCGATACCGCCGCATTTTCGATGAGGCATCCACGCTGACCGGGATCGACTGGCGCTTGCTGGCTGCGCTCTCCTATCAGGAATCCCAGTGGGATCCACTCGCCACCTCATACACCAATGTGCGTGGCATGATGATGCTGACCGGCGATACGGCCGACCAGATGAAGGTGCGCAATCGCCTCGATGCGCGCGAGAGCATCCTCGCCGGGTCAAAATATTTGAAGCTGCTGAAAGATCAGTTGCCGGGCCGGATCGCAGAACCCGACCGTACCTGGCTGGCGCTGGCCGCCTACAACCAGGGCTCCAGTCATCTGAACGATGCGCGCATTCTGACCAAACGCGCCAAACTGAACCCGGACAGTTGGTCGGATGTAAAAAAATGGATGCCGCTGTTGAACCGTCCAAAATATTACAAGACCCTGAAACACGGTTATGCGCGCGGCGGTGAAGCGGTGATCCTGGTGGAAAGCATCCGCAGTTACTATGACATGCTGAAGCGCCTGGAGCCGGAAGAAAAGACCGCCACAGAAGATGAAGTCTCTTATCGGCTGACTGCACCGATGTTGCGCTTGTTACCCTGAGTCCTTTGCAGACTGCTGCTCTGCCAGCTGGCGCTCGATACGCTCCAGCCGCGCGGAGATATCCCTGAGCATGCGGTCGGCTTCTTTCTCATCCCGCTCGACTTTTTCAACATCGCTGCCGATGAAGAACGCCGCCAGATTCGCGGTAAGCAAAGAAAGCAACACCACCCCGAACATGATCAGCAACGCGCCGAAAATTCTCCCGGCCCCGCTGTGCGGGACCACATCGCCGTACCCCACCGTGGACATCGTGACCCAGGCCCACCACATGCCGTCCCAGACGGTTCCTATCGAGGGATCGATGCGCGACACGATGACACCCGACAACACCATGGTGATAAAGGCGACGGCCAGGGTGTTGCCGAGCTGGTGACGGGAAAGCAGCATGCGCACGGACTTGGACAACCGCACCAGGATCACCACCACCAGCACCAGCCGGAAACTGCGCAACAAGCCCATCATCGGCGAACTGCCAGAAGTACGGCATCCCGCCGATGATGATCACCAGATTCATCCAGTTGCCGAACAGGTAGGCGCGCTTGTTTTTAACCAGCGCACTCAACAGAGCTGTTTCAACCAGGAATGCCAGCCACACCAGCCAGTCTGCGATGCGGCCCAGCAGCGGGACGATAGACTGCGTTTCCTCCAGATACCATTGCAGCGGTATCCACAACGCGACGAACAACATCGGCCATTCCAGCCGCTTTCCCCATTTCCGCGCGACGGGTAGTTCGTGCGTCTCGACGCCGGCGATACCGAACAGGTGAGCGATCTTCATCTATTTCAGGGTGAAAGTTTTTCCTTGCCGCCCATGTAGGGGCGCAGCACTTCGGGTATCACCACGCTGCCGTCGGCTTGCTGATAGTTCTCCAGAACGGCAACCAGTGTGCGCCCGACTGCCAGGCCGGAACCGTTCAGTGTGTGCAGCAATTCCGGCTTGCCCTGCGCGTTGCGGAAACGCGCCTGCATGCGCCGCGCCTGGAACGATTCGAAGTTGCTGCACGAGGATATCTCGCGGTAGGTGTTCTGCGCGGGCAGCCACACCTCGATGTCGTAGGTCAGCGCGGCGGAGAAACCCATGTCGCCGCTGCACAGTTTCATCACGCGATAGGGCAGGCCCAGCTTCTGCAAGATCGTTTCGGCATGGCCGAGCAATTGCTCCAGCGCCGCATAGGACTCGTCGGGATGTACCATCTGCACCAGCTCCACCTTGTCGAACTGGTGCTGGCGTATCATGCCGCGCGTGTCGCGCCCGTATGAACCGGCCTCGCTGCGGAAACATGGCGTGTGCGCGACGAACTTCATCGGCAAATTTTTTAGCGGCACGATCTCGTCGCGTACCAGGTTGGTTAATGGCACTTCGGCGGTAGGAATTAGATAAAACGTACCTAATTTTTCTGATTCTAATTTTTCAATTTGTTCCGGTGTATAACCGCTATACATCTTCACTTCTATTGGGCTTTTGCCTCCAGCATAAGCATGGAACAAATCATCCGAAAACTTTGGCAACTGCCCGGTGCCGCGCATCGAATCGGCATTCACCAGATAGGGCACATAGGTCTCGGTGTAGTCGTGCTGATCGGTATGCGTGTCCAGCATGAACTGTGCGAGTGCGCGATGCAGCCGCGCCAAGTCGCCCTTGAGCAACGAGAAGCGCGCGCCACTGATCTTGGTGGCGGTATCAAAATCCAGTCCCAATTTTTCGCCCAGATCGACATGATCCTTCACCGTAAAATCGAACTGCGGAATATCGCCAACCTTGCGCACTTCCAGATTGTCAGCTTCGGATTTTCCAATAGGCACATCGGCATGCGGCAAGTTGGGAATCACTTCCAGCAATTGCTGCAACGCAGCCTGCACCTCGACCAGCTGTGCTTCAGCCTGCTTGAGCTCATCACCCAGTGTCGCCACTGCCGCCATGATCGCGGTCGTGTCCTCGCCTTTCGCCTTGACCTGCCCGATCAGTTTGGAAGAGCTGTTGCGCTTTGCTTGCAGCTCCTGGGTGCGAGTTTGAATGGTCTTGCGCTCGGCCTCCAGTTGCTCGAAGCGCGCAGTGTCCAGATCGAATCCTCGCGCCTTCAATCGTGCGGCGACATTCGCCAAATCATTGCGTAATGCTTGTATGTCTAACATTTGCCCAGCCTCATCGTAGTTTCCCGTAGGTTGGGTTAGCGCAGCGTAACCCAACATTGCACACCGTTGGGTTACGGCCTGATGGCCTAACCCAACCTACATTTTCTTTTTTGCTTTTGCATCAAGCTCGCGCAAGTGCGCCAGTTTCTCGGCGATCTTCGCTTCCAGTCCGTGATCGGTGGGCTGATAGAAACTCACTTCCGGCATGTCATCAGGAAAGTAGGTTTCACCCGCCGCATAGCCTTCATCCTCGTTATGCGCGTAACGGTAGCCTTTGCCGTAATCGAGCTGCTTCATCAATTTGGTCGGCGCGTTGCGCAGATGCAGCGGCACTTCGCGTGATCCGTCCTGGGCGATGAAAGCGCGCGCGGCATTATACGCGACATACCCTGCATTCGACTTCGGCGCACAGGCCAGATAGATGATTGCCTGCGCCAATGCCAGTTCGCCTTCCGGCGAGCCGAGCCGCTCGTATGTCAGCGCCGCGTCCTGCGCCAGTTGTATCGCGCGCGGGTCGGCCAGGCCGATGTCTTCCCACGCCATACGCACGATGCGCCGCGCCATATAGCGCGGATCGGCACCGCCGTCCAGCATGCGTACCAGCCAGTACAGCGCGGCATCGGGATTGGAGCCGCGCACCGACTTGTGCAGCGCGGAGATCTGGTCGTAGAACGCCTCACCGCCCTTGTCGAAACGGCGCAGGTTCTGCGCCAGCGTATTATCAAGAAACGCTGCGGTGATCTGCGTGACTTTCGCCGTCTGTGCCGCGGTATCGATCTGCTCCAGGACGTTCAGCAAGCGGCGCGCGTCGCCGTCGGCATAACCGATGATGCGCTCATGTGCATCGTCATCGAATTGCAGATCCGGCAAGGCGACCTGCTGCGCATGCTCGAACAAAACGCCGAGTTCTTCGGCGGACAATGAATGCAACACGTAAACCTGGGCGCGCGACAACAGCGCGTTGTTCACTTCGAAAGACGGATTCTCGGTGGTCGCACCGATGAAGGTGACCAGACCCTGTTCGACGAATGGCAAAAAGGCATCCTGCTGCGACTTGTTGAAGCGGTGCACTTCGTCCACGAACAATATTGTATGGCGACCATGCTGTTGTAGTACCTGCTGGGCCTGCGCGATGGCCTCGCGGATATCCTTCACGCCAGACAGCACCGCCGACAGCGGGACGAACTCGGCATCGAAGGCAGAAGCCATCAGCCGCGCAAGCGTGGTCTTGCCGACCCCGGGCGGACCCCACAGGATCATCGAATGCAGTTTTCCGGATTGAAACGCAAGACGCAGCGGCCTGCCCTGCCCCAACAAATGCGATTGTCCGATCACTTCATCGATATTCCTGGGGCGCAAGCGTTCCGCCAGCGGCGCAGCGGCTGTATTGGCGGAAAACAAATCGCGTGTATCGGTGCTCATGTCATCACCTGCTCTTGTGCTGCAATTTCTTCTATTCTGGCCACGATATCCTGCTGTTGTGCATCCTGACTGAAGTCGGCATGTTTTTTTGCGAACAGTTGCGCCATTTCACGATAATCCGGCACTTCCAGTATCCTGAGGATGACAACCACATAGTCGGGCGGCGGGGCATCGGGATTAACCGCGATCCCAGCGCCCATCGCCTCGACACGGGTAGCCAGCAAGAATTGCTCAAGGTGGCCCGGCAACAACAGCAACGGTACGCCAGCCATCAGCATGCCCGCCGTCATCGCATGCCCCGCATATCCGATCGCGAGATCGCAATCCGCCAGCAGCCTGTCCAGCCTGAACGGCTTCGCCGAAACGATGATATTCGGGCTTTCATACAGCCCGCGCTGATTGTCCGAGATACCCGGCGCACAGACGATGGCGCGATGGCCGAGCGATGCGATGGCTTCCATCAACTTGGCGAAATCCCGGCTTTGCGGAAAAAGATAAACAAATACGCGCTTGCCCTCGCCATCCGGCCATACAACTTCCTGTCCCATTTCCATATTCCAGCAAGCCCCGCGGTATCTGGCAGGTTCGCGCTGCGAATAATGGTCCAGCTCGGGAAAGGTGCAGATGAAATTCTCTTCGATATCGAACAACTTGCCCACATTCGCCAGTGGTTTACCCTTGTACGCGGTGAGCACCGTGTTCATGTTGTTCAGCACCAGCGCGTCCGAATTTTCCAGACGACCTTTCGGCACGTTCAACCATGCGCGCATATTGGGCATCGGTGTCTGGCGCGGCGGGCAGTAAAACCCCGAGCTCAGGGTCGTTGCAGCCAGCCCCATGCTGCGAGCAGCGAGCAAAGCCGTGGGAGAGTGATCCGCCACGATCACATCACTGCCGTGTAGCGCAAACAGCGATCGCCATGCATCGACCAATCCTGCCAGTCCATCCGCGTCTAAATATCCGTAGCGCATTAATATTTCCGAATAGTTGAGCGGCGGCTCGGGCAGGCCGGTCAGTTGCGGCAACCATACCGGGGCCTGCAATACCGGAATTTCATCCCTGACTATGCCGCTGATATTGTGCAACTCGCGCAGCACCAGCAAAACTTCATGTCCGCGTTGCCTTAACTTTCTTGCAAACGGCAACAGCACTGAGATATGACCGTATGAGGTGCCGAGTTCCCAAACCAATGCGATGCGGCTCATTCTTCCCCCTTGGCGAGCCAATGCTATTCGCTCAATACATCTGCGCCCTTGGGCGGGGTGAACTTGAACAGCTGTGCCGATAACCTTGGATTGCGCTGCATGGCGGAAAATCGCAGCACTGTTTTATGCCCGAACATGTCGTTCAGCTCCATCATCACCAGTTCGGCTTGCGCATTGAATGCCATCAGTATCGAGTTGAAACTGCTGTCTTGTACATTGCTTTCCGATCCTTTCCCTTTGGGTGTGGCTTGCAGCCATTCCAGACCGTTTCTGTTACCGTCTTCTGTCAGCGTAAATCCGCGCTCGATCTCGTTGCTGCCGGAGAGCAGTGCGGCGGGACTGCTGCCCAGTGCCGCATTGAGCTTCCTCACGGTCACCTGGTTCAGGTCGGCATCGTACAACCAGAATTTGCTGCCGTCCCCGACGATCAGTTGCTCGTAGGGCTTCTGGTAAGTCCAGCGGAATTTGCCGGGACGCTGGAACTGCATGATGCCCGACGCCGACTGTATCTTCTTGCCGTTCTGGTCCAGCACCTCCTGGGTGAAATCCGCCTGCGCGGAATGCGTGTCGGCGATGAAGGTCTTGAGCTTGTCGATCGCGCCGGCATGCGCGGCAAACGGCAGGGAAAACAGCAACAGGGTTAATAATCTAATCATTCTGGATTCCCGAATCTATATGATGAAGGCGTTACTTCGAAATACAATTCGAAGCATGGACCTATTAAAACCTTAAAAAACTTTTAGCCACAGAGATCACAGAGATCACAGAGATCACAGAGATCACAGAGATCACAGAGATCACAGAGATCACAGAGATCACAGAGATCACAGAGATCACAGAGAAAGGCAAATGCGGGAGGTGATTTTTCTCTGTGTACTCTGTGTTCTCTGTGGCTGGTTTTTATTTGACACCAGCGGGAGCGATCACTTCGCGGTTGCCGTTGCTCTGCATCGCCGAAACGAGTCCGGCCGCCTCCATCTGCTCGACCAGTCGCGCGGCGCGGTTGTAGCCGATGCGCAGATGGCGCTGCACCAGCGAGATCGAGGCACGGCGATTCTTCAGCACGATCTCGACTGCCTGGTCGTAAAGCGGATCGGCTTCGGCATCCATGCTCACGCCGTTTGCACCGCCCTCTTCCGACGACTCAGTCAGTGAATCGAGATCGATGATGTACTGCGGCTCACCCTGCGCCTTGAGATATTCGGCAATGCGGTGCACTTCCTGATCGGACACGAAGGCACCATGCACGCGTTGCGGATAACCGCTGCCCGGCGGCAGATACAGCATGTCACCCTGCCCCAGCAGCGCTTCCGCACCCATTTGATCCAGTATCGTGCGCGAGTCGATCTTGCTCGACACCTGGAACGCCACGCGTGTCGGTACGTTGGCCTTGATCAGTCCGGTGATCACGTCCACCGACGGACGCTGCGTCGCCAGCACCAGATGGATTCCGGAAGCACGCGCCTTCTGCGCCAGGCGCGCGATCAGTTCCTCTACTTTCTTGCCCACCACCATCATCATGTCGGCGAGTTCGTCGATGAACACCACGATCAGCGGCAATTCCTCGAGCACCTCTGGATTTTCCGGTGTCAGCGTGAACGGGTTGGTCAGGGGCTGCTTGGCTTTCACAGCCTCGATAAATTTTTGATTGTAGCCGGCGATGTTGCGCACACCAAAATGTGACATCAACTTGTAGCGTTTGTCCATTTCCTGCACGCACCAGTTCAGCGCCGAGGCGGCCTGGCGCATGTCGGTCACCACCGGCGCAAGCAGGTGCGGGATGCCTTCATAAACCGACAACTCCAGCATCTTGGGATCGATCAGCAGCAGCCGCACCTGTTGCGGTGTGGACTTATACAGCAGGCTGAGGATCATCGCGTTGATCGCCACCGACTTGCCCGAACCGGTGGTACCCGCTACCAGTACATGCGGCATCCTGGCCAGATCGGCGACCACCGGTTTCCCGGATATGTCCTTGCCCATCGCGATGGTGAGCGGCGAATGCATATCGTGATAGACCTGTGAATTCAGAATCTCGGAGAGCTTCACCACTTGCCGTTTCGGATTGGGCAGCTCCAGTGCCATGTAAGCCTTGCCGGGTATCGTTTCGACCAGGCGTATGCTCACCACCGACAAGGCGCGCGCCAGATCCTTCACCAGATTGGTGATCTGGCTGCCTTTTACGCCGACTGCGGGCTCGATCTCATAACGGGTGATCACCGGCCCGGGATACGCGGCCACCACCTTCACTTCCACGCCAAAATCCTTCAGTTTGCGTTCGATCAGGCGCGAGGTGAATTCCAGCGTATCGGCGGAGACCACCTCGACTTGTTGCGTCGCCTGGTCCAACAAGTGCAGGGGCGGCAACTCGGAGTCGGGCATGTCGGCGAACAACGAAACCTGTTTTTCCTGTGCTACCCGAGTCGACTTGGCCACTTCCATCAGCGGCATCTCGATATGGATGGGCTGGTGATCCTCGACGCGCTTCTTTCTCTCCTCTTCGAGAACGGCTTCCCGCTCATTCGTCGCCTGCGCACCGATTCGCCTGTCCCGGCGGGTCTGCCAAGTTTGGCTTGCCCACAGAAACGACGATTCCAGAAACCCGCCGAGACTATCGACGAAGCGCAGCCAGGACAATCCGCTGAACACGCTGAAGCTGGTGGCGATCAGGGTCAGCAACAGCAGGGTCGCGCCGGTAAACCCGAACACATGAGCCAATGCCTCGCCCAATACTTGCCCGAACATGCCGCCCGGTCCCTGTGGCAGTGAGGCTTTCAGCGTGTAGAGGCGGATCGACTCGAGCGCGCTGCTGGCCAGCAGCAGTGCGGCAAACCCGGCGACCGAGACCAGCCAGGTGCGTTTGCTGAAGATGCTGCCCGCGCGCAGATCATGGTATCCCGCCCATACGCGCTGCAACATGAACACCACGCACCACCAGGCGGAAACACCAAACAGGTAAAACGAGAAATCGGCGAGATGTGCGCCCAGCACGCCGCCGGGATTGGCGATATGCGAACTGCCGGTACTGTGCGACCAGGCGGGGTCGGCCGGATCATAACCAAACAGGGCAGCGGTTAAATACAATGCGCCAGCCACCAGAAATATCCAGCGCGATTCGCGCAACAGCAGGAGTAATTTATCGCTCAAGGCATCGCCGCTTGCTTCAGCCATGTGATGCACCGCCCGATTTCCGCTGCAGGGTGGCGCACGCTACCGCACCCGGTGCAAAGGCACAAAGCGCAGCAGCACTAGCCCGACAAAACACCGGGCAGACCTCTTTGCGGAGCAACGGATTTTCATCCGCCAACAGAATTTTCATGACGACTTTCCCTAATTTTCTGGCCGTAATTTTCTGGATGATTTCACCAGACTGTTTGATGGTTTTACCGCTAGGTGCCAATGATACCGCAGCCGCTCAATGCCCGCTTGCCAACAGCAGGCGAATATCCTGTGCCAGCCAGTCGGCAGGCTCCCTGTCGCCGGCCAGCAAACGCAATTTCCCCTCGGCATCGATCAAATAGCTGAACGTCGAATGATCCATGGTATAGCCGGCTTTGGTTATATGCTTCTGGTAGTCCACCCGAAAATTTCCCGCCGCTTCGGCCGTTGCCTGCGCATCGCCATACAAACCAAGAAACGAAGGATCGAATGCCGGCACGAATTTCGCCAGCAATTCCCGCGTGTCACGCTCCGGATCGATGGTGACGAACAACACTTGCACCCGGCCGGCATCTTTTCCCAACAGACGCAGCGTCTGCGCCAGGCCGGCCAGTGTGGTGGGGCACACATCCGGGCAGTGGGTGTAACCAAAGAACAGCACCACCACCTTGCCGCGAAAATCGCCCAGGCTGCGCGGTTTTCCGTTGTGATCGATCAGGTGAAAATCCGCTGCGGGGTATTTTCCGGTCACATCGCTGGCATGGAAGCGGGTGGATGGTGAGGTTCTTTCGCAACCAGCCAGTAGTGCGATCAGCAACAGGAAGAAGAGTCGGTATGCCATGCTTTTATGATTCATTGTTTGTTTACTTGCAACAGTAGTCACTAGCTCGCTATTGTGATTCAAATAATTCAAAGCACCGGTTTAAAATATAGCTTAGGGTCGCATCAGGCTTCTACCCCCACCCTAACCCTCCCCCTGTGAAGGGGAGGGAACTGGGCTCCTTCCCCCTCACAGGGGGAAGGCTGGGATGGGGGTGAATGTTTACGTTCCCAGAACCCCCAAATCAAGAAACCGCACCACAACCCTCGCATCCGGCTCTGCCATAAACGGTACCACGCCCAGCAGCGGCGCGGCAATACGCCGCTGCAAAGTCTCGATGTTCTCCTGCAACGCGGGCATCTCTGCATCCATCACATTCACCACCCATCCTGCCAGCGTCAGGCCGCGTGCGGCGATCGCCTCAACCGTGAGCAGCGCATGGTTCAGGCAACCCAGGCGCATACCCACCACCAGGATCACCGGCAATCCCAGCTCCAGCACCAGGTCGGCACTGTCCTGCTGTTCGTTCAGCGGCACCAGTAATCCGCCCGCACCTTCCACAATCACCACATCAGCCTTCCCTGCCAATTCCTGAAACGACACCACGATGCGCGAAAACCGGATGATGACACCGCCACGCTGTGCGGCAAGATGCGGCGCGATCGCCTGCTCGAAGCAATACGGGTTGAGTTGCCCATAGCCTGCCGTCACATTGCCGGCGTCGCGCAATTGCAACACATCCTCGTTCTGCCCGCCGGCGTTGCAACCGGCGGCAACCGGCTTCATGCCGGATACACGTTTTCCCTGTGCGGCAAAACCGTGCAACAGGGCGCAGCTGATCAGCGTCTTGCCGACGCCGGTGTCGGTACCGGTAACGAAGTAGTTCATTTCAACTTGAACGATGTATTGATAATCGCGCGCCCGTCGGGAATTTTCTTCGGCGGCATTTTCCATGCATGTCCGTAGATGATCTCAAAGGTCGCGGGCAGTTTTCCGTCACGGCGCAGCGCCTCGTAGTTCCGCGCGATGCGCGCCCATTTCGCCTTGCCCATCATCCCCGGCGCGCGACCCACGGTGGCGTTGTGTGCGCCGATGTTGCGCAGGTCCTGCATCACGGCTTTCGCGTCGCCATAGGTGAGTGTGATCGTTTCCATCTCCATCACCGGGTCGGCAAAGCCCGCCGCGACCAGCATGTCGCCGATGTCGTGCATGTCGGCGAAGCGGTTGACGTGGTTGTAGCCGTCCACGCCGTCGAATGCGGTGCGCAATTCCTTCAGCGTGTCTGGGCCGAAGCTGGAGAACATCACCAGGCCATCCGGCTTGATGACACGATGCAATTCCTGGATGGTGCCGGGCAAGTCGTTGCACCATTGCACCGCGAGGTTGGACCACACCATGTCCATGCTGTTGAACACCAGCGGCAGAGCTTCCACATCGGCGCAGACCTGCAGTTGCTTCACGCCGCCGAACAGTTTCCGCCACCAGCTCGAATGTCCGCGCGCGGTGTGCAACATGCCGATCGCGATATCGAGCTCGATCACCTGCGCATCAGGATAACTTTGCGCCAAACGACGTGCACCCCACCCTGTACCGCTGCCCGCATCCAGTATACGTGCCGGTTGCAGCTTGACGTATTCCAGCCGTTCCAGCATGCGTGTGCATACCTCGCGCTGCAATACCGCCTCGGCGTCGTAGTTGGCCGCAGCCTTGCTGAAAGCGCGGCGTACTTCGCGTTTGTCGATCTCAAATTCGTTCATTAAATTCTTTGTTTGTAGTTTCGAGTAATAGTTGAGCTTATACCCCCATCCCAACCTTCCCCCTGAAGGGGAAAGGAGCTGGATTCCCTCCTCCTGTCAGGGGGAGGGTTAGGGTGGGGGTACATTCTCCAACCTCTTCACAATAACCGCTAACACTCCATCCAGATTATTCAACACATCATTGTTCCAGAAGCGCAACACTTGCCAGCCATGTTGCTTCATGAAATTCGTTCTCTGCTCATCATATTCAAGCTGCTCTTGATGTTGACTCCCATCAAGCTCAACGACAATTTTCTTTTCGACACATGCGAAGTCCGTAATGTATTTTCCTATCGGGTGCTGGCGACGAAAACGGTTGCCATCAATTTGTTTTGCCCGTAACGCATGCCAGAGCAGGCGTTCAACGTCTGTCATTGTGCTGCGCAGCGACCTCGCTCTGGTGGTCGTCACCGGACTTATACGTCTTTTGCCTTGACTCAAGCTCTATACCCCCACCCTAGCCCTCCCCCTGAAAAGGGGAGGGTTGATAGTTCCTTCACCCCTTTCAGGGGGAAGGTTGGGATGGGGGTGCAATTGGAACACTCCCAATCACCCCCTAATAAAATCCACCACATGCTTCACAAACTCTTCACGGTGCGACAGGAACGGTGCATGTGCCGCACCCTTGATCTCCACCACACGGGCATCCGGCATCTTTTGCGCCAGGTATCGCGATGCTTGAGGCGGGCTGAGCTTGTCGCGTTCCCCCGCGATGATCAAAGCGGGCCGTGCAATTTCCGGCAACACTGCGCGCTGATCTGCATCGCGCAATATGTCGAGCCCGCCGCGCAGTGCGGCCAGATCTGGTTCGCCGCGACTGAGTAGCAATTCGCGAAGTTTCGCCAGCAACTCCCGTTCGCCTTCGCTGCCGCGCACTTGCAGTGCGAGAAATCGGCGCAACGTCGCGGCGAAATTGCTTTCCAGTTCGGCGGCAAATTGTCTCAGGGTGGCTTGCGGCATGCCGAATCGCCAGTCGTCACGTTCGGCGAAACACGGTGTACTTGCCACCAGCACCAGACGCTTTATCTGTTCCGGCTTGTGCATCGCCCAATGTATCGCGATCTGCCCGCCCAGCGACCAGCCGCATACAGTGACGGGCTGATCGAACTGCCCGGCAAGATGCCCGACCACACTATCCAATGTGAACGAATCCAGCCGCCCACTTGCGCCATGCCCGGGCAGATCAACGTTGTGTATTTGAGAATGTTGTGCCAGTTGCGCAACTGCGTCGCCCCACATGCCGCCGTGCATGCCCCAGCCATGCAGCATGACCAGCGGAGCGCCTTGCCCCGTTACCTCAACGTGTAAGGTCGCCATTCACTCTTTCCCGCGCACAACAGAGGGTGCGAACGAACGCTGCGCGAATTTATTATCCCTGTGCAAGCTCATGCAGGGTGTCGATCAAGCGCGTCACATCCGCTGCACGATGCGCGGCTGACAGTGTGATACGCAGGCGTGCCGTGCCCTGCGGTACGGTGGGTGGACGTATCGCCGCGACCCAGATGCCGCGTTCACGCAAGCCTTCGCTCAACTTAAGCGCCGCCCGATTGCCGCCAACCAATATCGGTTGTATTGCCGTCGTGGATGGCATCAGTGTCCAGGGCAGATCGCGCAACCCTTTACGCAACTGCGCGATCAGACGTTGCAGGTGGCCGCGCAATTCGTCACCCTTGGCGATCTGCTGCAGGCTCTCCAGCAGTGCGCTGGCCAGTGCCGGCGGTGTGGCAGTGGTGTAGACGTAGCTGCGCGCGTGGTTGACCAGCGTGTCGATCACCACCTGCTCGGCCGCGACGAACGCCCCGAACACGCCCGCCGCCTTGCCCAGTGTCGCCATGCAGATGATGCGCTGCGAGGCGATGCCAAAATGCGCCAGCGAGCCGCGCCCCTGTTCACCGAGCACACCGAAACCGTGCGCGTCATCGATCAGCAACCATGCATCATGTTGTTCACACAATGCCAGCAGCGCCGGCAAGGGCGCGATATCACCGTCCATGCTGAACACCGCATCGGTGATGACAAGTTTGCGCCCACTCTTTGTTTGTTCCAGCAATTGCTCCAACTGAGCCATATCATTGTGGCGGTAGCGTTTGACCTTGGCACGCGACAACTGCATCGCATCGTTCAGCGAAGCATGGTTGTATCTGTCGGCAAACACCGTATCGCCTTTGCCGACCAGCGCCTGCACGACGCCAAGGTTCGCCATATACCCGGTGGAGAACAACAGTGCGGCGGGCTTGCCGACAAAGACCGCGAGTTCATGTTCCAATTGGTGATGCGTCGCGCCATGACCGCTGACCAAGTGCGCGGCACCCGCACCCACGCCATGTTGCTGCGCACCCTGCTGTAGCGCAGCGATCAACTGGGGATGATTGGCCAGACCGAGGTAATCGTTGCTGCAGAACGACAGATAGGATTTTCCATCCACCGTGATATGCGGTGACTGCGGGCTTTGCAGCATGCGCCGCTGGCGCAGCAATCCCAGCGAGGCGCGTTCGTTCAGTTCTTTTTGTAGTTCAGTAAAAGGCATCTTTTGCCACAGAGTACACAGAGA
>JBBQNH010000007.1:0-57281 GCA_038329705.1 Burkholderiales bacterium | reverse complement strand
TCATGGCGAGCCACGCGGATGCACTGTATCGGTCGAATGACGACATACCGGCAGAGCGGGTTCAGCACTCACCCCTGGCGGAGCTGGCTGAAGGTTCGATAGATGCAGTTTCCGACATTGATGGTGGATCCGGAGAAATATCCGTGCCTGCATCAGCCGCCACCAACCTGCTGGATGATTCCTGCACTCTGCTGAATGCGCGCAGCGATTTCATCATTGAGTTGCATCTGTCCGAACCCGGTCCTGCAGCCGTGCTGGATGGTTTGTGGCAGCGCAAGTTCGATTTTCGCAAGCCGGTACAGGTGTGCGGTCTGACACTCGGCACAGACAAGTGGGAACGTGCCATCGCCGAAAGCCAGGTGCTCTATGCCCGCTTTCGCATCGCACTGCAATTGGTGGACCGGAGTGGCGCGATCAGCGAAACCAAGCTGGCTGATTTTCAGGATCTGGTGCTGGGTGTTGCCAGAAACATCAAGGCGGACACCACGGTTCCGGATATCCGCGAAACGTATCACCATGCGCTTGCAATGGACGCGTTCTGCACCGAGGTGGACCAGGTGGTCGGGGTCAATCTGATGGCACCGGGCAGCCGCATGCTGCGTGGTGCCAGGATCGCCCAGGCAGCCATGCTGCCGGGCATGAAGCTGGAAGCAGACGGTGCGTTTCATTTGCCGGATGCGCAGGGACATACCCTGTTCAGCCTGATCAACCAGGATAGCAAACCGTTCCAGCACCACACGCTGGAAATGTCCAGCACCACCGGCATCACTTTGTTACTGGATGTCCCGCGCGTGGAACACCCCGTCCGGCAGTTCGACCTGATGATGCAGGTAGCGCATGATCTGGCACGGGAACTGCAGGTCAACGTGGTGGACGATAATCGCGTGGCACTCAACGAAAACGGGTTGGCGCTGATCCGGGCGCGGATCAACGAGGTCGAGCTGAAGATGTGCGCCAAGGGCATCATCCCGGGCAGTACCCAGGCGCGCAGACTGTTTTCCTGAAGACCTCTGCTCAACTACCGCGCTTGGTGATACTTCGTCAAAAAGCACCTCAAAATCCTCATGTATAGATCCATACATTCCGGTTTTTCACCACTTTTTTCCTTGTCTGACCTGCGCTCGCTACGTTGTGCAGAGGTCTTGTAAATGAGTACGTCTGTCACGCAACGCATCGCGCAGTTGCGCGCCGAGATCGAGAAACACAACAACCAGTATTACCTACTGGATCAGCCGCTGATCCCTGATGCGGAATACGACAAGCTGTTCCGCGAACTGCAAACCCTGGAAGCGCAACATCCGGAATTCGCCACGCCCGGCTCTCCAACCCAGCGGGTCGGCGGAAAGGTACTGGATGCATTTTCGCCGGTGCGCCATGCGGTGCCGATGCTGTCGATCCGTACCGAGACCGATATCGAAGACTCGGGAGCGATCGGGTTCGATACGCGGGTGCGCAAGGAACTGAAGCTGAATGAAAACGATGCGCCGGTCGAATATGCCTGCGAACTGAAATTCGACGGGCTCGCGATCAATCTGCGCTATGAGGACGGCTTGCTGGTGCAGGCCGCGACGCGCGGTGACGGCGAAACCGGGGAAGATGTGACGCAGAATATCCGCACCATCCGCCAGATTCCGCTGCGGCTGGCCGGTAGCGCTGCACCCGTGCTGGAAGTGCGCGGCGAAATATATATGTCCCGGCGCGATTTCGAGCGTTATAACGAAAAGCAGCGCGCGCTGGGTTTGTCCACGTTGGTGAATCCGCGCAATGGTGCGGCGGGCGGCATCCGTCAGCTCGACCCGGCGCTTGCGGCAAAAAGATTGCTTTCTTTCTACGCCTACGGTCTCGGCGAAGTGCGGGGCTGGACGCTGCCGGCGACGCACGGCGCGATGCTGGATGCGCTGCATGGAATGGGCGTGCCGGTCAATGATGAGCGCAAGGTGGTGCAGGGTGCGCAGGGGCTGGTCGAATTCCACCGCGATATCGCCACCAAGCGTGACAGTCTGTCGTTCGATATCGATGGCGTTGTGTACAAAGTCAACAGCCTCGCCTTGCAGGCGCAGCTCGGTTTCGTTTCGCGCGAACCGCGCTGGGCGGTCGCGCACAAGTTTCCAGCGGAAGAACAGATCACCGTGGTGCGCGACATCGATATCCAGGTCGGGCGCACCGGCAAGCTGACGCCGGTGGCGAAACTGGAACCGGTGTTCGTCGGCGGCACCACTGTTTCAAATGCCACGCTGCACAATGAGGACGAGACACGGCGCAAGGACGTGCGCATCGGCGACACCGTGATCGTGCGCCGCGCGGGCGACGTGATCCCGGAAGTGGTGGGCGTGGTGCTGGAGCGGCGACCGGAGAATGCAGGCGAGCCGTTCGATCTGTTCAACTTGCTGCAAGGAAAATGCCCGGTGTGCGGCAGTCGCATCGTGCGCGAGGAGGGGGAGGCCAACTGGCGCTGCAGCGGCGGCCTGTTCTGTCCGGCGCAGCGCAAGCAGGCACTGCTGCATTTCGCCGGACGCCGCGCGATGGATATCGAGGGTCTGGGCGACAAGCTGGTCGAGCAACTGGTGGACGTGGGTATCGTCGGCACACCGGCCGACCTGTTTGACACGCACAAACTGAATCTGCAGACGTTGGCCGAACTGGAACGCATGGGCGAGAAGTCGGCGCAAAATATTTTGGCAGCCATCGAGGGCAGCAAACAACCCGTACTGGCGCGATTCGTCTATGCACTGGGCATCCGCAATGTGGGCGAGGTGACGGCGAAAGAGCTGGCGCGGCATTTCGGCAAACTGGAAAATCTGATGGCTGCAGACGAAGCCCAATTGCAACAGGTGCCGGATGTCGGGCCGGTGGTGGCGCAAAGCATCGTCGCTTTCTTTGCCGAACAGCATAACGTCGATGTGATAGAAGATTTGAAACGCGGCGGGGTTATGCCCGGGGAAACGGAAGGCGAGCCGCCAGGACAACTGCCATTGGCTGGCAAGACCTTTGTGCTGACTGGTACACTGCCTTCCCTGAGCCGCGATGAAGCGAAGGAAAAACTGGAGGCGCTGGGCGCCAGGGTGGCCGGCAGCGTGTCGAAAAAAACCGATTACGTGGTGGCCGGCAGCGAAGCGGGCAGCAAGCTGGACAAGGCGCGCGAATTGGGCGTGGCGGTGCTGGATGAAAAGCAGTTTTTGGAATTGTTAGGGATTCTGTAGGTCGGGTTAGCGTAGCGTAACCCGACAAACAAATTAAGACAGGGAGAATTAAAAATGAAAAAAATCACCAAAGCAGTGTTTCCGGTTGCCGGCATGGGCAGCCGCTTCCTGCCTGCCACCAAGGTCAGCCCGAAAGAGATGATGCCCATCGTGGACAAACCGCTGATCCAGTACGCGGTGGAAGAAGCGGTTGCTGCAGGCATTACCGACATGGTGTTCATCACCGGGCGCAACAAGCGCGCGATCGAGGATCATTTCGACAAGGCCTACGAACTTGAAGCGGAGCTGGAGATGCGCGGCAAGGATGAGCTGCTGCGCATCGTTCGCGAAGTTACGCCCTCGAATATCAATTGCATCTACATCCGCCAGGTCGAACCGCTGGGTCTGGGACACGCGGTGCTGTGCGCCAGGCCGGTAGTGCAGGACGAGCCGTTTGCGGTGCTGCTGGCGGACGACCTGATCGATGGCGAACCACCCATCACCAAGCAGATGGTGGATGTGTTCAAGCAGTACCAGTGCTCGATCCTGGGCGTGCAGGATGTGCCGCGCGAACAGACACGACAATACGGCATCGTCAGCAGCGTGCCGCTGACCAGCAATATCGATGAGGTGAACGGCATCGTGGAAAAACCCGAGCCGGACAAGGCGCCGACCACGCTCGGTGTGGTGGGTCGTTATATCCTCACCCCGCGCATCTTTGATCATCTCGAGAAAGTGCAGGCCGGCGCGGGCGGGGAGATCCAGTTGACCGATGGCATCGCGGCGTTGATGAAGGAAGAAAAAATGCTTGCCTATCGCTTCAATGGCACGCGCTACGATTGCGGTTCCAAGCTGGGTTATCTCAAAGCGATGGTGGCGCTCGGACTCAAACATCCCGAGGTGGCCGAGCCGTTTGCGGCGTATTTGAAAAGCATGAAGTAAGTATCACAAGACCTGAATCAAGTTGCCGGCCAGTCATGACCATTTCGATATCGCAAGCGCGCCAGATACTGCAAGACGCCGAATTGCTGCATTCCACCGAACAGGTTCAGGGCGCCCTGCATAAGGTCGCCAGCCAGATCAATGCCAGGCTTGCAGACCAACATCCACTGGTATTGTCGGTGATGGGCGGGGCGGTGGTGTTCAGCGGACAGTTGTTGCCGCTGCTCGATTTTCCGCTGGATTTCGATTACGTGCATGTGTCGCGGTACGGCGATGCGCGTAAAGGCGGTGAGATGCAATGGAAAGTCGAACCGCGCGAGAATGTGCGCGGCCGGGTGGTGTTGCTGCTCGACGATATCCTGGACGAGGGCCGCACGCTCGCAACGCTGCACGAGCGGGTAATGGCGCTGGGTGCGGTCAAATGCTACAGCGCGGTGTTCGCCGACAAGCAGAACGGCCGCGAAAAACCGATCCGCGCCGATTTTGTCGGGATCGAATTGCCGAACCGCTTCGTGTTCGGTTACGGCATGGATATACAGGGCGCGTGGCGCAATCTGCCCGCAATTTACGCAGTGAAGGAGTAGAAATGAAAATCTTTCAAAATTGTAGCGAGCGATTCGAGAGCAAGGCGCAAGGCGCGCAGCGACAGAGACATACCAGGACGGTAAGCGACGAGCGAGCACCATGCAACGCAGCGAGCGGATGGGTGGCGGCAGGGCCGCCGGGAACCCGCCGGCCTACTCCTTGCGGGTGTATCGAACCGCGCAGTAAATCTTGGGAGGTTTTCTAATGTTGGCAATCATAGGTGGTCGAGGCCTGACCCAATTGGCGAATCTTGAGATCACCCACCAGCAGGTGATGCGCACACCCTACGGCGAGCCTTCCGGCGCTTTTCTGTTCGGCAAGCTGAACCAGCATGAAGTGATCTTTCTGGCCCGCCACGGTTATGGTCACACCATCCCGCCGCACCTGGTCAACTACCGCGCCAATCTCTGGGCATTGCGCGAACACGGCGCCGACAGGATCGTTTCGGTGGCGACTGTGGGGGGTATCCGTGCTGATTTAAAACCCGGTGTGATCGTCGTGCCGGATCAGATCATGGATTACACTCATGGACGTGATTCGACTTTTTTTGAAGTGCGCGACAAACCGTTCATCAATACCGATTTCACCCTTCCGTACAGCACCAGTTTGCGCAGTCATATTTTACGCAGCGCGCAAACTGCGCAACAACCGTGCATGAACGGGGGCGTGTATGCGGCAACACAGGGTCCGCGCCTGGACAGCATTGCCGAGATCAACCGGTATGAACGCGACGGTGCAGACATGGTGGGTATGACCGGCATGCCGGAAACCGCGCTGGCCAGGGAACTGGCACTCGACTATGCGACCATCGCCGTGGTGGCGAACTATGCGGCAGGGCGCGGAGACAGTGCGGTCGGCATCAACATCGAGAACGTCAATGCGACCGCCAACGAGACTATGGTGAGAGTGCGCGCTATCCTTGAATGCGTGGTGAGTAATGGCGACTAGAACCGTGTTGCGCATGGGCGATGCACGCCTGTTGCAGCTTGCCGAACCGGTCTTGCAATTCGACACGCCGCAGCTGCATGGGTTGTTGGTCGATATGCGCGACACCATGTACGCCATGAACGGGGCGGGTCTGGCGGCCCCGCAGATCGGTGTCGGTTTGCGCGTGGTGATCTTCGGTGTGCAACCGCTCTTGTCTGCGGAGGAAAAAAAATCCTCGCGTTATCCCGATGCGGACAGTGTGCCGGAAACGGTGCTGATCAATCCGCTCATTACCCCGTTAGGTGCGGAGATGGAAGAGGACTGGGAAGGGTGCCTGAGTGTACCGGGACTGCGCGGCAAGGTGCCCCGCCATGCACAGATTCGTTATCAGGGTCATGATGAATTCGGTGCACTGATCGATCGTACCGTGAGCGGGTTCCATGCGCGCGTGGTACAGCACGAATGCGATCATCTCGACGGCATCCTTTATCCGATGCGCATCCGCGACTTCACCAGTTTCGGCTTCATCAAAGAACTATTTCCGGGACAGGATGTGCAGGACGAGTAGCCGCAATTGATGCGATTTTGCAGTACCAGCCGCATAGTGAAGCAAGTCCCTGATGAGGATATTGCATGAAAGAGTGATGGGATCGGTTGAAAGTCAGGTAAGGTGAAACGATGAATGACGCACTTGATACCCTTGTTTCCTATCCCCTGTTGATGCAGGGCGTGAAAGCAGCTCTGGCGATCCTGCTTATCATATTGGCGGTGCATTTTGCCAAAGTGGCCGCGTCGAAGAAGATCGAGGACAAGGACCTTCGTTATACGACGCGCAAAGCCTTCAGCTTTGCCGGCTACCTGGTCGCACTGGTCGTCGTGCTGGCGATTTTCAGCAAGCAGATGAGCAATCTCACCGTGATCATCGGTGCGCTCAGCGTGGGTATCGGGTTTGCGTTGCGCGAACTGATACAAAGCATCATCGGCTGGACCATCATATCCTTTGCGGGATTGTATAAGCCCGGTGAACGGATACGGGTGGGTAGTGTCATGGGGGATGTGATCGACATCAACCCGATGATGACCACGGTGATGGAATGCGGCGAATGGGTCAAAGCCGATCTGTACAACGGCCGTTTGGTGCGCATTTCCAACAGCCTGGTATTCAAGGATAACGTCATCAATTACACCGCCGATTTCCCGTTCCTGTGGGACGAGATCGTGATTCCGGTCAGAACGGTCTCCGACTACCGTTTGGCGCGTACCCTCATCGAAACTTGCGCGAGGTCCGAAGTGACCCGGATCAGCCAGGAATCAAAAAATGCCTGGCTCAAATTCGTGCGCCGTTACCGCGTTGAAGATGCGAACCTGGATCCCATGGTCACGATGAGTTTTGACTCCAACTATATCGAGTTCACCCTGCGCTATGTGGTGGACTACCGGGTCAGGAGAAGCACCAGGGACCGGCTGTTCACCAGCATCCTCGGGGCGATCGAAGCAACGCAGGGCAAGGTGCAGATCGGTTCGACAACGTTGGAGCTTTCCGATGTCCCCGCTCCGTTGCGGCCACCCGACCAGCAACTTCCTGATCGATAGCAGCATCAATATGCCGGTGATGCCGGATTTTTCTGCTGAAATTCAACCGGATTTTCCGGTGCATTGCAGGGATCAAGGGGATTGCTTGACAGAAACCGCCAGCGTTCCCGAGCGGATGTGCAGATCCCGTTGCGGGAATGGAATCTCGAGGTTGCGCTTTTTCAACTCATCCTCGATCGCCCACAGATATTGGGCCTGGGTTCTTCCGGGTGAGGAGATCGAACCCTTCCCCACCCATACGACCAGTTCGAAATCCAGGCTGCTGTCGCCGAATTTCACCAGCCAGACATCGGGCTCGCGTCCGGTGCTATTGATGGTGGTGGAAATGCTTAGCGCGGCTGCGATCCCGGCTTCCCTGACCAGATTCTTGTCGGATCCATAGGCAACGCCAAACGGGATGTGCAACCTGCGCGCCCGTTCTCCCAGTGTCCAGTTGACCACCCGGCCGGTGATGAATTCCGAATTGGGCACGATGATGTCGATCAGGTCTGAAGTGGTAATGCGCGTATAGCGCAAATTGATTTCGCTGACCTTGCCCATGACGCCGGATTGCAGGTCGACGAAATCATCCACTTTGATGATTTTTTCGATCAGGATGATGATGCCGGATACGAAATTGCTGATGATGTTCTGCAGGCCGAAGCCGACGCCCACGCCGATCGCCCCGCCGATGACGGCAAAGCTTGCCATGTCAAAGCCGACGAAGCCCAGGCCGATGACCACGCCGATGATCCATACGGCATAGCGGCTGATGCGGCTCAATGCATACCAGCCGGGCACTGACTCCTTGGATTTTTCGCTGCCGATTCTGGTGATCGTATTTTCAATGGCGATAGCGATACGCCAGACAAGCAGCAGAATGATGACCAGGCCGATCAGCCTGGCCAGATTGATTTGCGTGTCGGCGATCGCAAACCAGGGAGCCAGCGCAAACTCTTTCAGTTTGTCATAGATATCCAGTACAACATTCATGCGAAACTCCAGGGTGACGGTTTCCAGCCATTTTACACAAGCCGTCAATGAAAGCGGGCAGACGATGGGAGAATTCCCCGCGCTTTGTGGTTACCGGCTGGAAATCTGTCAAATCTGCGATAATTAGACGCTAAGGAAACACTGAATAAGTCCTATTTTGTCATTCCGGCGGAAGCCGGAATCCGGAATTTTCAATGATCTGGACACCGGCCTTCGCCGGTGTGACGACTTGTTCAGTGCTTCCATAACTAACCCAACGGATTCAAGGACGCGCCGAATGATTGCAACACTGCTGATGATCGCCGCGATTTTATATTTGGCGCTGCAACTCGAGGATAAATTCAGATTCCCTTCGCCGCTTGGTTTGATCGCGCTTTCCTTTGTTGCCCATTATCTTTTTCAGAAAGTGCCCGTTCTGACCGGGGATGCGGACCACTTCGCCAGCCTGGTGATATTGCTGCTGCCGATATTGCTGATCTCCGATTCACTTGAGATCAAGTTGGCGGATCTGAAACAACACGGGTTGAGTCTGCTGTACCTCACAGTCGTTGCGGTGGCGCTTTCTGTAGGGATGGCGCTGTTGATCTCGGACTGGATCTTTGCGGACTACGCGCTTTCGAATGCCGCCATCATTGTGTTGTTCGCCATGGTGCTGGCGACCGATCCGGTCTCGGTGGTGAGTATCTTCTCCAAATTTGAACTGCCGCATAGTCTGAAGATACTTGCCGAAGGGGAGAGTCTGTTCAATGACGCCACCGCGCTGATCATCTTCGTGTTTATCGGGCTGTACGCGCTGAATGGCGGAGCGATCACCACGACCTATGTGACCGAGATCAGTGTTGCGGTGATCTTCGGTTCGCTCGCGGTGGGTGTGCTGGTCGGCTTTATCGGACTCACGGTGATGAAGACCACCGAGAACCGCATCGCCGAGATGATGGTATTGATCATCACCGGTTACGGTTCCTTCTGGCTGTCGGAACATTTTTATATGCTGCTCAATCTGCTGGGTGCCCATACCCACATGCATCTGTCCGGCATCCTGGCCTGCATTTTCGCCACCATCACGGTGCATCATGTGATGTCCCGGGCGGTTGCTGAAGAAACAGACCTGATCCATCGCGATGAAACCGAGCTTGCTGCCCATACCCGCAACGCTACGCCAGGCCTGATAGGAACGCTGCTGTACAGGATCAAGGCCACCATAGCAGAACGCGAGCGTCATCTGCGCAGCAAGGAAGATGTCCAGTTGCTGGCCATGGTTGCCAATACCATCCTGTTTATCGCAATGGCGGAAATGATAGACATGAAGCTGTTGTGGCAATACCGGGTCGAGATCCTGGCGATGTTCCTGGCCACCACGCTGATCCGTGCTGTCATGATGGGACTGTTTGCCTGGCTGTCCAATCGTACCGAAAAAATGGCCGACATCAACTTCCGCTGGTGGGGAGTGCTGACCTTCGCCGGTATCAAGGGTGGATTGTCGATCGTGATGCTGACCATGATTCCCGCGACATATGAACACCTTGAGATGTTCAAAGCGGTAGTGATCGGCGTCATCATGCTGTCCACATTCACCTATGCGGCAGCGCTGCTGGCCATCATCAGCAGCAACAGGGAGCGTTTTCTGGTGGAAAAAAATGCGGAACACTAAACGCTTTCCGGATTTGTGTGTCCATGAATTTGCCGGCTTGGGAACGTGCCGGCCTGGACAGGTAATGCAGAATGACTGACGAATCGAAACCGCGAGCGGCATGGCGAAACACGCTGTATCGCATCATTTTCGAGGCTGACACCCCGCCGGGCAAGGCATTCGATATTGCACTGGTCGTCTCGATCATCCTCAGCGTGCTGGCCGTGATGCTGGACAGTGTTGCATCCATCCATGCGCAATGGAGTGGCACGCTGTTCTTCATGGAATGGCTGTTCACCATCGTCTTTACCCTTGAGTACATTGCCAGACTGGTTTCGGTGAGCAAGCCCACCGGCTATATGTTCAGCTTCATGGGCATGGTCGATCTGTTCTCGACACTGCCCAGCTATATCGGCCTGTTCATTGGCGGCGCAAGTTATGCGCTGGCGCTGCGCCTGTTGCGCCTGTTACGAATTTTCCGGGTACTCAAACTCGCCAATTACCTTGATGAGAGTGCTGTCCTGGCGCAGGCATTGGCGGCCAGCAGGCGAAAACTGCTGGTGTTCCTGCTGGCGATCCTGCTGCTGGTGATGATACTCGGTACGCTGATGTTCGCCGTGGAAGGCCCCGAAAACGGCTACACCAGCATCCCGAAATCCATCTACTGGGCGATCGTCACGCTGACCACGGTGGGATACGGCGACATCGCGCCCAGAACGCCTATGGGTCAGGCGATCGCTTCCATGGTGATGATACTGGGCTACGCGATCATCGCCGTCCCGACCGGCATCGTGACAGTTGAACTGGCACGCAGCAAGGCGAAACAGAATATCGTGATCGCCTGCCCGCGTTGCATGCTGGAAGGCCATGCGCAGGATGCAAGGTATTGCCGCCGGTGCGGCGAGCGATTGCTGGAACACGACAAAAAATAATTCGGAGAATATCAGGATGTTTATCAAGATCATTGCGGCGATGTGCCTGTTCCTGTCGGTGCTGTCAGCAGGTGTAACCATTGCCGCGCAACAAGACCAGCTAATGCCGGAGAGTTCGGTTATCCAGGCCAGTCCGGCAACCCAGCAGCCCCCGGTAGTTCAGGAGACTCCGGCAGTTCAAGAAACCCCGGCAGTTCAGGAAAAACCGGCCACCAAAAAGCGCCAAGCTGCCAAAAAACGCCCAACGACCCAGCCTGCTGCACCGGAAGCCGTTGCAGTTCAGCCCGCCTCGCAGGCTGTTCAGTCGCAGCATGGATTTCCCGTGCTGTTCGCCGGAAACAAGATACTGGATGTTTCGGCGAGTCTGACCGGGGAGTTGACCCCAGAACAACGCGCCCGGCTCATCCAGCAAAATATCCAGGCTTTTGCCGACGGCAAAGTCGATGCGACCCGGCTCAAGTTGATCAAGCTGCCTGAAGGCTATGGGATCGGCACTGACGAAAGCATCCTGATGGTTATCACCAATCTGGATGCCGAGCCATCGGGCAAGTTACCTGAGGCCCTTGCACAGGAGATACTGGCGCAGATCAAGACCGTGCTGATCACTTATCGCACCAAGCACAACTGGCAAACCTATGGCTGGGGGGCGGGGTTCTCGGTACTCTCAATGGTTGCCCTTTGGTTGGCGCTACGTTTGAACAATTGGGCGTTCATGTGGTTGGTCAACAGGGTTTCGACGCTGCACGATTACTGGAAAGGCGGGATACACCTGAAGGGCATAGAGGTGCTATCCGCGATGCGCCTCGAACGCATCGTGCTGATGGCACTCAAATCGCTGCGCATCTTTGTCATCCTGCTGTTCCTGTATTTCTTCTTGCCGTTGATTCTCAGTTTCTTTCCCGAGACACGGGAACTGGGCGATAAACTGCTGGATTACCTCATCACGCCGTTTGCGACGTTCTTCCACACCATCATCAAGTACATCCCGAATTTCTTCTACATTTTCGTGATCGTGGTGATCGCAAAGTATGTATTGAAAGTGATCTCTTATGTGTTCAAGCTGGTCGAGCAGGGTGAGCTGGTATTCGAATGGTTCTATGATGACTGGGCGCGGCCCACTTACCAGATCGTTCGCTTCCTGATCATCGTGACGGCGCTGATCAGCGCCTATCCCTATATTCCCGGTTCCAGTTCACAGGCCTTTCAGGGCGTCGGTTTGGTATTGGGCGCGATCATTTCATTTGCTTCCTCATCAGCTATTTCCAACATCGTGGCGGGCGTCATCCTGACCTATACGCGCGCGTTCCGGCTGGGCGACAGGATCAAGGTGGGCGAGACAACCGGTGATGTGGTCGACAAGACGCTGCTGGTCACCCGGGTGGAGACCATCAAAAGCGAGATTGTGACCATACCCAATTCCCTGGTGATGAGCGCTCAGATCATCAACTTCAGCACCTCTGCGGATGAAGGTGCAGGCGTGATCCTGCATACCACTGTCACGATCGGTTATGACGTGCCCTGGAAACAGGTGAAGGAATTGCTGGTCGAGGCGGCAAAAGAGACCAAGAACGTACTGGAGAAGCCGGAGCCGTTCGTGCTTCAGACTTCACTGGATGATTTTTACATCAGTTACCAGATCAATGCCTATACCAAGGAACCCAAGTACATGGCATTCATCTACTCGGAATTGCACAAGAATATCCTGGATAAATTCGATGCGGCCGGGGTGGAGATCATGTCGCCGCATTACTATGCACTGCGTGACGGTAATGCTGCAGCTGTGCCGAGTGTGTTGGGTACAAAAGGCTATGTTGCACCGGCATTCAAGGTTGGCAAGGCAGCCGAATAAGCATCAGAAAATGACGGTGTCTGGATAGCAATGCACGGGTGGCCCCGGTCATTGCTATGGAACGATGCAGTCTATTCCTATTCCGATACCAGTTCGCGCAATACATACGGCAGTATGCCGCCGTGCCGGTAGTAGTCCACCTCGATCGGCGTATCGATGCGCAGCAGCAGGGTCACGTTTTGTTTGCTGCCGTCTTTGCGGGTGATGGTCAGCGTCACATCCTGCTGCGGTTTCAGGTTGTCATCGACACCGCTGATATCAAAGGTCTCATCGCCGCTCAACTTCAGTGATGCAACGTTGGTGTCGCCCTTGAATTGCAGCGGCAGCACACCCATGCCGACCAGGTTGCTGCGGTGGATGCGTTCGTAGGATTTCGCGATCACCGCTTTCACGCCGAGCAGTTGCGTACCTTTGGCCGCCCAGTCGCGCGATGAGCCGGTGCCGTATTCCTCTCCGGCGAAGATCACGGTCGGAATGCCCGCCGCGATGTAATTCATCGCGGCCTCGTAGATCGACATCTGTTTGCCCCGGTACATCGTGTAGCCGCCTTCGATGCGCTTGCCGTCAGCGTCGGGTGGCAGCATCATGTTCTTGATGCGCACGTTGGCGAAGGTGCCGCGCATCATCACCTCGTGGTTGCCGCGCCGCGAGCCGTAGCTGTTGAAATCGGATACCGCCACGTTGTGATCCTGCAGGTATTTTCCGGCAGGCGAGCTGGGCTTGATGGCTCCGGCGGGCGAGATGTGGTCGGTGGTGACAGAGTCGCCGAATATGGCGAGGATGCGCGCGCCGGAGACCGCCGCGACCTTGCCGGGTTGCATGGTGAAAGCCTCGAAGAACGGCGGCTCGGCAATGTAGGTAGACTCGGGCCAGGTGTACACCTGGCCGGATGGTGCGGCGATCTTCTTCCACAACGGGGTAGCGTCGGCCAATCCGGAATACAGGCGACGGAAGGTATCCGGGTTCATCGCAAGTTTCATCAGTGCCTGCACCTCGTCGTGTGCGGGCCAGATGTCACCGATATAGATGTCCCGGCCGTTCTTGCCCTTGCCGAGCGGCTCGGTACGAAAATCTTTCAGCATCGTGCCGGCGATCGCGTAGGCGACCACCAGCGGGGGGCTGGCGAGAAAGTTGCCGCGGATGTTGGCATGGATGCGCGCCTCGAAGTTGCGGTTGCCCGACAGCACGGCCGCGCACACCAGGTCGTTCTTGACGATGCTCTCTTCGATCGTCGGCGAGAGCGGGCCGGAGTTGCCGATGCAGGTGGTGCAGCCGTAACCGGCGAGATAGAAGCCGAGCTTCTCCAGGTAGGGCAACAGGCCGGCCTTGGTCAGGTATTCGGTCACCACGCGCGAGCCAGGCGCGAGCGAAGTCTTGATGTGCGGTTTCACGGAAAGCCCCAATTCGACCGCCTTCTTGGCGAGCAGGCCGGCGGCGAGCAACACGCCGGGGTTGGAAGTGTTGGTGCAGGAGGTGATCGCGGCGATCAACACGTCACCGGAGCCGATGTCGATACCATCGGTTGTCTCGAAGCGCTTGCCGAGTTCGACGGGTTTTTTGGCGAAACCGTTTTCCGCCACGGGTTTCGCGAACAGGGAAGTGAATGTAGCTTTGACCCGGTCCAGATCGATGCGGTCCTGCGGACGTTTCGGTCCGGCGAGCGAGGGCATCACGCTGGACAGGTCGAGTTCCAGCGTCTGGCTGTAGTCGATGTCGCCTGCTTTGGGGATGCCGAACAGGCCCTGCGCCTTGAAGTAGGCAGCGAAGGCTTCGATCTCGTCTTCTGTTCGTCCGGTGCCCTCAAAGTAATCCAGTGTCTTGTCGTCCACCGGGAAGAAGCCCATGGTCGCGCCGTATTCGGGCGCCATGTTGGCGAGGGTGGCGCGGTCGGTGACGCTGAGCGAAGCGGTGCACGTGCCGAAGAACTCGACGAACTTGCCGACCACCTTGGCCTTGCGCAACATCTCGGTGACGGTGAGCACCAGATCGGTGGCGGTGCAGGCGGGATGGAGCTTGCCTTTCAGGTTCACGCCGACCACATCGGGTGTCAGGAAGAACACCGGCTGGCCGAGCATGCCGGCCTCGGCCTCGATGCCGCCCACGCCCCAGCCGACCACGCCGATGCCGTTGATCATGGTGGTGTGGCTGTCGGTGCCGACCAGTGTATCCGGGTAATACACGCCGTCCTTCGATCTGTGCACGCCGCGTGCCAGATACTCGAGGTTCACCTGGTGCACGATGCCGATGCCCGGTGGTACGACCTTGAAGGTGTCAAACGCCTGCATGCCCCATTTCATGAACTGGTAACGCTCTTCGTTGCGCTGGAATTCCATCTTCATGTTCAGGTCGAGCGCGCTCTTGTTGCCGTAATGGTCGATCTGCACCGAGTGGTCAACCACCAGATCGACCGGTACCAGCGGCTCGATGAGTTTCGGGTTCTTGCCCATTCTGTCGGCAACGCTACGCATCGCGGCGAGGTCGGCGAGCAGCGGCACGCCGGTAAAATCCTGCAGCAAAATGCGCGCCACCACGAACGGTATTTCCGCGCTGCGCGGTGCATTCGGTTTCCAGCCGGCCAGCTGGCGCACATGCTGCTCAGTCACCTTCTTGCCGTCGCAGTTGCGCAGCACCGCCTCCAGCACGATGCGGATCGAGACCGGCAGGCGCGATATCTTGCCGAGTCCGGCGGCTTCCAGCGCGGGCAACGAATACAGCGTGCCGGATTTGCCGCCGGCAAGATTGAAGGTCTTGCGGGTATTGAACAGGTTGTGCGGTACAGTACTTGGCGACATGGTTGGCTCCGAACTTTGCGGGGTGGGATGAATGCGGGATTATATAAGCTTTTGGGTTGCAGCCGTCTTGCCGGAATGAAGATTTTGGCGTGCATATAGGTTGAATAATTTGTGTGGATATGGCCGGACAGACCTAAATATCCGGCCGAATTTGCCGATACCATCCCGGATGGACCACGTTCGAGGATGTCCTGCATCCATAAATATAAGGAAGAATTTGAGTATATGATGATCCATGTTTGCACTGATTGCGGTGCCCGCCAGGCCGCGATGGCAAAATGCCGGAAAATGGGTAAGTTGCCAACCTGATAAATCATTATGACCGATCAAATATCCAAAGAAAATCCGGACTATCAGAGCAAATTTGAATTTGCCGCGATACTTGCACTTGTAGCTTTGGCCTATTTTATGTTTGGCAGGCTGGGATTGGCACTTCCTTACCTGGGTTCTCACGTCACCCTGATCTGGCTGCCTACGGGTATCGCCGTGGTCGCTTTGTTGCGTTGGGGGTACCGCTGCTGGCCGGGGATATTTTTTGGCGCGCTGCTCACCAACTATTCCATAGACTCATCACCTTTGCTGGATAGTTGCATCGCACTGGGCAATACGCTGGCCCCATTACTTGTCGTCTGGATATTGCGGCGCCTGAAATTCCATACCACGCTTGATCGCGCCTATGACGTAATGCTGTTGTGCATTGCCGCCGCCGCCGGAATGTTGGTCAGTGCGGGCGGTGGAGTCGCCAGTCTGGTGTCATTCAGTGTGTTGCGGGCACAGGATGCCGGCGCGGCCTGGTTGATCTGGTGGTCTGGGGACTTGGTCGGTGTGTTACTGGTAGCGCCACTGCTGCTCAATATTTACCGCGCTGAACTGGACAAGTTATGGGCAAAGCGCACGGAATTTGCGATCTGGTTGGCTGTCGTGCTCGCCCTGGGCTGGGCGGTGTTCATACTCAATAATGATGCAAACGGTGGTTCCATGCCGCTGGTTTTTCTGTTGCTGCCGGTCATCGTCTGGTCGGCCATACGTTTCGGGATCATGGCCTCGTCGCTGAGCGTGTTGTTGCCGGCTGGTATCGCCACAGTCGCAACCGGCCTTGGAATGGGCCCGTTCCATAGCGCAAATGTCCATCAAGGCCTGTTGCTGTTGTGGTTGTATCTGGCCACACTGGTATTGATCAATCTGATGGTGGCGGCCTTGCAGGCTGGGCGCAATCGGGCCGAAGTGGCTATGCAACAAAGCGAGGTGCGCTTCAAGCAGGTGTTCGAACGTCACAATTCCATCATGCTGCTGATCGACCCCGAAACGGGCAGGATCATCGATGCCAATGCTTCTGCCAGCCGGTTCTACGGCTACCCGCTGGAAAGTCTGCTGAGCATGAATATTGCGCAGATCAATACCCTCCCACCAAATGAGATTGCCGCCGAACGTACCCGGGCGAAAGAAGAGAATCGCAATTATTTTATTTTCCCTCACCGGCTGGCGAGCGGTGAGACCCGCATGGTTGAGGTGCATTCCTCACCCGTTGAAACGGCGGGTCATACCCTGCTGTTCTCCGTCATCCATGATGTTACCGAGCGCATGAATGCAGAGCAGGCAAACCGGGAGGCCAAAGAGCGCTTTGAAATCATCTTCAACGCCAACCCGAATGCGGTGCTGATTGCCCGCATGAGTGATGGCTATATCACCGATGCCAATGATACGTTTACCAAACTCACGGGTTACACAAAAGAAGAGTTGATCGGCAGCACAACGCTGGGGATCGACCTCTGGGTGAATCCGGACGACCGTGAAAAATATGTCCACAAAATTAAGTCAACCGGGTCTTGTGAAAACTTTGAGACGCAATTCCGGAAAAAAGACGGCAGCAGCTTCATGAGTAGCGTGTCTGCCGGGATTTCGACGATCCAGGGCGTTCGGTATGTCGTCGGTAATGCGCGCGATGTCACGGAAACCAGGCGCGCCCAGCGAGAAAAGGAGTTGCTGCTGAGACGTTATCAGGTCTTGATGAAGACCGCGCTGGACGGTATCCGCGTCATGGATATAAATGGCGACATATTGGAGGCCAATGACTCGTTCTGTGAGATGCTGGGGTACACCCCGGAAGAAGCGATCCGTCTCAATGTTTCAGACTGGGATGTGCAATGGTCGAAACAGGAGCTGCTGCAACGGCTCAAGGGTTTCGTCGGTAAAAGCACGCGATTCGAGACGATACAACGGCGCAAGGATGGCACGCTGATCAATGTCGAGATCAGCGCCACGGGTGTCGAGATCGACGGGAAAAATTATTTCTTTGCATCGAGTCGCGACATCACCGAACGCAAGAAGAACGCGGAGGCTCAGCGCATCGCCGCAGTCACGTTCGATACCCAGGAAGCCATCATGATCACCACACAGGATGCGGTCATCCTGCGCGTCAATCAGGCCTTCGAAGAGATCACCGGCTACAGTTCGCACGATGTGGTCGGGAAAAATCCGCGCATGTTCCAATCCGGCCGTCACGATGCGGATTTCTACCGGGCCATGTGGTCCGATCTGCACATCACCGGAAAATGGTCCGGCGAGGTATGGGACAGGCGCAAAGACGACAGCATCTATCCGAAGATGATGACCATCACGGCAGTTTACGATGAAGGCCATAAGCTGACGCACTATGTCGCGGTGTTTCGCGATATCAGCAATCGCAAAAAATCGGAACTGGAGATTCACCAGCTTGCGTTCTACGATTCGTTGACCAAGCTGCCCAATCGCCGATTGTTGCTGGACCGGTTGCAGCAGTCGCTGGTGATGAGCGCGCGCAACCGCCGTTATGGTGCCCTGCTGTTCCTCGATATGGATCATTTCAAAACCATCAATGACACACAGGGCCACGCCATGGGTGATCTGTTGCTGGTCGAGGTGGCGCGCCGTTTGCAGACCTGTGTGCGCGAAGGGGACAGCGTGGCGCGGTTGGGCGGTGATGAATTCGTGGTGTTGCTGGAAGGGTTGAGTGGCGATGCGGGCGAAGCCGCCAGCCAGACCGAATCGATCGCCGAGAAGATCCGTCTGGTACTGGATAAACCCTATGTGCTGAATGAATTCGAATGTATGTCCTCTGTCAGTGTCGGTATCAGCCTGTTTTTTGAACATCGTGAAAGTGCTGATGATCTGCTGATGCATGCCGACGTTGCCATGTATCAGGCCAAGATTTCGGGGCGCAACGCCGTGCGATTTTTCGATCCGCAAATGCAAACGACGCTGGAGGCGCGAGCGGCTCTGGAAGGAGACCTGCGCCACGCGCTCGAAAAACGGGAATTCCTGCTTTATTACCAGATCCAGGTGGAAAACCTGCTCCAGCCGTTGGGGGCGGAAGTGTTGTTGCGCTGGGCCCATCCCGAACGCGGTCTGGTTTCACCGATGGAATTCATCCCGTTGGCAGAGGAAACCGGGCTGATCGTGCCGATCGGTATGTGGGTGTTGCAAACGGCCTGTGCGCAACTCAGGGTATGGCAAGACGATGCATTGACCCGCGACCTGACCCTGGCAGTGAATGTCAGTGCCAAACAATTTCGCCAGGCTGATTTCGTTGCGCAGGTGCAGCGCGTGCTGCTGGATACCGGCGCAAAACCATCACACCTCAAGCTGGAATTGACCGAAAGCACCGTGCTGGAAAACGTCGAGGACACCATCGCCAAGATGCGCGAGTTGAAACTTGCCGGGGTCGGATTCTCGATGGATGATTTCGGTACGGGTTATTCATCGTTGCAATACCTCAAACGGCTGCCGCTGGACCAGATCAAGATCGACCAGTCCTTTGTGCGCGATATCGCCACCGACCCCAACGATGCCGCCATCGTGCAAACCATCATCGCGATGTCCGATGCGCTGGGCCTGAATGTGATTGCCGAAGGGGTTGAAACAAGGGCGCAACAGGAGTTTCTGGATATGCGCGGCTGCCATGCCTTTCAGGGGTATCTGTTCGGCAAGCCGGTGCCGCTGGATCAGTTCGAGGCTGCGCTGCGCGGAAAATGAAATTCTTCAAGACATAGCAGCGCGCTGCCGTAAGCCGCATCGCCATGCTCTGCCGTGCCGACCGGCACGCCCAGCATTCTTTCGCGCAATATCCGCCACGCGATATTTTTTGCCCCGCCGCCGGTGGTCACAACATGCTTGAGCGCAGGCGCGCCCAGTTCGGCTAGCCTGTCATAGCCCGCCGCTTCGATACGGGCGAGTCCCTGCAACAGGCCGTGCAGGAATTCAATATCGTTGCCGGGGCGCGGTTCCAGTCTGGGTTTGAGCTGTGCATCGTTGACCGGAAATCTTTCCCCGGTCCCGGGCAGCGGGTAGTAATCCAGCGGAGAATCTCTTAACGAATCGATACCCGTGCTCAGTGCGGCAAGTAGCGCATCGTCAAAGTAGCAGCGCAGCACGCCGGCCCCGGCATTCGATGCGCCCCCCACCAGCCACCGGCTACCGTAGCGATGGCTGTATACGCCGTATTCGGGTGCCTCGATGCGCTGCTCCGATAGTTGCTTGAGCACCAGCGTGGTGCCGAGTGTGGTCACACCGACACCCGTTTCGCCGACACCCGCAGCGATGAAAGCCGCGGTGCTGTCGGTGGTTCCGGCATGCACGGTGCATTTTGGATTGATGCCGAAAAGCGCGGCAATGTCGGGCTGTATTTTCCCGATCACCTCGCCGGGCGTGAGTACCTGCGGCAACAGATGACTGTGCGGCAGCGCCATCACCCAGTCCGGCCAGCACAGTCGTTCAACGTCGTAGCCGGTCTTGAGCGCATTGTGATGATCGCTGATGCCGGGTTGCCCGCTGAGCAGCGCGGTGAGCCAGTCGGCCTGGTGCAGAAAATGGGCGGCCTGGTCGATGTCGCTTTGCTGGGTGAACCAGAAAAACTTGGCTAGCCCGGAAGTTGCGGTGCAAACGGTATGCCCGTGTGGAGCGATGGCCTTGAGTTGTTCGGCTTGCAGCTGTGCGCGGTTGTCGTGGTAGAGCAGGGCGGGGGAACACGGGTGCAGTCCCTCATCGCACAACAGCACAGTGCCCGAGGTGCCGTCCAGCGCAATGCCCTGCAAGGCGGAGGCGATGTATTTCGGAACTGCAGCGAGCAGTTCCTGCAGCGCGGCACGCCATTCGGCCGGCGTTTGTGTGGCGGGGCCGGGATAGGAGACACGTTGTTGCCAGATGATCACCTTGTCGTATCCAATCACGCAGGCCCGCGCGCCGGAAGTGCCGAAGTCCAGGCCCAGATACATTATCGCGTCAACATTTATGGAGCATCAGCCCCGTGTGTTCGATTGCGGGTCGAAGCGGCTCAATTCGACGTGCGGCGCCGGTTGCCAGCCCGGCTTGCGGTGCTCGGTGATCACATTGGTGAAGATGCCGCCGCGCACATAGAATTTTGCGGTGACGCGCATGAAGCGCGGCTGGGTGGCAGCGACCAGGTCGTCGAGGATGCGGTTGGTGACATCCTCGTGGAAATGCCCCTCGTTGCGGAACGACCAGATATACAGCTTGAGACTTTTCAGCTCGACGCACTGCCGGTCTGCGATGTAATCCAGCACCAGCGTGGCAAAGTCCGGCTGGCCGGTCTTGGGGCACAAACAGGTGAACTCGGGGATCTCCATGTGGATATGGTAGTCGCGCAGGGGGCTTGGATTCGGGAAGGTTTCCAGTGACTTGGAGGGTGATTTTTGGTTGGATGTAGAGGCCATATTGGTATGCCAGTCAGGTTCGGTTAGAATGGCGCCCATTATAAAACGTTGTGGCTTTCCAATTGCGTCTTTCCCATATAAAACTGGCCGGATTCAAATCCTTTGTCGATCCCACGCACATCTCGTTGCCGGGGCAGATCGTGGGCGTGGTCGGGCCGAACGGCTGCGGCAAATCGAACGTGATCGACGCACTGCGCTGGGTGCTGGGCGAGTCCAAGGCATCGGCGCTGCGCGGCGAGACCATGCAGGACGTTATCTTCAACGGCTCCAGCAAGCGCAAGCCGGTGTCGCGTGCCAGCGTCGAGCTGATCTTCGACAACTCGCTGGCCAAGGCCAGCGGCCAGTGGGCCAGCTACGCGGAGATCTCCATCAAGCGCATACTGCAGCGCGACGGCGATTCCAGCTATCACATCAACAACCAGCACGTGCGGCGCAAGGATGTCACCGACATCTTCCTCGGTACCGGGTTGGGCGCGCGTGCCTATGCGATCATCGAGCAGGGCATGATCTCGCGCATCATCGAGGCCAAACCCGAGGAATTGCGTATCTTCCTCGAGGAAGCTGCCGGCGTTTCCAAATACCGCGACCGTCGCCGCGAAACGGAATTGCGCATCGGCGACACGCGCGACAACCTGCTGCGCGTCAGTGACATCCTGCAGGAACTGGACAAGCAGCTGGTGCATCTGGGTGCACAGGCCGAGGTGGCAAAACAGTACCGCGCGCTGGAAACGCAGCGCGACACCGCACAACAATTGTTCTGGCTGGTCAAGAAACAGGAGGCCGAAGCGCAGCGCAGTCGTTTTGCGCAGTCCACCGAGAAGACCCGCACCGAACTGGAAGCCGAGACCGCGCGCCTGCGCGACATCGAGAGCCAGCTGGAAACCGCACGCAGCGGGCATTACCAGCTTTCCGATGCACTGCACGTCAAGCAGGGTGAACTGTACACGGCGAATGCCGAGATCGCGCGGCTGGAACAGCACATCAAGCATGTTACCGAGCAGCGCCAGCGCATGACGCAACAGCTCGCCAATACCGAGAAGCAGATCGAACAGCAGAAACACCAGCGCCAGGGCGTCCGCACATTGCTGGAACACTGGCAGCGCCAGCAGGATGGCGCCGGCACCAAGGAGAGCGAGGCCGAGCAGCTCGCACAACTGGAAGGGCAGAAACTGCCGCAGGCGGAAGATGCCGCGCGCATCGCGCAGGAACGCCACAACGAGTTGCAGCGCGAACAGTTGCAGCTGCGGCAGCAATTGCAATTGGCCGAGACGCAGCGCGAGCATCTGCAACGCAACATCCAGCAAATGGATTCCCGCCGCCTGCGCCTGATGATGGAGAACGACAATCTGCCGCGTGCCGACAGTGGTGAATTGCCGCGGGCGCAACAGCAGGCGGCAGACCTGGAAAAGCAGCGCACCGAGCAGGTTGAAAAGCTGGCGCGTCTGCAGGAACAGTTGCCGCTGGCGGATACGCAGCGTGTCAACCAGCGCGATTCACTGCAGCAGCAGGAACGCATGCTGGCACAGACCGAAGCCAGGCTGCATGCCTTGCAGCAACTGCAGCGCCAGATCGACAGCGACAAGAACCTCAATGCCTGGCTGGAACAGCATCAACTGGATAACAAACCGCGCCTGTGGCAAGCGATACGTATCGATGCGGGCTGGGAAGACGCGCTGGAAGCGGTGTTGCGCGAACGGTTGAATGCACTGTCCCTGCCGTCGCTGGATGCCGCAGCCGCCTGGAGCGACGTGCCGCCTGCCAAACTGGCGATGTTCGCGCCATCCGGCACCGGGCACGGCGATAGCGAGGCAGCCGGGTTCAAGACGCTGCTGAGTTATGTGCAATGTCAGGACGCGCAGGTACTGCCTGTGTTGCGCGACTGGTTGACCAATGTGTTTGCCGTGGCGGACGTGGCGCAGGGCTATGCGCAGCGCGCGCAGCTGCCGGCGGGCGGCTGGTTCGTTACACCGCAGGGACATTTGGTTGGTGCGCACAGCGTGCTTTATCACGCGCCGGACAGCCAGTTGCACGGTGTATTGGCAAGACAGCGCGAGATCGAAAAGCTGGAAGCGGAACTGGTCGAGCAGAACCGCAACGTCGAGTACTCCGGGCAGCAGGTCGCCCAGGCCGAACAACAATACCAATCCATCGACAGCCAGATCGGGCCGTTGCGCACCGCCGGCAACGAACTACAGCAGCGTCTGCATGCCGCGCAAATGAACATACTCAAGCTCAACCAGGCGCACGAGCGCAGCGTGGAACGCGCCGCCCAGATCGGGCGCGAGATGCAGGAAGTGGCCGACTTGCTCGGTACCGAACAACGCCAACAGGCCGGCATAGACGAACAGACGGCGATATTGCGCGAGCAGATCGCCGCCTTCCATGCGCAGGTCGACGAGGCGCAGCGCAATGCCAGCGCGCAGGACATCGCGTTGCGCGAACAACGCAGTCGGGCACAGCAATCCCAGCACGCGCTGCAGGAAGCCCGTTTCTTTGCCAAGACCTGCGCGGAAAAGATCGCCGATCTGCAGCACAATGTTCAGCAGGTCAGCGATGCGCTGGCGCAGTTCGAACAAAACCTGACGCAATTGCGCGCCGATCTGTCGGTGAGTGAGGATGACTCGGCACAGCAACAGCTGCAGGCGGCGCTGCAGGTGCGCCAGGCTTGCGAGCAGGCGCTGGGCGAGGCGCGCAACATCCTGGAAAATGCCACCGTCGAACTGCAAAAGTTCGAGCAGGAACGCATGTCCATCGAACACAAACTGAATCCGCTGCGCGAAAAGCTCAACGAGTTGACGCTCAAGGAGCAGGAAGCGCGGCTGCATTTCGAGCAATGGTCGGAACAGTTGCAGGGCGTGGATGAGCAGGCGCTGCTGCCGCTGCTGGAGACCGGCAACAACAAGCCGAATGTGTTGCAGGGCGAATTGAATCGCCTGAACACCGATATCGAGGCCCTGGGTGCGGTGAATCTTGCGGCACTCGAGGAACTGCAGGCTGCGAACGAGCGCAAGGCCTATCTGGATGCGCAGGCTGCGGACCTCAACGAGGCGATGGCGACACTTGAAGATGCAATACGCCGCATCGACAAGGAATCGCGCGAACTGCTGATGGATACCTACAACAAGGTCAACCAGCATCTGGCCGAGATGTTCCCGATATTGTTTGCCGGCGGCGAGGCGCGCCTGGTGCTGACCGGCGAAGAGATACTGGACAGCGGTGTTCAGGTGATGGCGCAACCGCCGGGCAAGAAGAACAGTTCGATCCACCTGCTGTCAGGCGGTGAAAAAGCGCTTACCGCGATCGCGCTGGTGTTCTCGTTATTCCAGCTTAACCCCGCGCCGTTCTGCCTGCTTGACGAAGTGGATGCGCCGCTGGACGATACCAATACCGAACGACTGTGCGCGCTGATCAGGAAAATGGCCCAGCACACCCAGTTCGTGTTCATCAGTCACAACAAGATCACCATGGAACTGGCGCAACAACTGGTCGGCGTGACCATGCAGGAAAAGGGCGTATCCAAGGTGGTGGCGGTGGACATCGAGGAAGCGTTGCGGATGCGCGACGAGCAGCTCGTCGCATAGCGTCATTTGCAGTAAGTGGCGATGTCCTGCCGGGCTTGGGCGATGCGCTGCTGGCGTTGTGTGTCATCGATGAAGTAACGCTCACCGTTGGCACCGATCTCCGCCATGCGCACGCCCGATTGCAATGTCCGCAGATTTTGCCGGGCGTTATCGCAGTTGATTCTGAACGCATCGTCAGACGCCTGCGTTTTCGCCGCTTTGTCGGCGGCATCCTGTTTTGCCAGCGCATCCCGTTTTATTTCCGCCTCGCGTTCAGCGATGGTTTTCGTCGCATTTACCCCGCTGCGTGCGGAATCCGCCGCCTCACTTGATGTGCGCAGTGTTTTTGCCTGTGTTTCCGGCGGCGGTGGCTGATCGGAATAATGCACCTGACCTTGTGCGTCCACCCACTTGCTGATCCCGGCAAAGGCATTCGGGCATCCCAGCATCAACAAAATCAGCAGAAATCTGCTCATGGCAATCATCCTTGGCAATGGTTATCGGGTTGAAAGCAAATCATGTCAAAACGATCCGGCTAAATTCGCGCATGAGTCTAGCATGTGAGGGTATGATTGCAAATGAATTAGATGGGCAGGGTTCAACGCAACTGGGAGATCATTTTATGCAGGATAGCAATGCTGGCGGTGGCGCTGCCAACAGGACCTATAAAGCCGAAATCAAGGGGCAGGCGGTATTGAAGCTGTTCAAGGCCTATTTCCATGAGCACATTCACACAGGTAAGCTATACGAGGAATTCCCGGACTTCTTCCTGTTCAAGGCTGATGTGTTGGCAGGAAAGGACATTGCCACCCGCGGTTCTGAAAAATTGCTTCTGGATGACATCATCCAGCGCGCCATGGAGCGCAACGGTTACATCAGCGTATGCAAACACCGCAATCCCAAGCTGGGATATTACTGGCTGGAATTGTCGGTGATGCCGTTCATGATGGGTGATGCGGTGAGCAAGGACAACAAGGGTGAATTCTTTTATATACTCGGCAAGTTCATCGACTTTACCAAGCAGCACCCGAAGATGTACGGGGATCTGACCGCCGAGGTCGAATCCGACAAGGACATCGCGCTGATGCTGGACGGGATCCGGAAAATGGCTGATCGTCTCAGTGTTTCGCTGGAGATATACCCGGAGAGCATGCTGGTGTCATATAACCCCAAATGGCCGGTGACTGAAGTCAAAAAATTGCTCCAGTCGCTCAAGGCGAACGATCAGGGCTGGTGTGAACTGTTCTTCGAGTACATGATGTATGTGATGAGCAAGAAAACCTAGGCAACGGTCTTTAGCAGGACCAGTACCGCCCCGTTGCCGCCATCCCGCGGAGCGGCATCGCAATAAGCCAATACCTGCCGATGTTGAGCGAGCCAGTGACGCGTGAGTTTGCGCAGTACCGCCTGGCCATCACGGCTGTTCAACCCTTTTCCGTGTATCACCAGCACACAGCGCAAGCTGCGTTGGGCGGCTTCGTGCAGAAACATTTGTAACAGAAGGCGCGCTGCATCGCTGTTGTTGCCGTGCAAGTCAAGGCTGTCCTGGACAGGCCAGGTGCCGCGCCGCAGTTTGCGCAAGGTCATGCGCGACAGGCCGTTGCTCAAAAATTCATCCGCCGCATTCTCTGCCGCGAAATCAGATAAGGTATCGGGGATGACCAGCGGCGCCTCGGTCCGGTCAAACAGTGGTTTGCGCGGGATGGATTGTGGTGTGACACGGTTTTGCGCCGGCAGGGGTTGCACCGTGCCGACTGCCGCGCGGAACAGCGCGGCATCTTCGGGGGATATCTTGCCGGCTTTGGTTTTTGCAGATTTTTTCACAACGGAAAATTAAGCTATTCATTTCTGCGCTTGTGCAGAAATGAATAGTTAATGCTTAGCCAAAGATGCCAGATATTTGTCCGCATCCAGTGCCGCCATGCAGCCGGTTCCGGCACTGGTCACCGCCTGGCGATAGATCTGGTCCTGCACATCGCCGGCCGCGAATACGCCCGGGATGCTGGTTGCGGTGATATTGCCGTTCGAGCCACCGCGTGTCTGGATATAGCCGTTGTCCATCTCCAGTTGACCGGCAAAGATATCGGTATTGGGCTTGTGGCCGATGGCGATGAATACCCCCTGTACCGCGATATCCCTGGTTTCGCCGCTCTGCACCAGTTTCACGCGCATGCCCGTCACGCCGCTGGCATCGCCCAGCACTTCGTCGAGTGTGCTGTTGAGTTGCAGGGTGATCTTCCCCTCGTTCACTTTTTCCATCAGGTGATCGACCATGATGCGCTCGGCGCGAAAGGTATCGCGCCGGTGCACCAGCGTGACATGACTGGCGATATTGGACAGGTAAAGTGCTTCTTCCACGGCGGTGTTGCCGCCGCCGACGACCGCCACCGGCTGCGCCTTATAGAAAAATCCGTCGCAGGTCGCGCAACCCGATACGCCGCGGCCCATGAAAGCTTCCTCCGAAGGCAGGCCGAGATACTGCGCCGAAGCCCCGGTGGCGATGATCAGCGCATCGCAGCTATAGCTGCCGGCATCGCCGATCAACAGGAATGGCTTTTGTTGCAGCTTGGCGGTATGGACATGATCGAAGATCATCTGGGTGTTGAAACGTTCCGCATGCTTCTGGAAGCGCTCCATCAATTCGGGCCCCTGCACGCCCATAACATCGGCAGGCCAGTTGTCCACTTCGGTGGTGGTCATCATCTGTCCGCCCTGGGCCAGACCGGTGATCAGGGCCGGTTTGAGATTGGCGCGGGCACTGTAAACCGCCGCAGTATATCCGGCCGGGCCGGAACCGAGGATGACGAGACGATGGTGTTGGGTTGCGGTGTTCATGGTTATCATTCTTTCAATAATGGCTTAACGGGTTTGGGTTTGCCGACAGGTGTAGTCTGGGCTATGCCTGTTCATAATCGAACCGGAGCATGGAATTTAACAGTAGTTCAGACAGTCTGTCGAGCATCCATCGGTTAGAATTCGCACATCATGAAATTTTTCAGTATCTTTGCCCTGCTGGCGTCTTTCCTGGCAGTTCCACCGGCCCATTCGGTTGAGTTGCCCGGCATCCCTGAATTCATAGACCAAATGGTCGTCAAGCACAAATTCAAGCGCAGCGAACTTGAAAGCGTGTTTGCCCATGCGCAGTATATCCAACCGGTGATTGATGCCATTTCCCGTCCGTCCACCGCGAAGCCCTGGCCGGAATATCGTGCGAATTTTGTCAATGCCCAACGCATCAAGCTGGGTTTGCAATTCTGGCAAAAATACCGAAAGACCCTGCAGCGCGCAGAGCGGAAATACGGGGTACCGCAAGATATCATCGTCGCGGTGATCGGTGTGGAGACCATCTATGGCCAGGATACGGGAGGATTTCGCACTCTGGACGCGCTTACCACCCTGGCGTTCGACTATCCGCCGCGCGCCGCATTTTTCAGGGATGAATTGGAGAACTTCCTGTTGCTGGCACGTGAACAACAATTGGATCTGCTTACCGTACGCGGCTCCTATGCCGGTGCGCTGGGCATCCCGCAATTCATGCCGAGCAGTTATCGTACCTATGCGGTGGATTTCAACGGCAATCGCAAGATCAGCCTGTTGCATGAGGCCAGAGACGCGATCGGCAGCGTCGCCAACTACTTGAAGGTCTTTGGCTGGAGCAGCGATGCTGTGGAACAACCGGCGGGCGCCGCAAGGTCCGCAGTGCCAAAGCGACATGCCGGGGTGATAGCACCGGTTGCGCTGCGTGCAAAGGTCAGTGAAGATGTTTGTGGCGGGGATATCACTATCCCGCTCACCCTGGCTGCATGGTCGCTGGCGGGGATCGTGCCGGACGGGAAATATTCCGGGGACCTGACCGCGCGCCTGATCGATTTTACGGTGGGGGAAGGCAAGGAGTTCTGGCTGGCGTTCAACAATTTTGACGTCATCACACGCTACAACAACAGCGACTACTATGCGATGTCGGTGTTCCAGTTGGCGGAGGAATTGAAACAGGCGCGCAAGGCTCAATCGCGCAAAGCGATCCGCCGTGCACCGTTGTAGTGTTTTTCCCAGTAACCTTCGCGCATGTTCTCGGTGCGCACGCTGCCGCCGCTGCTGGGCGCATGGATGAAGCGACCGTTGCCCAGATAGATCCCGACGTGTGAATAAGCCTGGTTGTTGGTGTCGTAGAACACCAGATCACCCTCGCGCAATTGTGAAGATTTGACCGGCAGGCCGTACCGGCTTATTTTTTGTGAATTATGCGGTAGCGATATGTGCGCCGAATTCCTGAACACGTAGTCGACGAAACCACTGCAATCGAACCCGTTTTTTGGGGAATGGCCACCGTATTTGTACGGGGTGCCTATCAGTTGGTACGCATAAGTCGTGAGTTTTCTGACGGTGGCAGGACTGCCGGCTTCATGTGACGGCAAATTGTCTTTGGTTGAGGCGCAGGCCCCCAGCAACAATATGGATAACAGCAGAATGCTTTTCATGGCGATAATCTAATCACACTATCTGCCTTTGTAAAGGGTGCATAGTGCGTTTTTCAGCTTGCATGGTGAAAATCCGGGCAAAAAAATGCCCGATAATGCATATGCTTTATCGGGCGCAGGGGGAGGGATGAATCAGGATTTTTTCATCGGGCAGGTACTCATACCGAAGATGGCATAGGCCGGGCAAAAACCGACGAGGCCGGTCAATAGCGGAACCACGCCGATCCAACCCCATACGCCGACTGTGCCGCTGGCTGCCAGACCGATCAATACCAGGCCTGCGATGACGCGCAATACGCGGTCGATTGTTCCTTCGTTGACTTTCATTTCAATCTCCTTGAATAGGTTGAGTGAGTCTGCATGATAGATTATTCCTATCCGGTCTGTCTGTGACAATGGTCACACAGGAAAATTGCATAAGAAAACCGGTTTTTCAGAGGGCAGCGAATTTCCTCAGTGCGGCCGTATCGGTGATTTCGATCTGCTCGCGCCCCAGCTTTACCCATCCCTGTTCGGCAAAGCCCTTGAGCAGCCGGCTGACAATCTCCCGGGCACTGCCGAGTTCGTCGGCCAGCGCCTGATGTGTGGCGTGAATAGGGCCGGGCTTGTTGATCAACAGGATCGCAAGGCGCTGGTCGAGTTTTTGAAATGCCACTGCAGAGACCAGTTGCATGAGATCGGTGAGACGATCGGAAAAAAGGTGGAACACATAACCGCGAAAGGTATCGTGTTTATCGAGCAGGGTGTGGAATGCGGAAGCAGGCAGTACCACCATCTCAATATCCTGCTCTGCGATACCGCGCGCATGGTAAGGGGTGTCACCCAACAGGCAACTGCTGGTGAGGATGCAACTTTCACCCGGTATGACCCGGTACAGTTGTAATTCGCGCCCGTGCGGCGAGGCCTTGATGACGCGGATGTTGCCTGACAGCAGCAACGGGAAGCCTTTGCAGGACTGCTCCTCATCGAACAACACCGTCCCTGCCGGGACATGCATCAGGCTGGCCGTTGCCAGCATCTCGGCCTGATCTTCGTCGGGAAGCTCACGCAGCATCGGATATTGCTGCAAGAAACGATCTTTGATTTCAGCAGTTAGCATGAGTTATTCAAACGTAGATAAAAAACGTCGCGAGCGATGGCCGGACAAGGCGCGAATCGACGATGAAGCGGAATTTACTTGTGTAAATGAGCATTTCGAGTCCATGAGCAACACAGTCATGCCGAGCGCAGCAATTTTTTATTCGGGTCGCATCTGCGGAAACAATATCACATCGCGTATGCTGGCACTGTCGGTGAGTAGCATCACCAGCCGGTCGATACCGATGCCTTCGCCGGCAGTGGGCGGCAGACCGTATTCCAGCGCACGCACATAGTCATTGTCCTTGAACATCGCCTCCTCGTCGCCGGCATCCTTCGCGGCTACCTGTGCATCGAAACGCGCGGCCTGGTCTTCCGCGTCATTCAGCTCCGAAAAGCCGTTGGCGATCTCGCGTCCGACGATGAACAGTTCAAAACGTTCGGTGATTGCCGGATTCTTGTCGCTGCTGCGCGCCAGCGGAGAGACTTCCACCGGGTAGTCGACGATGAAGGTCGGCTCAAACAGCAGCGCTTCGGCCAATTCCTCGAACAACGACAGTTGCAGGCCGCCAATGCCATCCTGGGATTTGTATTTGGCCTTCAGGTCTTCCAGTTCGGCGATCAGGAAGCTGCGGTCGTTGAGTTGCGCGGCGGTGAACTGGGGATGATATTTCTGGATCGCCTGCACCATGGTCAGGCGATGGAACGGCTTGCCCAGATCTAACTCTTTTCCCTGATAGCTGATCAGCGTTTTGCCCAGAACTTTTTGCGCGACTTCGCGGAACAGGTTTTCGCTGAAGTCCATCAGGTATTTGTAATCGCGGTACGCCTCGTAGAATTCAAGCATGGTGAATTCCGGGTTGTGGCGCGTGGACAGGCCTTCGTTGCGGAAATTTCGGTTGATCTCGAACACTTTTTCGAAGCCGCCCACCACCAGGCGTTTCAGGTACAACTCGGGGGCGATGCGCAGGTACATTTTCATGTCCAGCGCATTGTGGTGTGTCTCAAACGGTTTGGCTGCAGCGCCTCCCGGGATGGAGTGCATCATCGGCGTCTCCACTTCCAGATAACCGTGGCGGATGAAGAATTCGCGTATCGACTGGATGATCCTGGTGCGCGTGATGAACACCTTGCGCGCGTCTTCGTTGGTGATCAGGTCGAGATAGCGCTGGCGATATCTCTGTTCCTGATCGGAGAGTCCGTGGAATTTTTCCGGCAGCGGGCGCAGCGCTTTGGTCAGCAGGCGCACTTGCGCCACGCGCACCGAGAGTTCGCCGGTCTTGGTCTTGAACAGCACACCCTGGGCACCCAGTATGTCGCCGAGGTCGTAATGCTTGAACGCGTTGTGCGCTTCCTCGCCGGTGTCACCGTTGCTGATGTATAACTGGATACGCCCACTCATGTCCTGTGCCGTGGCGAAGCTGGCCTTGCCCATCACCCGTTTCAGCATCATGCGCCCGGCCACCGCGACATAGACCTGTAATGCCTCCAGTTCATCATGGGTCTTGTCGCCGAATTCGGCGTGCAGATCCCCGGCCAGATGCTTGCGCTCGAAATCGTTGGGGAAAGCGACCCCGGACTCGCGTATCGCAGCGAGCTTGCTGCGGCGTTCCGCGATGATCTGGTTCTCGTCTTGCGGGTGTCCGGCCAAAAGTTTTTCGGATGAAAGGTTGGGTGCTTGGTCTGTCATATTAGTTCTCTGGCTATGAATACTTGTTCGGTTTAAACGGCCTGCTTCAGACTGGCCGAGATGAAATCGTCCAGGTCTCCGTCCAGCACAACCTGGGTATTTCCGGTTTCATGATTGGTACGCAGATCCTTTATACGCGACTGGTCGAGTACATAGCTGCGGATCTGGTGTCCCCAGCCGATGTCGGTCTTGCCGTCTTCCATCGCCTGCTTCTCGGCATTGCGTTTGCGCAGTTCCTCTTCGTACAGCCGCGATTTTAGCATCGCCATCGCCTCGGCGCGGTTGCGGTGCTGTGATCGGTCACTCTGGCACTGCACCACGATGTTGGTCGGCAGGTGGGTGATGCGCACCGCCGAGTCGGTCTTGTTGATGTGCTGCCCGCCGGCACCAGAAGCGCGGTAGGTGTCGACGCGCAGGTCGGCGGGATTGATCTCGACTTCGATGGAGTCGTCCACTTCCGGATAGACAAACACGCTGGAAAACGAGGTATGGCGGCGGTTTCCGGAGTCGAACGGGGATTTGCGCACCAGTCGGTGCACCCCGGTCTCGGTGCGCAAATGTCCGTAAGCATATTCGCCGCTTACTTTCAGGGACGCGCCCTTGATGCCCGCGACTTCGCCGTCGGATTGTTCCAGTACTTCGACCTGGAAGCCTTTGCGTTCGCAATAGCGCAGATACATGCGCAGCAGCATCGCGGCCCAGTCCTGCGCTTCGGTGCCGCCGGAGCCGGCCTGGATGTCGACGAAGCAGTTGTTCGGGTCCATCGGGTGGGAGAACATGCGGCGGAATTCCAGGGCAGCGACGCGTTTTTCGATGTCCGCGATGTCGGTGGCGGTGCTGTTCAGGCTGGCGTCGTCATTTTCCGCATGGGCCATCTCGAACAGCTCCGACGCGTCGGAAAGATCTTGCTGTATCTTGGCGAGACCAAGCACCACGTCTTCCAGCATCTTGCGCTCGCGTCCCAATTCCTGGGCGCGTTTGGCGTCCTGCCAGATGGAGGGATCCTCGGCCAGTTCGGATACTTCAGTCAGGCGTTCCTGCTTGGTATCGTAGTCAAAGATACCTCCGTAACTCGGCACTGCGGGCTGCCAGGTCCTGGAGGTGGTGGGAGAGTGCGTTGAGTTGTTCTGCTTCCATGATGTGATTTTGTCGCTTGCTGAAAGGGGCGGGATTATAACGCAACCAGCCCGATCAGCATCCCCAAAGCGATTGCGCCGAAGCCGGTGGCGACATGCCGGGCGAGAGTTTTTCCGCCGATGAAAATCACCATGCCGAATTTGAAGGTGAGATTGGCAATGAAGGCGAGTGTTATCGAGGTGATTGCCTGATGTTCGTTCAATTGCCCGAGATTGAACAGGCGCAGGCTGGAAAGCGTGATCGCATCGACATCGGTCAACCCCGACACCAAAGCCACCGCATACAGTCCGCGACTCCCCGCAAAATCCTGCATCCATGCAGCTCCCAGCAACACGATCACATATAACAGGCCAAAGCCGAGGGCGGTCCGCAGTTCGGCGGGATTGGCTGTTTCCGGGATGTCGAGTTTTGTTGCATTGATCGTCTTGCGCCAATTGTACAGCGCGACGGCCAGGCCGAACAGGAAGCCGCCGGCAAGTATCGGCAACAGGCCCGACAACGTGTCATAGGCGACCACGGCGCTGAGTGCCAGCAGGCGCAGCAATACCACCATGCTGGCAATGACGATGATCGAGCCGGCCAGTTGCGACATGGCGGGGTTGCTCTTGCTGTTCTTTGCATAAAGCAATGTGGTCGCGGTGCTGGAAACGAGACCGCCGAGAAAACCCAGCAGCGGTGCGCCATAGCGGGTTCCCACCACATGCAGCGCGGTATAACCCGCCAGGCTGATGCCGGAGATCAGCACCACCATCAGCCAGGCCTGATGCGGATTGAAGGCATCGTACGGGCCGTAGCTTTGGTTGGGCAGTATCGGCAGCACGATAAAGGTCAGCACCGCAAATTGCAGCACGGCCACCAGGTCGCTACGCGTGAGACGCTGCGACATCCCGCGCAGTTCGGGTTTGAAATAGAGCAGGGCGGTCACGGCGATTGCCAGCATCACGGCCAGTTTGGCAAGACCGAACCATATCATCGCGCCCAATCCGTAGCACAGCAGCAGGGCGATGACGGTGGTGGTGCCCGGGTCGTCTGCTTCGACAGGCTTGTTGTGGTAAGCCGCGATGATCATGCCGGCCACGGCAAGCAGTCCGGCGATCAGCAGCCATGGTGTGTCGAGTTTGCCGGAGAGTAGCGCGGATAGCGTGCCGAACAGGGCAACCAGCGCAAAGGTGCGCAGTCCGGCCCTGGCGGAAGGGTTACGCTCGCGTTCCAGCCCGATCAACAGACCGATGGCCAGGCTGGTGACGAACTGCGGCAAGGATTCGATACCGTTGTTCAGCAGAATGATGGTATCCATAGTTAACCCTTTGTGTCTTGCCAGTGTCGAACAATAAGTTGCAAGCTCTGTTTGCCATTGTATTCATTGACGCTCAGGCTGTACACGGCATGGATACGCTCGGGCAATGACTCGTTATGTCCGAACAAGATCGCTTCAAGGTGCTTTCCCTGATTTGCCAGTTTCAATTTCAGATGTTTTTCACCGACCACACGCTGGTTCAATACGACGAAGTCATCGCTGAATTGCGGGGCAGGAAAGCCCTGCCCCCATATCTGTTCATCCAATTGACGGGCGATTTGCAGATCCATTTCGGCGGCTTCCAGCGCGCCGTCGGTTTCGATACGCTGCGCCAGATCGTTCACATCTAGCAAGTTTCCGGCAACTTCTTCAAAGGCGGTAACAAAAGTTTCAAAGTCGGATTCGGCGATGCTGAGGCCCGCTGCAGCCGCATGGCCGCCGAATTTTTTGATCAGCGCGGGATGGCGCTTGCTGACCAGATCCAGCGCGTCACGCAGATGCAGTCCGGCGATGGAACGTCCCGAACCTTTTATTTCCCCGTCCGAAGAGCGCGCAAAAGCGATGGTCGGGCGGTGAAATTTGTCCTTGAGGCGCGAAGCCAGGATGCCGATCACGCCCTGATGCCAGGATTCGTCAAACAGCACGAGGCTGAAGCTGTCGGACGGATCGATCCCTTCCAGTGACGCCAGTGCATTGTCCTGCATTCCCGTTTCAATGCTGCGCCGCTCGCGATTCAGTGCGTCCAGTCTCACGGCGATTTGCAGGGCAGCCGTTGCATCATCGGCGAGCAGGCAGTTGATGCCGAGGCTCATGTCGTCCAGCCTGCCGGCCGCATTCAGGCGCGGTCCGACGGTAAAGCCCAAGTCCTGGCTGGAGGTGCACGCCGGATCTTTTTTGGCCGCTTGCAACAGCGCGTTGATTCCGGCGCAGGCCCGTCCGGCACGGATGCGCTGCAGTCCCTGTTGTACCAGGATGCGGTTGTTGTGGTCCAACCTGACCACGTCAGCAACTGTGCCCAACGCGACCAGGTCGAGCAGGTCGGCAAGTTTGGGTTCTGCCTGGGCGGCATAAGCGCCGCGTGTTCGCAGCTCTGTACGCAGCGCCAGCAGCACATAGAACATCACACCAACACCGGCCAGGTTTTTGCTGGGGAATGTACAACCGTGCTGGTTAGGGTTGACGATGCAGGCTGCATCCGGCAGTTCATCGCCGGGCAGGTGATGATCGGTGACCAGGACCTGCATGCCCAGCCGGTTCGCCTCGGCCACGCCTTCCACGCTTGCGATGCCGTTGTCCACGGTGATCAATATGTCGGGAGAGGATTGCGCAGCCAGTTGCACGATTTCGGGCGTCAGCCCGTAACCGTATTCGAAGCGGTTGGGCACGATAAAATCGATTCGCGCACCGAAAGCGCGCAAACCGCGCACTGCCACCGCACAGGCAGTTGCACCGTCGGCATCGTAGTCGGCGATGACCATGATTTTTTTCTGCGCCGCAATCGCATCGGCCAGCAGGAGGGCCATTTCCCCGGCATTTTTCAGCGTGTCGAACGGTAACAGCCCGGCAAAAGTCGTATCCAGTTGTTTGCTGTCGGTGATCCCGCGTGCCGCGAAGATATTCGCCATAGACGGAGAATATCCGCTGTCGCGGAGATGCTGCGCGGCCGCGATGGGAATGCTGCGGGATATGATTTCTGGCATGTTGACTGTCTGGTTAGGCGACTAAACTGGGTCGAGTTTAACAAATCGCGCTATGCCCGCGCCTCGTTTTTTTAGTCCAATTGCGCTAGAATCGCGCCTCTTTTCAAGTCATAACATGGAAATAACGTGGCACTCATAGTTCAGAAGTACGGCGGAACATCGGTCGGCAGTCCGGAGCGCATCAAGAACGTCGCGCGGCGCGTTGCAAAATTCAAGGCACTTGGGCATCAGGTCGTGGTAGTGGTCTCGGCGATGAGCGGCGAGACCAACCGTCTGGTAGCGCTTGCCCATGAGATACAGAAACATCCCGATCCGCGCGAGCTGGATGTGATTCTATCCACCGGCGAACAGGTCACCATCGGCCTGCTGTGCATGGCGTTGAAGGAACAAGGGCTGAAAGCCAAGAGCTATACCGGCGCACAGGTCAAGATACTCACCGACAGCGCGTTTACCAAAGCGCGCATCGTCAGCATCGACGAACAGAACATCCGTGCCGATCTGGATGAAGGCTGCGTGGTTGTCGTGGCGGGGTTTCAGGGCGTAGACGCAAAAGGCAACATCACCACGCTGGGTCGCGGCGGTTCGGATACCACGGGGGTCGCGGTTGCCGCCGCGCTGCGTGCAGATGAATGCCAGATCTATACCGATGTGGACGGTGTGTACACCACAGATCCGCGCCTGGTTCCCGAGGCGCGCCGACTGAAGAGCATCACCTTCGAGGAAATGCTGGAGATGGCCAGTTTGGGCTCCAAGGTATTGCAGATTCGTTCGGTGGAGTTTGCCGGAAAATACAAGGTCAAGCTGCGCGTGCTGTCCAGCTTTGAAGAAGAAGGTGAAGGCACGCTGATTACTTTTGAGGATAACGATAAAATGGAACAAGCCATTATTTCCGGAATCGCGTTCAATCGCGATGAAGCCAAGATAACCGTGATTGGTGTGCCCGATAAACCGGGCATCGCCTACCAGATTCTTGGGCCGGTCTCCGATGCCAACGTCGACGTGGACATGATCATCCAGAACGTCGGCGTCGACGGCACCACCGATTTTTCCTTCACCGTGCATCGCAACGAATTCGCCAAAGCGATGGATATCCTGAAGAACAAAGTTCAACCGCACATCGGCGCGCGCGACGTTGTTGGCGATTCCAAAGCGGCCAAAGTGTCGGTGGTCGGCGTCGGGATGCGTTCGCATGTCGGTATCGCCAGCAAGATGTTTCGCACCCTGGCGGAAGAGGGTATCAATATCCAGATGATCTCCACTTCGGAGATCAAGATTTCCGTGGTTATTGACGAAAAATATCTTGAACTTGCCGTGCGGGTATTGCACAAAGCCTTCGACCTTGATCAGGAAGACGCATAATCGTTTGACCTTTGCGGTGGGTTACTCTATTATGCGCGGCCTTCGGAGAGGTGGCCGAGAGGTCGAAGGCACGCCCCTGCTAAGGGCGCATACGAGCTTAAACTTGTATCGAGGGTTCGAATCCCTCCCTCTCCGCCAGGTAACACTAGTGCGCGCCCGTAGCTCAGCTGGATAGAGTACTTGGCTACGAACCAAGGGGTCGGGCGTTCGAATCGCTCCGGGCGCACCAGTAAAACAAAGGGTTAGGCTACTTTCCGGTAGCCTTTTTCTTTTCCTGTAGTCAAAACCGTATCAATTTCCGGTACGGTCTCAGCTACAGGCCTTTGGTCTACCCATTGCGCAAGATGTTCACTGGATAAGTGCGCATACTTTTGCACCATTTCCGGCGATGACCATCCGCCCAACTCCTGCAACACATGCAACGGGGTGCCTTGTTGAATATGCCAACTTGCCCAGGTGTGTCTGAGGTCATGCCAGCGAAAATTCTCGATGCCCACCCGCATTAGTGCTTTGTGCCATGCCTTGGTGTTCACCTGACGTACCGCTTTGCCGTTATAGGTGAACACATGAGCATGATGCTTGCCGAGCTGCTTACGCAGCGTTAAAACCGCTACATTCGACAATGGGACGGGAATCGCCTTTCGGGCCTTCGCTTGGTCGGGGTGTATCCATGCCGTCCTGCGCACCAAATCCACCTGCGACCACTGCAAACCCGTGACATTGGCACGCCTTAAACCTGTTTCCAGACTGAAGCACACCATGTCGGCTAAGTGTGTTGGCAATTCGGCAATCAGCCTGTCGGCTTCATTCCGTGTCAGCCAGCGCACTCGCTTGGTCGGTTCCGGCAGCATACGCACCATCGGAACACGATCAATCCATTCCCATTCGTTGCAGGCCTTGCGCAGAATCGCACGGATGACTTCCTGTACACGATTGACCGTAGAGTTTGCAACGTCCCCGGCTTGTTTCGCGGCAGAAATTTTATCCAGCAAATCCCGCTTGATCGTCTGCAACTCAACACCGTTCAAGTATTTGTCCAGCCAGCGCAGATGGTAAATATCGCTGACCTGTGAGGCTTTGTGCTTCGTCTCTTTCAAATACCGTACAACAGCATCGTTCCACGTATAGATCGGCTTGACGCCCAGCCTTTCCTGCTCCCACATGGAAGACTTCAGCTTGGCTTCGTATTCTGCTGCCTTGATGCGTTCGGCAGTGCCAGAGCTTTGCTGTATTCGTCTTCCTTTGTGGCTAAAACGAACCCACCAGATTGATGAGTCCTTACGCTTGTAGAGTGACATAGTGATTTCTCCTGTGTGTCACCTTCCAGCGTTCGCCACTGAGGAGCATAGAGCGAACGCAGGTAGGACACAAGGTCATCTTTGATGAAGGCCCAGCACTTGCCCGGCTTGGCGGCTGGAATCTCGCCGGCACGGGCTTTGGTCTGTACTGTAACGGGATGCATTTTGAGGAACGCGGCAGCTTGTTCAAGATCAAGCGTCTCCATCGTGTCCACCCGATTGCCTGCGGTACGCACCGGCACCGTCCTTGAGAGCCTTCGTCTGTGCCGTGATGACCACGACACAGGCGGAGGCCTTCAGGGAGGCTTGTAGATGCCTTGTTGGCGAATTGTTTTGCATTGCTCTTCCTTGGTTGTTGAGGAGGAGACAGAATGCACTAGTTATTGAAAAGGGGGAAAGGGCAGTAACCGTTACCGTTACTGTTACAGTACTGGGAATTGGTGAAAATATATTTTTATTGCGGTAACTGCTTACAGTACTGTAACGGTAACAGTACTGTACAGTAATGCCTGTAAAGGTATCGGTTACTAGTGCTGTCTAGCTGCAAACCGATTCTGAATGGCAGTTAAGTGCTGCGGCCATAAAAAGTTCTCCAAAGCTGCTATCACATGAAGATAAAATGCGAAAGACATCTATGCCCACATGCGGACACTGATTTGAAGTAATGGAATGCCCGTTTCGAATCATGCCGGGCGGACACCTTAGGGTATCAGTGGGCAGCCACAGGAATAGTAAGAAGCTTTCTACAATAATTGCTCAAAGGGATATGAGATGAATGCTAACGAGACAAAACTCCAACCATTTATTGAAGGAACAAAACAGTACCTTGTCCCTTTGTATCAAAGACCCTATACATGGGGTGACGTTGAGTGGAAACGCCTATGGTCTGACTTGAAAGACCTCTACTTGAGTTCAGATACAAGACCACATTTTTTTGGTTCGATTGTCACCATGCCGAGCACTTCGGTACCGGAAGGAATTACCAAATTCTTACTTATAGATGGTCAACAACGATTAACTACAGTAGCAATTTTGTTGGCGATTATTCGAGATCAAGCCCATGCAACCGAAATGCAAACTTTCGCAGATGAAACAAATGAAAACTTGCTTATCAATAAATTCAAATCAAATCAAGACTATTACAAACTTCAACCAACAAAAACAGATCGAGAGGTATTTCATTGCATCATAAAGAAAGAAGGTACCCCGAGCCCAGAATCCAATATTACAAATGCATATAAATTTTTTGAACGGACTATCAAGCGCGAGCTTATTGATATCCAAAAACTATCAACAATTCTTATAAAAAGGCTTTCTATTGTAAGTATCGTACTTGATAGCGAAGATAATCCAAACGTAGTATTCGAAGGACTGAATTGGAAAGGTACGCCATTAACTCAGGCCGACTTGCTGCGAAATTACTTTGTCATGATGATTCATGTGGATAAGCAAGATTTAATTTATGAGGAGTTGTGGGAGCCAATTGAAATTACATTGCGAGACGTATTGACGGAATTCATCAGGCACTATCTGATGAAAGATGGGAAGGATATAAAAAAGAATGAGGTCTATTTAAGTCTTAAAGAAGATATCAATCCATCTAACGCAATTGAAAGACTCAGAGATTTAAATAGATATGCAAAATATTATGAGAAATTGTTATACCCGGATAAAGAAACAAATTCATTAATATCAAAAGCGATTATTAGGTTTCAAAGGTTAGATATTAGTTTTTGCTATCCGTTTCTATTGAATTGCTATGAAGAGTTCCAAAAGGGAAGGATTAAAGACGTTGATTTTGTCTCTATTCTTACGTTGATTGAAAATTTCATTATAAGAAGATTTGTTTGCAATGTACCTACGTGGGGTCTACATAAAGTATTTGCTGCATTATTTAATCAATTAAACAAGGGGAATTTGATAGGTAGTATGGCGACAGAACTTCAAGCATACGATTATCCAACAGATCGTGACTTTTCAGAGAAACTTAAGATATTTAAACTTTATGGTGGCGGGGAACGAGCAGTAAAAGCGAAGCTAATATTGGAATCAATTGAAGAATCATATTCGCATAAAGAGCCAGTTAATTACTCAACTTTGACCGTTGAGCATGTAATGCCACAAACACTATCTGAAGAGTGGAGCAAAGAATTGGGAAGTACAGAAGATGCCGAAGTTGTTTATGATTTATACCTTCATACAATTGGCAATTTAACCTTAACAGGATATAACTCTGAGCTTTCAAATCTCGAATATAAGCTGAAAAAAGTAAGGCTTCTTCAGAGCCACTTGGAACTAAACACTTACTTTTCGAATATTGAACATTGGGGAAAGATTGAGATACTTCAGCGATCAGACTCACTTTGCGAGCAAGCCATAAAAATCTGGCCCTATTTTGGAAAGAAGGAGCTCGAGGGAAAATTCAAAACTTCGGTTACTGGAACAAAGCCTACAAAATTATTCTTATTGGGGCAAGAATTTCTGGTTCAAACCTGGCGAGACGTTCTAGAAAAAACAATAAGTGAAATTGCGGAACTTGTTCCAGAGAAATTGGAAGAGCTACTTATACAATACCCAAGATTTATAGGCAGAAATAAAAATGTATTTAATTCAGCCAGGGATTTAGGTGACGGGATATTTATTGAAGTGCGTTTATCAGCAGATTCAATTCGTGATTTTTGTCTACAGACGGTTGAGTTTGCTGATTTAACTCGATCAGAGTGGCGTGTTGAAACAATAGAGTAAGACCAAACTTAAAACTTACGTAGTTAATTCGTGGTAATTTTTTATAAAAGCCTGTATTTATTAGAGTGCTTCTATAAATGACTGACGGCCCATGAGAAAATGTGATATCTGTAACAAGACCTTGATTAAAGTTGGTCGCCGTACCGAGCTAGCTGATCTAGATGAAGGCGCGACAGATGGTCAAATAGCGGATTACTTTGCTGCGGAGCTATCAGGAGACTATGGCGCATGGGGCATAGGAGTTGTTGAGTATATTTGCCCGCAGTGTAATAGAATCTTTCAGGTGATAACGGATGAATTGTTGAACTACGCCCCCTTGATTATCGGCTGGCACGAGAAATCCAAAGAGGGGGACTACTTTTCGAGATTTGTTTTTGAATACTTGGCATTCATAGCCCTGCTAAAAAATAATCTGTTTTTTGGTATGGGTAGTGATAGAAATGCAATACAGGCACTTAAGCAAGACTCAGCTCGTAGGATAGCCTACTGCGCGGACGTTTCAAGGTATGAGCCATTGAGTGTGTTATGGGGGGAAGTAATTGCTGAACTAGGGAAGACTCCTCTTCATAATAGTTCCCGCGACATGGACGACCCAGAAATAGATAAATGGTGGAATAACTCAGGGTATGAGCCTGCGAAGGACGACAAATCTCCAAAAGGGATAGTCAGAGCGCTGTCAGACTGGGAAAACATGGTTGAATATTGGTATGGTGTACGCAATAACTTATTTCATGGTGGTAAGAACCCAAATATTCGGCGGGACTGCTTCCTCGTTGAACATGCATATCTAACCTTGGCTTCATTTGTGGAACATGAAGTCAGCCAACTATAAAGTGCAGCCGCACGGGTAAAAGTGACACATCGATTGTCTGGTATGTCCATTAGCACCCGCCCCCTAATATCATGGATATACGTAAACGTGAAGAAATCGCCGATGACGCTGGCGCATTTCGGCTGGGAAAAGAACGGCGAGATATTGGATGATGCAGCTCTGCCCGCCACACTGGTTGGCGATTGGCGCGAACAGGAAGGCAATGCCGACAAACCATTCCCCACTTTCGCACGTATGCGTGCAAAGCACGGCAAGCCGGAGGCCGAGAGCGATTTTTCGTGGACGATTGATTGTGCTGAGTGATGTGACAAGGCGCGCAAGGGGATGGCTCCATACCTGGAGGAAGTAGAGAAGCAGAAGAATGAATTGGTTGTATTGAAGGACAAGATTGCTACGCTGAAAAATGCCAAGGCAAGAAGCGATGAAATAAGAGAAGCGCTCGCAGCTGTCGACAAAGCCATGAAAGAGGCGCAGGCTAAAGTCGATAACATCGATGCGGCGGTGTATGACCTGAAAGCGTTGAATCCACGCGTGAAAGTGGAGCGGGATACTCGGGGAAATACTGGATTCGATTGCCAAACAAATATTGCAATGGTTCAGGCGCTGGAGAGATTACGTTCGATGATTTAATAGCAGATTGAATAGCTATTATTCAAAATAATAACTGGAGGATGAGATGCGACTTGGATTACAGCTATATCCTAAAACTTTAGAGCAACATTTGCAGGATTTGGCAAAGGTCGCATCGGACGCCAATACGCAGGTGTATCTCGACACTAATATTTTAGGTTATCTTTATAAGTTACATCCTGCCGCCAGAAAAGAGTTCTTCATTTGGACGAACGTGCTGGATTTAGTTGATGGTCGGTTATTTATACCAGCATGGTCGGCAAACGAGTACTTGGCCAAATTTAAAACGGGTAAGTTCTCAGAATATGCACCTTCTCGTCCTGAGCAAGTATCAAAGCTACTTAACAATTTGCGGGAAACCGCCAGCTTATTTGTAGATGATGATAGCCTCAAAAAGATTAAATTCTCTGGTACACGCACAGACTTTTTAAATGGCTTTGATGATGCAATAAGCGAATTAACAAACTTCACAAGCATTTTCAATCAGCAATTTGATACATGGAGTGTACATGGTGAGATAACGTCAAATCTGTCAAATTGTATTCTTTACTCAGATTTGGCAGCACTATGTTTGCGGTCTGCAAATGAGGGTGAAGCACGCATATCACATAGATTGCCACCGGGGTTTAAGGATTCTGCAAAAACAGAGAATAGGCATGGCGATTTGATTATCTGGCTTGAAATATTAGAGCATTTAAAAACGAACAAAGAGTTACCGCCGAAAGAAGATAAATCATGGAATGTATTGTTTGTATCCAACGATGAAAAGGCAGATTGGGTTTATGCACCCCAAAAAAGAAATGGTGAGATAAGAGGTGTTGTTAAAGAGATAAAAAATAATGACCCTGGAATCAAGATAGCAGACCCAAGGTTAGTTGCTGAGTTTCACTTTGTTGTTGGGCACAGCAATATTCACATTACTACCTTGCCAATGTTGATCAGGGCGCTATCCTCGATTAAGCCAAAAGAATTCGAAAACTTGGCATCTGCTATACAAATTGAAAGTGAGAGCCCCCCAGTTCTCGCCGAAGAAGAAGTTGTTGAGGCTGAAGTGGCTTCTGAAGAAGTTAATGAGCAAGTGCCGGAGGTTGTAACTCAAATTTCTGAAGTAGTACAGGAGACGCCGACTGTACCTGAAACTTCGGATGTGTCTGTTGGGGTAGAAGGTGCGGGATACCCGGCAGATGCATTACGTGATGGTGCATATGAGGCCGACGCACCTGGTGTAATTAACGAGATCATTAGAGCGCTTCGGTCACAAAATTGGTATACGCAAAATCCCGCGATACAAAAATTAAAAGAAATTCGAGATGCGGTGTTCGAGCCTGGACAATGGTTTGTGCTTGGACGGAACATATACCAGGCTGCTTGCGGTAATGCGCAAAAGTCACTTGAGTTTTTGAAAAATCTGGATATTGAACTGTCGAGATTCCCATCGGAGACTGCTAACCACCTGTTGTGTGGAATGATATATGAAGTCTTTTTTAGCCGTGATGGCAAGTTCCGAAGACATCCGAAAGCTGCGCACATTGAGCAGATAATGAGAGAAGTTGCCGGTGAGAGATACTGGCAATGTAAAAATACTTTGCGAGCCCAATTAGCTAACTATAGTCAATGGGTTCCATTTATGCCTGGGGATGTCGATCCATTACTACTGGATATCTTAATTGAGGAATCAGATGTTGAAAAAATAGGTGATGCTGAAAAACAATGCATACTTCAATCGGTAAAGTTTTATGGGGAAGAAAGGCTTTGTGATGTTGATGTTGAAAGCTTTGACGAATGGAGCAATATTTTTGGACCAGCAGAGACTACTATAATGAAAATTAAGTCGGAACTGAGTAATAACTATGCCATTCCGGAATGGGCTATTCGCATCAAACTACAGCCACCGGACTTTATAAGTAACAAACTTTTAATTTCAGATGGCAAAGTGCTTGTACTTGATAGACCGCCTTTGCCAAAAGATAATTACTAAACTGCATCACTTTCACATTCTGTGGTAATTACTGTAGCTGTTTTGGACTGTTAGAGAGTGTGGCGAACACTGGTAAGGCATTGATATGTATATAATATAGCGTAAAATATTTGGCTTTACGAAACACGAAGTCCCATACCTAAATATTTTAACTATCAAAGAGTTGAAGGCATGAAACTTTTCCATTTATCAATAACGTACCAAAAAAATATTGTCTGTTAATTGATGACATCAGATTCAGATTTTATATTTTTATGCGTATATCAGCTCAATCTATAAACTGGTAGTACCTTCTGAAAAACACATAAGTTATGCCAGCGTTTTTTTCCCATTCGTTTACTTACGATTTGTTTGAATTGATCGGGAGGAGGAGGCGTCTTACGTTTATGTCGTCCTTGATTACAAAACTTGCAAGCAGCGACAATGTTGGATTGAGCATTTAATCCTCCATCTTGACGAGCTTTTAGATGCTCACCTGTACATTCAAGATCCTTGGCTTGCGAGGGGGTGATTCCGTATTTGGTGATAAATACATTCGGGTCACCAGACCACATAGGGCAGCCACAATAAAAGCAAAGACCGGACTGACGAGAGTAGGCAATTGAACGAGGACGTGCGAGAGATTTTCTATTAGGCATGCGTGGCTCCAAAAATTAAAAGGAACCCGCTTGCCCTTATGGGTCTACACGGGAACCAGCCAGATTTATATCTGGCTGGCAAAACAGAAGCTCCATTTAGAAGACATCTGGCAAAATAATACTACATGATTTTGAGTTTAGGCAATCACTCTATATAGCATGGCTAAAGATTCTATAATCCAGCCCGGCGGGGAAACCCGCCGGGCTTTTATTTTTATTGCCACCGAAGAATAGGCTACACCTTTAAGCGAGAAACAATGTTCGTTTATTATTTCTATAGTGAATTGCCTTAAATGGGACTCGCCATTTACTAATCCATTGGATTATAATGATCAACATGATTACAATTGCCGAAGTGCCGGAATATATCCGACAAGCTGAAAAGCTTTTGACTGAGGCGGAGCGGCAGGATGTTGTAAGTTATCTTGCTGCACATCCGAAATCTGGCGATTTGATTGAAGGTACGGGCGGCATTCGCAAGTTGCGCTGGGGTAGGGGTGGACGCGGTAAGAGTGGTGGGGTGCGGGTGATCTACTACTTTCACAGTGAATTGATGCCGCTCTATTTGATAACGCTATTTGCCAAGAACGAGCAGAGCAACTTGAGCAAAGCCGAGCGTAACGAGTTGGCGAAGCTGGTGGACATTTTGGTTGCTACATGGATTGAGAGGTGAGATATGGGAAAAGCTTTTGAAAGTATTTCGCGTGGCTTGAACGAGGCCGTTGCACATGCAAAGGGCAAGAAAATCGCTGTGAAAACTTACAAGCCGAAGACGGTAGACGTTTCCGCCTTGCGTCAGCGCATGGGTATGACGCAGGAACAGTTTGCTGCACGGTTTGGATTTTCTGTTGCGACCTTAAGACATTGGGAGCGCGGGGATCGTAATCCGCAAGGGGCTGCACTGGTTCTGCTAAATGTAATCAAGCGTGCACCGGATGCAGTCACGGCAGCATTGGGTTAACGGATGAAGCGGCGATTGTGCTTGTGAAAGGTTGTTAGAGCTGTAGTCAAAACTGTACCACTTTCACATTTTGAGGGTTTACCTGTAGCTATTTTGGACTGCTTTTGAGTGTGGCGAACACTGGTAAGGTATTGATAAATAATAACTACGATTCTTACATTTTGCTTCTACGAACCAAGGGGTCGGGCGTTCGAATCGCTCCGGGCGCACCAACAAATCAATGGGTTAGATCAATAACGCCCTAGTCTATTTTTCTTTCAGCGAGGATTCTTTCAGCGAGGATTCTTTGGGGGCTTTCACTCCAAGCAGCTCCCACCGAATCATTGCAAGGCTTCGGCTCATACGATTGCTTTCATCTGCAATAATTTTAGTAAATTTACAACTAATCATGCACTGAGCGTATCATTCCCGACTGTCGGGAATCGCCATCAAAGCCTTGGCACACCGTTTAATAAATTCGCAATTAATATTCAAAATTGGGTTTTATTCAATAAAGAACAAGATAAGCAAGGGGGCATCGTCGCGGGAGATGACGGTGCAAGAGGCTAAAAATGAATAAAAGCTCGGTTGCAGGTAATGCACGCTTGCTCAAATTCGCCTTACCGCTCTCTTTGGCGCTCATGGTAATGGGTGAATCTGCCCATGCGGCCGTAGAAACGAATGACAGCGCTGAGCAGCGTAACCGCTCCAAACAGGAAGCACTGGATCGCAAACAGCAGCTGCTAGCCCCCCGCGTGGATTTGCAGGGCAAGGCAAAAAAATCCGCTGCTGCGAAAATGCTTCCTGTAGAAACGCCGTGTTTCAAGATCGACAAATTCGTGCTTGAAGTGCCGGAAAAGCTCGCATTGAAAACACGTCGTTTGGGCGCAAGCAACTTGCCGCAGGATCGTTTCCGTTTCGCACGAGATTATCTTGAAATATTCTCCGGCCGCTGCATTGGGCGTGAAGGCGTTAACTCCATGGTTAAGAGCCTTGCAGACAGGATTATCAGCAAGGGTTACACCACTACCAGGCTGGGCATTCCGGAACAGGATATGTCCACCGGTATGCTCAAGCTAACCCTCATCCCCGGCATCATCCACGAGATCCGTTATGCGGATGCCACCGCTGCCGGCAGGCTCAATGCATTCCCTGAAAAGGCGGGCGACCTACTCAATTTGCGGGACCTCGAGCAGGCGTTGGAACAGATGAAGCGTCCCGCAAGCCAGGATGTGGACTTGCAGATTGTTCCTGCGGGCACTTTGGGCGAAAGCGATGTGGTGATCGCCGTCAGGCATACGAAGCCGTGGAGAGCGGTTGTCACATTGGACGATTCTGGCGCGCAAGGTACGGGTAAATTGCAGGCCGGATTAACCCTGGCTTGGGATAACCCGCTCAATGCGAGCGACGTGTTCAATTTCGGTGTCAACTCGGATGCAGATCGCAACAGTTATGCCCGGGGCACACAGGGTTACAACAGCAGCTACTCAATCCCGTTCGGCTACCTGGCACTGACATTGTCTGCGAACGACTATGAGTACCACCAGCGCGTTATCGGCACTTACCAGAACTTCGTGTCCAGTGGTAAGGCGCAAAACCTCGAAAGCAAAGTCGGATACCTGCTCTATCGGAATCAGGTTCAAAAAGATTCCATTCAATTTCGTACCGGCAGACGCTGGAGTCACAGTTACATCGATAACACCGAAATTCTCGTGCAATATGGGAATTTCTCCTTTGCCGAACTGGCCTTTATCCACAAGCATTATTTTGGGCAAGCACAACTAAATATAACCGGTGCATATCGCTGGGGCACCCCCTGGTTCGGTGCGCAAAGCGACCCGGCCAATCTGCCTAGTGGCGGTGCCAGACTGGATTACCAGCTGGAAACCATCGATGCCACATTGAGCATGCCCTTCAATGCATGGAACAGGCCGATGAGTTATACCGCAACATTCCGCGCGCAGACATCCAACTCGGCTTTATATGCATCGGAATGGTTCACGATCGGCAATCGCTGGACGGTGCGCGGTTTCGATGGAGAGAATTCGCTGGCCGCCGAGAAGGGTTTCTTCCTGCGTAACGAAGTAGATATTCCCGTTGTCGATACGTCGCAGTTGACCTATATTGGTGTCGATTTCGGCAAAGTCTACGGCCCCAATGCGGCTAACCTCATCGGTAACAGGCTGGCAGGTTGTACTTTCGGGATGCGCGGCGAGTTGGCGAAAGGGGTCGGCTATGAAGTTTTTGCCGGTTTTAGCCTGTACAAACCGCAGAGGCTGCAGACCAGCGAACCCGCAGTCGGATTCAATCTGGGCTATCAAATTTAGCAAACGCAGTGACTTCATAGGGGGCTCTAGCATGCTAAAGATCCTGAATAAAGAGCTGACTGTAACGCCGCCATCGCTGACACGCCGTGTCATTACCTGGTTAACCTTGATTGCCTATTTAGGGCAACCCCTGGTTGTCACTGCCCAGATCGTGGCCGCACCCAATGCCCCGGCAAGCACCCGTCCTGTGATCGATACCACCGCCAACGGAATACCCATGGTGCAGATTGCAGCACCCAATAGCACCGGCCTTTCGCACAATCAGTTTAGCCTGTACAACGTCGATCCCAATGGCGTCATTCTGAATAACAGCAATACGACTGTGCTTACCCAGCAAGCCGGTTATGTGTCGGGCAACCAGAATATGGCGAACGGGTCGGCCCATATCATCCTGAACGAAGTGACCAGCACTTCCGCCAGCCAACTGAACGGATATACCGAAGTCGCGGGCTCGCGGGCCGAAGTCATCATCGCCAATCCCAATGGCATTACCTGCAACGGCTGCGGCTTCATCAACACCAGCCGGAGCGTGCTGACCACCGGCGCGCCTGTCTTCGGCGGTAGCGGCAGCCTGGACGCCTTCCGTGTTACCGGTGGGCAAATCAGAGTCGATGCAGGCGGCCTGAACGGCAACAATATCGATCAACTCGATCTTATCGCTCGCAGCGTCAAGGTGAACGGCAATCTGTGGGCCAACAACCTCAATGTCGTCACGGGGGCCAATCAAGTCAACTATGCCAATCTTGGCGTACAGATCATCACGGGTAGCGGTAACAAACCCACCGTCGGTATCGATGTGGCCCAACTCGGCGGCATGTATGCCAACAAGATCCGCTTGGTTGGCACGGAAGACGGCGTCGGCGTAAACAGCCTGGGCAGCATTGCCGCACAGGCGGGCGGCTTCAATCTCGACAATCAGGGCCAGATCACCCTGGCGAGCTCCACCAGTGCCAGCGGCAACATCATCATCAACGGTGCGATCGGTACTACCAACAGCGGCACCCTGTACAGCCAGCAAGCGGTGCACATCACCGACCAGGGAACGATCACCAATAGCGGCATATTGTCAGCGCAAGGCAACCTAAACCTGAATGCGGCTAATATTGATTCGACCGGCATGCTGGGTGCCGGGATCGCCAGCAACGGTGTGGCTACGCAGAACGGTATCTTGACACTAACCGCAACCAATGCAGGGAGCATCACCAATGCCGGGATGATCAACGGCAGCACGGTGACCAGCTTCAGCAACATTTTCACCAATACCGGTGCGGTCATCGGCGACAACATCAACCCGAACGCCAACACGCTGACCAACGTCGGTGCGAACGCCATCATCGCGGCCACGCAGAGCGTCAACTTGCTTATTCAAGACGCACTCCTTAATCAGGACGGTGCAAATATTTACAGCCTGGGCGATGTCAATATCGGTGCGAACCTGGCACAGGATGCGAATGGCTACCTGATCGGCAATACAGGCAGCGTCACCAACTCTTCGGCCAATATCGAAGCGGGCGGAAATTTACGTATCGGCGCGACCACTCTTACCAACCAACGCACAGTCGTCGGTTTGGAATATGGCCCTTCGTGGACTGGAACGCATGTTGTAGGGACGCCTGGATACAACAGTCTGGGTACGCCAAGTTATACCCCAACTTATGACCAACAACAATTCACTGCTGCAACCACGGGAAATGCTCAACTTTTGTCCGGCGCAAACATGTGGTTTAGCGGAGGCACATTGAATAACGACTACAGCTCCATCATTGCCGCTGGTGCGATCTATGGTGCAGTGAACAACAACGGCCCTGCATTACAATTAAGGGAAACCCGAATCGGTCAGTACAACGATTTTTCGGTAGTTTATGTTCCTCAATCTGGTTCTTGCGGATATATATCGGTCAACTGTGTACCGGCACACACGGTGAACATTCCGGTTAAAACTTCCTACGCGAAAGTGCTTCCCTCTCCTATATCCGGCCTGAATTACACCAGACTAGCGTCATCGCCATCTGCGTATTCTGCCGCTACTGGACTTAACGCCCTAACTACAAGCCCGCCCGGCTCAACCACACCACTGGGGGCAACCATAAATGTTCCAGCCAGCGGTCTTTACTCGATTCACAACCAGCCTGGGCAACAATATCTGGTCGTGACCGACCCGCGCTTTACCAGCTATCAGAATTTCATCTCCAGCGATTACATGTTAAGCCGTCTGGCGCTTGACCCTAATTTGATCCAGAAGCGTTTGGGCGACGGTTTCTACGAACAACAACTGGTGACTGATCAGATCACCCAACTCACGGGGCGGCGCTTCCTTGGTCAATATGCCAACGCGGAAGAACAATTCAAGGCGCTGATGGATTCCGGTATTGCGACGGCCAAGTCATTCAATCTTATTCCCGGCGTTGAACTCACCGCAGCGCAAGTAGCTGCACTCACCTCCGACATCGTTTGGATGGTCGAAGAAACGGTGAAGTTGCCGGATGGCGGCACGACCAAAGTGCTGGCCCCCCAGATTTATCTGAGCCAGCTTCATGGCGGCGACATCCAGTCCGGCGGTGCCGTGATTGCCGCAAAATCCATCGATCTTAAATCCGGCGGAACACTGGCGAATTCCGGCACCATCAGGAGCGATGATGCGACAACTCTGGTGGCCAACGACATCCTCAACCAGGGCGGTACGATCAGCAGCGGCGGCACGGTAAACCTCCAGGCGGTCAACGACATCGTCAATCTCTCCGGTACGATCGCCGGAAACAACGGCAGTCTCGCTGCCGGACGCGACATCGTCAACGCGCGCACTGCCAAAGAAACCAGCTACACCGTTGCACTAGCACCGGCATACAGAGTGGGACGCTTCGGCACCGCAGAAGCCGGCATCACGGGCACCAGTAGAGGTGCGGAACTGGGGATGGAGGCTGGCATTATGGCAACGAACGGGTTGAGCCTCGTTGCCGGACGCAACATCTCGATTGTCGGCGCAACTGTCAAGGCAGGTGGCGACGCCAGCCTGTATGCCGGCGGCAACATCGCAGCCGGCGTACTCGCCACGCAGCTAAACGCCAGTGGTACCTATAACAGTTACATCAACACCGTTACGAATCTGACCAGCCAGATCGACGCCGGCGGCAACCTCGCCATGCAGTCCGGCAACGATCTGCAACTGACTGCAACCCAAGTCAATGCGGGTAACAATCTCGCCCTCGTGGCTGGCGGCAACATTGACCTGAAAGCGGTCAAGGATAGTACTGCCTCAGGTTTCAACACCGGTATCTCCCAGGAAAAACGCCTCGATGAGACCGTTATCGGCGCATCGCTCAATACGGGCAACAATCTTTCCGTGGTCGCTGGTGTCGGACGCAGCGACAGCAATCTGGGTCCGGGCAACCTCACGCTGGAAGCTGCCCGGCTCACCAGCCAGAACGGCAGTACTAACCTCGCTGCCAGCGGCAATATCGATCTCAAGACCGCAATCGAGCAGCACAACGCCTACGACGAGACGCATGTGTCGAGCAGCGGTATGTTTTCCTCTTCGAGCACCACCACCATCTCACAAAGCAACGAGACCCAGGCCATCGGCAGCAGCGTCAGCGGTGACCGCGTCGCCATTGGCAGCGGTCAGGACACCAATATCAAAGGCAGCAGCGTAGCCGGTACCCATGATGTCAGCCTGAATGCCGGCCGCGACATCAACATCAAGGCCTCCACCAGCAGCTACAGCCAAAGTTACTACAACCATACCGAAGAAAGTGGTCTTATGTCCGGTGGCGGCATCGGTTTCTCGATCGGAAACCGCAGTCAGACCGACCAGACCAGTGCCGACGGCGTGCTGCAAAGTCAGAACCGCAGCCTGGTCGGCTCGATCCTGGGCAACCTGAGCCTGACCGCCGGCAACGACGCCCACGTTTCCGGTAGCGACCTCACCGCCGCCAACGACCTCAGCGTCACCGGCAACAGCATCACCCTCGACACCGGCATGGATAAAAGTATCGCGGCCCAAAGTCACGACAGCAAACAAAGCGGGCTCACCGTTGCGCTCACTAGCAGCGTGACAGATGCCGGCCAAACCGTGCAGCAAGTAAAACAGGCTGGTAGCCAGACCAAAGACGACAGAACTAAGATGCTCGCTGCCGTTGCTGCGACAATGGCAATCAGTAACGCCGTATCCGGCGGCCTGAATGCCACTATCAGCGCCACCGTTGGCTCAAGCCAGAGCCATAGCGACAGCACCCAAACCAGCCTGCTCGCCAGCGGTAGCAGCCTCAATGCAGATGGAAACCTCAGCCTGACAGCGGCTGGCGGTGGAAAAGACAGCAACCTCACCATCCAGGGAAGCAAGGTTCAAGCGGCTGGAGACATCAACCTGATTGCCGACAACGCCATCAACCTGATTGCCGAGCAAAACACCGCAAGCCAAATCAGCCACAACAACAGTAGCAGTAGCGGCGCAGGTGTAGCGGCCAGTTACGGTAGCGGAGGGGGTTCGATCGGTATTACCGCCAACGCTGCAAGTGCACGGGGTAATGCAGACGGCAATGATGTGACTTATACCAATACCAGGGTCAGTGCAGGCAACACTCTCAAGATCGGCTCTGGTGGAGATGCCAACTTGAAGGGTGCGGTTGCAAAGGGTAACCAGATCATTGCCAATGTTGGGGGTAATCTAAATATAGCGAGTCTGCAAGACACCAGCGGCTATCAGAGTCAGCAACACAGCGCAGATGCATCTTTCATCGTTCCTATCGTAGGTAGCGGTAGTGCCAGCGTTAATGTCAGCAAGAGCAAAATCAACAGCACTTATGCAAGTGTCAGCGAACAAAGTGGATTCAAGGCAGGGGATGGTGGTTATGATGTCAACGTGGCGGGCGACACCAGCCTTGTTGGTGGCGTTATCGCCGCGAGTGACAACGCGCTAGCGAACGGTAACACCAAATTCAACTCAGGCGGAACACTCAGCATGACGGGTCTGCAAAACCAAGCAGCCTATCAAGCCGACTCGATGGCTGTAAGTATTGGTATGGGCAGTAACTTACGCACGGGTGGTGGCACTGGCAGCGACAGCGGCAACGCCCAAGGTATCACCCGGAGTGGTATTGGTGTTTCCACACAATCTGATGCAGGTGCCATCAAACCAATTTTCAATGCCGACCAAGTACAAAAAGAAATCAACGCCCAAACCATCATCACCCAAGTGTTCAGCCAACAAGCCAGTGCTACAGTAGGAAGCTACGTACAAAACCAGAGAAAAATACTAATGGGAAGCATCAAGAATGCAACGCCAACCGAGGAAAAGCAGATACAAGAGCAACTCCAATCACTCGCAAACCAGGAGCGGGTAATGAATGTACTGATAGGCGCCGTGGCCGGTGTAGGTGGAGAAGCTGTTACCAAGGAAGCGTTGTCAGCAGCTGCAGACGAGATGCGGCAGATCATGATCGAGGACTCGAGGAAGTTTGCGGGTGTGACAGATAAAGATGGGAAGACACTAAGTAACGTGTCAGGCCCAAGCGAGGGTGTACGAGGAGATGGAGTAAAGATCGGTGGTACGAGGGTGGACCTAGATTTGTTGTGCGGTGTGGATAACAGCAGATGTGAGATAAAGCGCAATCAGGACAGTGCACCAATTCTTGATGACAAAGGTCGGACACAACTCGATTTAAAAAATGGACAAGTCCAATATATAGGCTCATTGAAAGATTTTCTGAAAACCGAGGATGGTAAGAAAATGGCTGGTGCTACAGGCGGTGTTCAGGGTGCTACGGGTACTTTGTTCGGCGTGCCTTACCTTCCGGGTAGTTGGCAGGATAAACTCATCGAGGCTTTTAGTGGAACGCATGACTTGATAGGTGGAAAGTTGAGTGGCTTATATGACGAACAAGGCAATACTAAACGAGGTATGACTGATACGGAGAGGAAGACCTACGACTACGCAGTCGCACCAGCGGCTATTGTCCCTTCTGCACCTTTTGCTGCAGCGGTTGGGCTGCCTCCTGAAGTATGGAATGCGATTGCAATTCTACTGAAGTCTGCGAAATGAAACTAATAAACAGTTTTTTGTATACAGTGATGGCAGCATTTTTTTTAACAGGATGCACATGTATGTCTTCGACCTGTCTAGGGGATGATACGTATCAAAGGCTTATGCACCCCAAGCCCTATCTTCAAGAATGGGAGAAGGGCGGGATAACGGAGGAAAGTCGACGGCTGGAATCAATAAATTGTGGAGCTGGTGATACTGATCACGTCGGGTTTACCAAAAAAGTTCCATCGACACTCCACCCTGGCACAACAGATAATGAAACCGACTACGAACGTCTCTTTGAATGGGAGCGATGCATGATCACGAAGGGTTACCGATATATGGGAGATTGCTCATACAGAAAAGATTTTCCCAGCTGTAAGCAATAGGGATTATGCTGCTTGCAGATAGGAGATTAATTCGCATTGCCAGCCTTGCCAAGGCGTCATAACGAGAAAAATTAGAATTCTAGGTAGAACGATTCGTTGTCTCGTTCCTTGCCATTTATTATTATGTGCCAGTAGTCATTATGTTTAGCAGTCGATTTGTAATGGGAATAAAATTGAAGCCATCGATTTATTCGGAATAATTTCCGGTGTATAAGTACGCAAAATAACTTGCACGTTCTTTCATTCATCTTGACATGCGAACATTTGCAAATCACACCTGTCCCTTGTGCGGCAAGCCGAACGAATGCGCGCGGGCAATTGCCGGAACGTTCGATGTTGAATGCTGGTGCACCAAAGCAAAGATCAGCGTCGCAACACTTGCTCGAGTACCTGATGACCTCCGAGGCAAGGCTTGCCTCTGCGCATCATGCGCTAGCCAAGAACCTTCAAGTTCTTCCATGTCAGATGATGTCTAGTGACCAGACAGGTTGCGACTCTCGCCATGTCTGAAATTTCCCCGCTAACCATCAAGGCATATCTGGAGACCGAATATTGTGTGTTCGGCGATTCTCCATTCGTGCTGGAAGTGGGTCTGGCTAATGAAACGCTAGCGAAACTTTACGAGCGGTTCAAACTAAACTGTGGAGCTTTCGTTACAGCTTGCAACCCGCTCAGCATCGATGCTGGCGAGGCTGCAAACAAAGTCAGGCAGGTTGAATTGTCGAATGAGTTGAGTTTGCGCAACTTGGCCTTTATCGATGGCATTGGGAAACACCCATCGGGAGAATGGGTTGCGGAACCAAGTTACTTTGTGTTGGGACTAACGCTTGAAGCCGCCAGAATCCTGGGCAAGAAATACGACCAAAACGCGGTGGTCTGGTGTGGTTCGGATGCGATACCGGAATTGGTGCTTCTCAGATAGATTTGCCAGCATCCAGGCAAGTTGGGTGTTTGTGAACGGAATGAGTGATTTGCAAACAGCTTCACTTTTAGGGATTTCCGAGGTATCGTGCTGTCAGGCTGTAATAATCACCATTAACCACAATCAATGTGATGATTTTAAAATAGAACTTGATCAAGATGATTCATTCGGCCGATGCGATTCCGGACATTCCGGTTCGTTGATAATTCAAACCCACAGGCTTAGGCCGGTGGTTGTTTAGCAAGGAAATCCCATGGAAACTCCCAAGAAGACGCTATTACTGATTTTCCCGCCGGTAACCGTGTCAACATCGCCCCCGCTTGGCATCGCGATGCTGAAAGGCTATGTAGAACGGACACTACCCGAATGGGATGTCAAGTTGCTGGATTTGAATCTGTGGATCCTTAACGAAATCATTTCAGGGATTGAATCTGGTGCCAATAAGGTTACCGATAAAGCATTTGCTCAAATTGGCGCTACCAAGGAACAATTCCTTGAGGCGGCCACAGTTTTTCGCGGTGCGGATAGCGACATTCTGCTGAGCCGCCCGGATATCTATGAGAAATGCGGACAGGTTTTTTCAAGGTTTATTGAGTTTCTGACCAAAAAGCTGGCCGTAGATTGCGCTGAATATGAACGGACTCAGAAGCTCCCCCCCATGCTCCAGGAGTGTTTCAAACAGGCTCTGGCAGTAAAACCGGATTGTATTGGTATATCAATGATCTTTGCTGAACAGGTTCCCATTGGTGCGGCACTCGGGCGGCATCTGCGCCAACAGGCCAAATTGAAGGTCTTCATGGGAGGGAGTTGCCTGATAGAAGGTGCAGAGCATTTCATGAAATGGTATCCCGAAGCTGCAGACGTTATCGTGGCAGGCGACGGTGAAGAAGCTCTCAGGCAACTGTTGAGCAACGATCTCAATCCAAAGGGTATTGCCGGTGCGGTTTATTGGGAATCGGGCAAGATTGTGAAAGAACCGCCGGTATTCCTAAAGGATGTCGATCAATTCGGTATTCCTGATTTTGGTGGGCTTGATTTGAAATCCTATTTTTCACCCGAACCTATCATCCCACTCCTGCTTTCCCGCGGTTGCTACTGGCGGAAGTGCACGTTCTGTGTCCATTACTTTTCTGCGGGTGATACGTATCGGGTGCGA
>JBBQNH010000006.1:0-60850 GCA_038329705.1 Burkholderiales bacterium | reverse complement strand
GTTTCGGGCGAAGAGGGATGCGGTTCCAGGCTCAATTCAACACCGGAATTATTTCTGTCGCCGGCCTGGGCGGATTGCGCTTGCTGGGATTTTTTGCGGGCGTCCAGTAGCAGGCTCATGCTCAGGGCTTTCCGTATGCGGACTCTTTAAAGAAATCCTGGTCCGGTAACTTGTTGCGGAACTCGCTGAAATCGCCGCTCACGCTGGCTGAATTGATGACCACCGGGCGCAGGAATATAACCAGTTCGGTCTTGGTCGTCGTGTCGTCGCGATTCTGGAACAGGTTGCCCAATATCGGGATACGCGCCAGCAGCGGCACTTCGTTGGTCGTCTTGTTGATACTGTTTTCCATCAGGCCGCCCAGTACGGCGATCTGATTGTTCTCGATCTTCAGTATGGACTCCATCTCGCGGGTTGATGTTTGCGGAATCGAGTTCTGGAAGGCCAGTCCCGGGGTGGGGTCTTTTGCGGGCGTGAGCAATCGGGTGATCGAGGGGCGAATGTTGAGCAGTACTGTATCGCTGTCGTTGATCTGTGGCGTCACACTCATGGTGAAACCGATCGGCACGGTATTGACGGTGGTGGTGTAAGAGACGATCGGAGTGCAGGGCGCGGGAGAACAGGGCGAGGTGGTCGAATTGACTATGAAGTACACATTGTTATCCACCACGCGCAACATCGCGGTCTGGTTGTTCATCACGCTCAGGGTGGGGCTGGATAAAACTTTGACATTGCCAAACTGTTCCAGCAGTTGTACCGATGCGGTGATGTTGCCGAATTTGGAGGTCGGATTGATGTAACTGACGGCCAATGCGCCGGCAGACGAAGCCAGACCGGTCGCGCCCGCCTGAAAATTAGTCGATCCGGCCTGGCTCAACGCAAACCCTTTTGCGCCGGCGAGCAGCCTGGACCAGTTGATGCCCTGCTGGTATTGGTCGCTCAAGCGCACTTCCACCACGGTTGCTTCGATCAGCACCTGGCGTTGCGCGCTGGACATGATCTGGTCAATGAACTCCTGGATCTTCTCATGCTGTTTCCCCGTGGCGCGCACCGTGAGGATGCCATTTTCGGGATTGGCAATGACGGAAGCAGCTTCGCGGAATGTGTTGCGCTTGGTTACCGTTACCCCGCCTTCCTCGATATTGACCGGATTGGGACTGTTCTCAATGCCGCCTTTGGGGGCAGATTTTTTGCCGCCACTCGCCGGCTCAGCTCCGGTGCCGGTACTGCTGGCCGACCTGATCTGTTGTACCGAAGTCTCGCTCGAGCCAGCCGGCAATACCTTGTCGGTTTCGTGCAGGATATCCTTGATGTTCTGCGTCAAGGTGTCCCAGAAGTGGTTTTTGGATATGTTCTTGATGGTGATCGACGAGTTGTTGCCGCCGGATCCGCTGGTAGCGCCGACAGCACCGGAACCGACCTCTGTGGTGTTGGACATCGCACCGTCGGAATCGCGCGCAATGTTCACGTAATCGATCTTGTAGCTGTGCAAATAAGGTGAGTCCGGCATCACGGTCAGGGTGCCGTTATCCAGTTCATAGCGCATATCAACCTGCCTTGCAATGCGTGTGAGGATTTGCGGCAATGTCTGGTTGATGGCATTTACCGTCACGTTTCCCTGGATGCCGGACTGGATATCCAGGTTGATCTTTGCGTCGCGCGCCAGGGCGAATAGAATCTCCTGGGCCGGGACATTAGTGACCACTACACTGTAGGTGGCGATTTTGGAGGCTGGTTTGGGTGGCGGCAGTACGACACTGTCTCTGATCGGCTGTGGAATGCTGCTGGACGACCCGGTCTGGATATCCCTTTGTTGCAGATGCTGATCAGCAGGCTTGATCGGCTTGGTTCCGCAACTGGAAAGCATTGCCCCGATAGCACAGAGATACACTAGGTTGCGTGAACGCATGCTACTTCCCCCTACGAGATTGATATTTAACATGAAGCCTAACAGCTTTGTTTTTGATACTCAATAGATTATACGTTCAGGACTCAGAAGATATAGGTGGAAGTGGCGAAAGCTTCCTGATAGCGTTCTGGCAGATCCTTGACTGCGTCGTGAGCCACCTCGATCGAGGAGTATGCACCGTAGAGCACACGCATTCCATTCTTGCCGCCGAATTTGGCGGGAAGCAAGTAAATCTTGGAGAGTATGCCAAGCGCGTTGGCGCGTTTCAGGAAGCCCTCGATTCGTGCCGGATTGACTTCTTCGTTGTAATACAGCTGGATGCTGGCAACGGTATTTTTCTGTTCGAGCAAGAGCCTGCCCGCTTCCAGGCGTTGTTCAAACAGGGTCGGTTTACTGGTTGTTGCAGCGCTGTTCAAGGGAGGAGCCGGGGGAGGGCTGGCCGCTACTGTGTTTTTAGTTTTTGATGTTTGCTTTATGGCTGGGTTCGATGCTTGCTTGATCGGTGGTGTGGGAAGGGCAACGGGTGAGGAAGCGGGCAGATTCACCTGTACGGCAGAAGCCGGCAAAAGCGCGTCAACCGGCTTGGTTGCCAACGTTTGAGTTGCAGGTTTTGCTGCAAGGGCTGGTGGCTTGTCCCAGGGTAGTTGAACGGGTGATTGCGGGTTCTCCATTATCCACCAGGCCGCCGATCCCATTAACATGGCTATGGCAAGGGCGCTTCCCAACAACACTTTCTTGCCGGTCCGGCCAGACACGCTATTGAGTTCGCTGTCGCGCATCGCCGCTTCCACGTGACGCGCTTCGATATTGTGGGTATCTTCCACAAAAGCCGCCAGCAGTGATTTGTCCGCCAATATATTGACGCGCCGCATCAATCCGTTGGATGCGGATGCGATGAGTTTGATGGCCTGCGCCGAGAAGATGTTCGGGCCGTGGTAGCCGGCCGCGCGCATGCGGAACATCAGGTAGTTTTCCAGAATGCTGCGCGACAGCGGTTGCATGTGGAAGTGGTGCGCGATGCGATCCTTGAGTTGGCGCATGTTCGGCTGGTCGAGTTTGGCATTCAGTTCCGGTTGTCCGAACAGCACGATCTGCAACAACTTGGCGTTGCCGACTTGCAGGTTGTACAACAGGCGCAATTCTTCCAGCGTATCGGGCGGCATTGCGTGTGCTTCATCCACCAGCACGACGATACGCTTGCCTTCGCGCGCTTTATCCTCCAGCTTGTTCTGGATGTTCTGCATGATGATGCCGACACGCTCGCCGTTGATATTCAGGCCGAGCCCGTCCGCGATCGCATACAACATCTCCTCGCGTGACAAGCTGGGGTTGGCCAGATAGATCGCCTCGATGTTCGCAGGGAGCTTCTCCAGCAACATCCGGCACAACATGGTTTTGCCGCTGCCGACCTCGCCGCTGACCTTGATGATGCCCTCGACCTCGGAGATCGAGTAGATCAGCGCGTCAAGGATCTCGCCGCGATTGGCGCCCGAAAAAAAGAATACTGTGACGGGGGTGATTCTGAACGGGGGCTCGGAAAGCCCGAAGTGCTCTAGATACATAAGACGACCTCACTGGTATTAGGGGAAGTTAACATGCCTGAGTCCTATGCGTCGAGTTTCGCTTGCGCACCTATGCGGCTGTGCAATGTGGTGCGGTTGATACCGAGCAGCTTGGCGGCCTCGCTGATGTTGCCTGCGGCAAGCTCCAGAGCGGCGGCGATGTATTGTCCTTCCTGTTCGCGCAAATGTTGATCCAGGTTGAAGTCTCCTTGTTGAAGGTGCTGTTTTGTCGATTCCGGAGTGTTGACACTTTGCATGCCCGGGAGCGTTTCCATCGGGTCGAATTCATCCTGCAATTGGTGTTTGTCCACGGTTTTGCCCGGATATTTTGTGGCCAGTCGGATCACGATGTTGCGTAATTCCCGGGTGTTGCCCGGAAAGGTGTATTGCTCCCAGTATTGCAACGCGTCGGGCAACAATTCAAATGGATTTTGCTTGATCTCTTGCGCGTAATATGCGCGGAAATGGTTGAGCAGGTTTAGCTTATCCGATCCCAATTCACGCAATGGCGGCACATGGATCGAGAAAACATTAAGGCGATGGTATAGATCGCCGCGAAAGGCACCCGCCTTGACCGCTACACGCAGGTTGCGATTGGTTGCGGCGATGATACGCGCGGTGCTTTTGCGCGTTGTGGTCTCGCCGACGCGTTGATATTCGCCATTCTCCAGCACGCGCAGCAACTTGGTCTGGAGCTCCAGCGGCAGTTCGCCGATCTCGTCCAGAAACAATGTGCCATCGGACGCGTCTTCAAAATATCCCGACTGTGCTGAGTTTGCGCCGGTAAAGGCGCCCTTGCTATGGCCGAACAGGGTGGGTTCGATCAGTGTCGGGGCAATGGCAGCACAATTGATCACCTTGAAGGATGAATCATGGTTGCTCGCCAGTTTCTGTATGGCGGCGGCAACCAGTTCCTTGCCGCTGCCTGACTCCCCTTGAATCAGAACCGGGAAAGGAATGGCTGCATACATCACGATCTGGTTGCGCAGGGCCTGCATCGCAGGCGATTGTCCGACCATGCCGAGCGATTGCTCATCATGATCCTTGTTGTCTGGCAAGCTGCCATCAACCTTCAGCGCATCGTCGAGCAGTTGCTTTATCTTCTCGGGCGCGCAGGGTTTGGCGATAAAATCTATCGCACCCAGTGCGCGGGCGTGGCGGGCATTGCTTTGGTCATCCTGCCCGGACAACACGAAGATCTTGATCTTTGGGGCGTGCGCCAGCAATTCTGCGATCAGGCGGAAACCTTCATCGGGCCGGTGCGGGACGGGCGGCAAGCCCAGGTCGATCAATGCCAGTTGCGGAACGCCGGGTAATTTGCGCAGCAGATCGATCGCTGCAACGCGTGACTCGGCCTGAAGAGTATCAAAGGCGTTGCTGAAAGCGGCGGCAAGTCCTTCCCGGATCAGTGGGTCATCGTCAACGATTATCAGGCTGGGAAGTGTCGATAAAACGTTCATTTCACTCTTTGGAATGGAGATACCTGCTGGATGGGGAGCATAACGGCAAGTGCATGCAACCTCAATAGGGAAGATGCAAGAATATTGATATTGGGGTCAATTAGTTGGGGATTATCGGCCCTGTGGTTTAGAATGCACCCTTTGGATTTCCGGGTTTGAATTTTGTCTGCATCCGCTTTGGTCGAAATCGGCGACTTGCACTTTGCCTACGATAAACGTGATGTCCTGAAAGGCATCAATATGACCTTTCCGAAGGGGAAATTGATCGCCATCATGGGGCTGAGCGGTTGCGGCAAGACCACGTTGTTGCGCCATATTGGCGGTGTACTCCAGCCGACAAAAGGCTATGTCAAAGTGGGCGGGCAACTGCTGAATGAGCTGGATCAGGACGGTTTATATGAGATTCGCCGCAAGATGGGCATGTTGTTCCAGTTTGGCGCGCTGTTCACCGACATGACCGTGTTTGACAACGTGGCATTCCAGATGCGTGAACACACCAGCCTTCCCGAAGAGCTGATACGTGATCTGGTGCTGATGAAGCTGCACGCGGTGGGATTGCGCGGTACGCACGATCTGATGCCTTCCGAGTTGTCCGGGGGAATGGCACGGCGTGTGGCACTGGCGCGCGCCGTGGCGCTCGACCCGATGCTGATCATGTATGACGAGCCGTTTGCCGGGCTGGATCCGATTTCCATGACGGTGGTTGGCGAATTGATCCGCCGCCTGAACGACGCACTGGGGGCGACTTCGGTGGTGGTGACGCACGATGTGCAGGAATCGCTCAAGATAGTCGACTATGTATATTTTATGGAAAATGGAGTGATCGTGGCGGAAGGGTCGGCAGATGAGATCCGTGCATCGGACGAGGCTTTCGTGCATCAGTTCGTGCACGGCGAGATCGACGGCCCCATGCCGTTCCACTACCCGGGCAGTGATTACCGTCCGGACTTGAATTTGGGAACCTGACGTCATGATGCTATTTTCAAATTCGATCCGGGTGATCGGACACCGGACAATCAACGCAATCTGGCGCATCGGTACGGCGGCGCGTTTCTTTTTGCTCACCCTGATGTATTCGGGAAGCAGCTTTCGCCGTTTTCATCTGATCGTCAGGGAATTATTTTCTACCGGCGTATTGTCGCTGATCATCATTGTCGTGGCGGGGCTGTTTGTCGGGATGGTGTTGGGTTTGCAGGGTTATGAAACGCTGCAGCGCTACGGTTCCGAATCGTCGCTCGGCGTGATGGTGGCGCTGGGCCTGGTGCGCGAATTGGGGCCGGTGGTCGCGGGATTGCTGTTTGCCAGTCGCGCAGGCTCTGCCATGACAGCCGAGATCGGGCTGATGAAAGCGACCGAACAACTCTCTGCGATGGAGATGATGGCCGTCAATCCAATCGCGCGTATCGTCGCTCCGCGCTTCTGGGCCGGAGTGATCTCGATGCCTTTGCTGGCTGCCTTGTTCAGTGCGGCGGGTATTTTCGGCGGGTATTTTGTCGGGGTCGTTCAGATCGGCGTGGACGAAGGTTCGTTCTGGTCGCAAATGCAGGCTGCCGTGGATTTTCGCGAAGACATCATGAACGGTGTGATCAAGAGTGTCGTGTTTGGCACGGTGGTGACGATCATTGCCCTGTTCGAGGGTTATGACGCACCGCCTACCGCCGAAGGGGTCTCGGGCGCGACCACGCGCACGGTGGTGACTTCGTCGCTGGCGATATTGATGCTGGATTTTGTATTAACTGCAATCATGTTTAGGGGAAATTAGGAATGGAACGCACGACACTGGATCTGTGGGTGGGCATATTCGTGGTGGCAGGCATCGCCGCACTGGTGATGCTGGCGATGAAAGTCGGGAACCTGAGCACCTACAATATGTCCGAAAGCTATGAGGTACATGCTTATTTTTCCAATATCGGCGGCCTGAAGCCCAAGGCTTCGGTGAAGAGTGCCGGCGTACTGGTGGGGCGGGTGACGGGTATATCGCTTGATACGGATCGCTACGAAGCGAATGTGGTGATCAGCCTGGACAAGCGCTACCAGTTTCCCAAGGATACCTTCGCCAACATCCTGACGTCGGGTCTGCTGGGCGAGCAGTACATCGGTCTGGTGCCCGGCGGGGACAGTGAAATGTTGCGTAACGGGGAGCAGATCAAGTTGACGCAATCTGCGGTGGTATTGGAAGACCTGATCGGTAAATTCATCTATAACAAGGCTGCTGAACCCGCCAGCACCAAGTGATGGGAACCGCTAAATATAGAGGTATCTGCGATATGGCGACATTTAAAATGACGATTCTCGGTGTATTGATGTATTGCACACTTGGCGTGGCCCACGCCGAGGTGATCGCGCCCGATACGCTGATTATAAGCACCGTGCAGGATGTCACTGCGATCATCAAACAGGATAAAGACATCCAGGCGGGTAACCAGCAAAAAATACTTTCGCTGGTGAACGACAAAGTGCTGCCGCATTTTGACTTTCAACGAATGACCCAACTGGCGGTGGGAAGATACTGGCGTACCGCGACACCCGCGCAAAGGCAGACGCTGGTTACGGAATTTCGCGATATGCTGGTGCGCACCTACACCAAGGTTTTTACGGTATATCGTGACCAGACGATAGCCGTGAAGCCGCCCAGAATGGCACCGGGTGACACCGAAGTGACGGTCAATACCACCGTCAGCAAACAGGGTTCGCAGACGACCCGTGTGGATTACGAAATGAAACTGGAGGCCGACGGCTGGAAAGTGTTCGATATCTCCATTGAGGGCGTCAGCATGGTGATGAGTTATCGGGGTACGTTTTCATCGCAGATTCAGCAAAACGGCATCGATGGCCTGATCAAGACACTTTCCGACAAGAACGCCGATGCGATCTCGGCCGATGTGGTGAAGGCGGAAGCGAAGTGAACGAGGGTGAATGGATGGTGTTGCAGGGAAACCTGAACATTGAAACCGTGCCTGCAGTATTCGAAACCGGCTTGCAGCGTTTGGCCGATGCCGATTTTCAGGTGGATTTCTCACAGGTGGACGCCGTTGATTCCTCGGCGGTGAGCATGTTGCTGGGCTGGACCCGCGCAGCCCAGCTTATCAAGCATGACTTGCGTGTGAGGCAGTTGCCTGAAGACCTGCTGAGTTTGGCACGTTTGTATGGTGTTGCGGAATTGTTGCCACAACAAACAGATTGATTCACGGTTGCGCGCTGCGTGTCGGGTATCGCACGACACTTTTACAAACCTGATCCTTTATTTTTAACCGGTAACGGAATTAACTATGGTCACTCCAGAAAGCATACAACTTAACATCGCGCAAGGCATGTCGACAGAGCATTTGAGCGTGACAGGCGATGGGCAACACTTCGAGGCTGTGGTCGTCAGTGAGACGTTTGCCGGCAAGAATCGCGTGCAGCGTCACCAAATGGTCTATCAGACCCTGGGTGACCGCATGCGCGCCGAGATCCATGCCTTGTCGATGAAAACGCTCACGCCGCAAGAGTGGCAAAGCCAGCAATAACCCATGCAAAAATTGGCGATTCAGGGGGGCAATCGGCTCCACGGTGAAGTACGGATATCCGGTGCCAAGAATGCGGCGCTACCCATCATGTGCGCGGGGTTGTTGACGGCGGGCGAATTGCATCTGGAAAACATGCCGGATCTGCATGACGTCGATACGATGCGCAAATTGCTGGTGCAGATGGGTATGGAAGCCGATGTCACACAAGGCGCAGTGACCCTGCGCGGTGCCAGGGTGGATAAGCTGGATGCGCCCTACGAAATGGTGAAGACCATGCGCGCTGCGATCCTGGTGTTGGGACCGCTGGTGGCGCGCTTCGGCGAGGCGCGCGTCTCTTTGCCGGGCGGTTGCGCAATCGGTTCCAGGCCGGTGGACCTGCACATCAAAGGCTTGCAGGCGATGGGCGCGGAGATCCATATCGAACATGGTTACATCCATGCCCAGGTACCCCGCGGTGCTGGTTCAAAACGCCTGAAAGGCGCGCGGATATTTTTCGACCTGGTCAGCGTCACCGGCACGGAAAATCTGATGATGGCGGCAGTGCTGGCGGAAGGTGTCACGGTGCTGGAAAATGCGGCGCGCGAACCGGAAGTGGTGGATCTGGCCAATTGCCTGATCGCGATGGGGGCGAAGATCGAAGGTGCAGGCAGCGATACCATCAGCATCACCGGTGTTGAAGGATTACACGGCACCAGCCATCGCGTGATGCCGGATCGCATCGAGAGCGGCACCTTTCTGGTGGCTGCTGCCACGGTCGGGGGCGACATTACCCTGACCAATGCGCGCGCCGACATTCTCGAGAACGTGCTGGAAAAATTGCAGGAAGCAGGCGCAGAGATAAAAGTGACTGGCAGCACGATCAACCTTAAAATGCACCGGCGACCCATGGCCGTCAATGTGCGCACCTCGCCCTATCCGGCATTTCCCACTGATATGCAGGCGCAATTCATGGCGATGAATACCATCGCGGAAGGCAACGCGATGGTGGTTGAAACGATCTTCGAGAACCGTTTCATGCACGTGCAGGAATTGCGCCGCCTGGGTGCGCAGATCGAGGTGGAAGGCAATACCGCAGTCATCAATGGTTGTGCACAATTACAAGGCGCGACCATCATGGCGACCGATCTGCGCGCCTCGGCGTGCCTGGTCATCGCCGGGTTGGTCGCACAGGGGGAGACTATCGTGGATCGCATCTACCATCTGGACCGTGGCTACGAACACATCGAGTCCAAGCTTTCCGGACTCGGGGCAAAAATACGGCGAATCAAATAAACAGGAAACAGGGATTTTCAAATGATAACGATTGCACTGTCCAAAGGCCGCATCTTCGAAGAGACCATGCCGCTGCTGAATGCGGCCGGCATCGTCACCGCGGAAAATCCGGAATCTTCGCGCAAGCTGATATTGGCCACCAATCGTACCGATGTACGCCTGATCATCGTGCGCGCCAGCGATGTGCCGACCTATGTGCAATATGGCGCAGCGGATATCGGTGTGGCTGGCAAGGACGTGCTGGATGAACACGGCGGTGCGGGACTTTACCAGCCCCTGGACCTGAACATCGCGCGTTGCCGCATGATGGTCGCGGTGCGCGATGATTTCGATTACGAGTCCGCGGTGCGCCAGGGCGCGCGTCTGCGCGTGGCGACCAAGTATGTGCAAACCGCCAGGGCGCACTTTGCCGCGAAGGGTGTGCATGTGGATCTGATCAAGCTGTACGGTTCGATGGAGCTGGCGCCGCTGGTGGGGCTGTCGGATGCGATCGTCGACCTGGTAAGCAGTGGCAACACGCTCAAGGCGAATCACCTCAGGGCGGTCGAACACATCGGCGATATATCATCGCGGCTGGTGGTCAACCAGGCCGCGCTCAAGCTGAATCACGAGGTGATCCGGCCGATGCTGGATGCGTTTGCCCAAGCGATACAGAAATAGCAGAGTGGTCTAAATAATGAATATCAGGAAACTATCCTCCCGTTCAGCCGGATTCGATGCAGAGTTAACCAAACTGCTGGCCTTCGAGGAAACCGCAGATGAAAAGCTCGAGGCGACCGTGGCCGGCATACTGGCCGACGTGCGCAAGCGCGGCGATGCGGCGGTGCTGGAATTCACGCGCAAGTTCGATCGCCTGCCGTTGGCCGATGCCGTCGGCATGGAATTGCCGCGCGAAGAATTGCGCGTTGCGTTCGAGACCTTGCCTGCAGAACAGCGCAGCGCACTCGAACAGGCCGCGCAGCGCGTCACCGACTATCACAAGCGGCAGGTGCAGGCATCGTGGCACTATACCGATGCCGACGGCACGCTGCTCGGCCAGCAGGTCACCCCGCTGGATCGTGTCGGCCTGTATGTGCCGGGCGGCAAGGCGGCCTATCCGTCCTCGGTGTTGATGAACGCGCTGCCCGCCAAGGTGGCAGGCGTGGCCGAGCTCATCATGGTGGTGCCGACCCCGGACGGGGTGAAGAGCCAGCTGGTATTGGCTGCGGCCTATCTGGCGGGGGTGGATCGCGTGTTCACGATCGGCGGCGCGCAGGCAGTGGCGGCGCTGGCATACGGTACCGCGACCATCCCGAAAGTGGACAAGATCGTCGGTCCCGGCAACGCCTACGTGGCGGCCGCGAAACGCCGTGTATTCGGGGTGTGCGGCATCGACATGATTGCCGGGCCATCGGAGATCCTGGTGATTTGCGACGGCAAGACCGACCCGGACTGGATCGCGATGGATCTGTTCTCGCAGGCCGAACACGATGAATTGGCCCAGGCGATCTTGTTGTCCCCGGATGAAAAATTCATCGAAGCCGTCGCAAAGAGTGCGAACAAGCTGCTCGAACAGATGCCGCGCCGAGACATCATCAAGACCGCGCTGGAGAATCGCGGCGCGCTGATCCACGTTGCCGATCTGGATGAAGCCTGTTCCATCAGCAACCGCATCGCACCGGAACATCTTGAATTGTCGGTTGCCGAACCGCAGGCATGGTTGCCCAAATTGAAACACGCCGGCGCGATCTTCATGGGACGTTACACTTCCGAAGCACTCGGCGACTATTGCGCCGGGCCGAATCATGTCCTGCCGACCTCCGGCACGGCACGCTTCTCGTCCCCGTTGGGCGTATACGATTTCCAGAAGCGCAGTAGCCTCATCCAGGTTTCCGTTGAGGGTGCAAAGAAATTAGGCGGGATCGCCGCCACATTGGCGTTTGGCGAAGGCTTGCAAGCGCACGCGCAATCGGCGTTGTTCAGAAAAAATAAAACATCCTGAGGGTGGGTTGAAGATCAAAGGAGCACAACGTGTCGGATAACGGTTACGAACAGAGCCAGAAGTTTTTCAAGAAAGGACTCATTAAACAAAAGGGCGGCGATTTCGTCGCCGCGGAAAACTTTTACAAGCGCGCGCTCCGCTATGACCCGATGCACCTTGATGCGAATTATCTGCTGGGCACGCTGTATGCGGAAAAACGCGATCTGAACAAGGCTTTGAAATTCCTGCGCCAAGCGGCAGAGATCAATCCGCGTTCGCATATGATCCAGAATAATCTCGGCAATGTTTATCAGATGTCCGGGCAAATCGACCAGGCCATGAACTGCTATCGGCGCACGCTGGAGATCGAGCCCAACATGCCCGAGGTGCAAAACAACCTGGGCAATCTCTACAAGAACAACCAGCAGTTTGCCGAGGCGGAAGCCTGTTATCGACGGGCGCTCTTATCCCGTCCGGATTTTGTCGAAGGTTATTGCAACCTTGGCGTGGTGTTGCGCGGCCAGAAAAAATACCCGGAATCGATCGATAACTTCGGCAAGGCGCTCGAGCTGTCTCCCTCGTTCAAGGCGGCGTTCGAAGGGCTGGGCATCTGCTATGCGGAAATGGGCGATCGTGAACAGGCCATCGGGTTCTTCAAGCGTTATCTTGAGTTGGATCCCGGTGACGATAGTGAGATCAGGTTGCGTCTGGCGCAGTTGAATGCGGGAGAAATGCCGAAACGATATCCGGCAGCGGTGATGCTGTCCACCTACGAAAAGAAGGCGCAAAACTGGGATACGGATATTCAGCTGCCGGAGAAGGCGTTCTTTGGTCCGCAACAGGTGCGAGAGGTGCTGGAACAACTGAAACTGCCGCAGGAACGCCAACTGGATATCCTGGATATCGGCTGTGGTACGGGTATTTGCGGCGAATACCTGCGCGCGTATGCCAGACACCTGGAGGGTGTCGATCTTTCCCCGCATATGCTGGCCCAGGCAAAGAAAAAAACCTGTTACGACAAGCTTGCGTGCGCCGAAGCTATCGCTTACATGCAGGACTGCGAAACAACGTTCGACCTGATCGTTGCTTCCGGTGTGCTGATCCTGTTCGGTGACCTGATGCCGGTTTTTCAGGCAGCCGCACGATTGTTAAATCCCGGCGGTATCTTCGTTTTCACTTTGTATCGCAGTGAGGCCGAGCCAGTGACGGTGCGCTATAACCTGCATTTCGCCCACAGTGCCAGTTATGTGCGGGAGACCGCCGAAGCTACCGGTTTGCAGCTTGCCCTGCTCGAGGAAAAAGTGCATGAGATCGATCGCGACGAAGCGCAGCCCGGCTGGATAGGTGTTGTACGCAAACACGCGGCTGACAAGGTCGGCAGCGAAAACGCGTAAATCGAAATCAGGCCATACAATGGCGCGTAGTCTGTAACTTCACGGTGTTTATATACGCCGGTACAGGCGGTAATGCTCACCCTTGTCACCCTTGCGGCTGCCATCCCAGATCTTTTTCCAGCGTTTCTCGTCGAGCAGCGGCCTGGATAATTTGGCACCCTGGATCAGGCGCAGGTCACATCGATGTTTGTAGTCGTGTTGCGTCAGTATGTTGCCGAAATATTCCAGCATGGCGCGTTGTCCCTCGCCCAGACCTTCTCCCGCGATACACAGGTGATGTTCCGGCAGGGCCTGTTTCAGAGACAACACCATGTCGCGGTAACTTTTGCCGCTGTCCAGCCAGGGTAGCCACAGCGTCATGGTCAATATCCAGATCAGGGTGATTCCGGAAGTCCAGTTCAAGGTTGCGCGGCGCATCGAACGGCCGACACGCCACACCATGACCACCCACAATACCGTGGCGATAATGGCGATCACGAAGGGTGCGGTATGCAATTCCGGTTCGAAGCCGGGTTGAAAATCTTTCAGCCAATGCGTGATCTTGGCATTGTTGTCCAGCAGCAAGCCGGCCCAGCCCCACCACATCAGGATGGCAAGCAGTGCAAACGTCATGATCCCGAACCAGTCCAGCGCATTGGCCGCACCGCGTTTCAGCATGGACAGCGAGGCGGTTGCCAATAGTGTGATCGGCAGCAGCATCGGCAAGGCAAATAATTCCGCGATACTGGCTGAGAAGCTGAGGGCGATGAACATCACCACGAAACTGACCAGTGGTAATTGCAGATCATCACGTTGCGCCAAACGTTTTCGAGATTTCCAGACTACCCAGGCCCCGAGTGGCAGGGCGGGCCAGGCCAGCCAGGGCAGGTTTTCCAGGTAATAGAACGCATCCTTGCCGGGACCGGATTTTGCGTAGCTGATCCAGTTGCCGATATTGTGTGTCCATGCCCAGTCGGCAAACAAGTTCGGGGAGTGCTGATACAACAAGAACGGCCAGATGGTCAGCCATGGCAGGGCAAACAGACACGCGATAGCGAGACTGGAATAATAATGCCGCGTGCGCCAGTTCTGGAACAACACCGGCAGGCTTGCCGCGATCAGCACAAAGAATATCGGCGAGATAAAACCCTTGGACATGAAACCGATGCCCATGCCGGTGCCGATCAGTATGCCTGCACGCCAGTGCCGTTCCTGGCTCAGCGCAAAACCGAACAGCATCATCGCGCAACCGGCCAGCAGGGCAAGATCGGTGACCATCTGGTGCGCGCGCACCAGCATGCCTAGGCAACCGATCAGGATGATCGCCGCAGCCCAGCCGCGATTCTCGCCATACAACCTGCGGCCGGCCAGACCGATGAATAACAGGGTCAGCGCGGTGTAGAAACCGCTGGCCAGTCGTGCACCGTCGTGCAACGGCAGCAATGGAGAAAACAGTTTGGCGGAGAGCGCCGCTGTCCAGTAATACAGCGGCGGCTTGTCCAGGAAAGGTTCGCCGGCGAGAGTGGGCACCAACCAATCGCCGTGGTGCAACATCGAATAGATCATCCTGAAACTGAATGCATCATCCGGTTTCCACGGGTCGTGTCCGACCAGTCCGGTACCCAGCCAGATCAGGCACAGCAATCCGAGCAGCACTGCTTTGGCAGGCGTGATCGGATTGGGGTCGGTGGGTTTGATGAAATACATGCGTCAGGACACCCTAATGAATATTCGGATCGGCCGGTATATCGTTATGCAGGTTCAGGCAAACTTTGCCGCGTCTTGATGTCTGGAAACCTGGATGTTTGGGGGAACTCTGGAAAGTTATAACCGCCCTGACAGCCCAGACGCTATTCCTTCGCAAATAAAAAAGGCAGCATTTGCTGCCTTTTGATGGAACCGTTGTGCACAGTTCCTTGCTGGAACGATGCCGTCCCGCCGGGCAACCATCCGGGTTGCCCTTGAGCAGGATGTCAGGCTGCAGCCTTGGTGCCGTACTTCTGGCGGAATTTGTCGATGCGGCCAGCGGTATCGACGATCTTCTGCGTGCCGGTGTAGAACGGATGGCATTCGGAACAAACCTCGACGTGCAATTCCTTCTTGCTCATCACTGACCGGGTCTTGAAACTGCTGCCGCAACTGCAGGTCACGGTGATTTCCTGATAATCTGGATGGATATTTGCTTTCATTTTCTTTCCTTGCGAGTAGTTTGGTGCGGCGGGTGTACGCACTCGGGTATTGCATAAGGGCGCGCATTATCCATGAAAACAGGGGGTCGCGCAAATAATTATGCGCGTCTGCTTGCCGTGTGTTGCCGGGTTGTTGCGGCATGCCCGGACCCTAGTCCCGGCGGCCCGAATCACATACACTCCGCATCATGCCTGAATCGATATCACCAAACTGAATATATGCCCGGATTGAGCCGCAACGACTACCGGACGCTGGTGTTGGCCGCCTTGGGCGGTGCGCTGGAATTCTACGATTTCATCATTTTCGTGTTCTTTGCCGTGGTGATCGGGCAGTTGTTCTTCCCGCCCGACATGCCCGACTGGCTGCGCCAATTGCAGACCTTCGGCATCTTCGCGGCGGGTTATCTGGCCCGCCCGCTGGGTGGAATCGTGATGGCGCATTTCGGCGACCTGCTCGGGCGCAAACGCATGTTCATGCTGAGCATCTTCCTGATGGCCGTGCCGACGCTGGCGATCGGCCTGCTGCCCACCTATGCCGTCATCGGTATCTGGGCGCCGCTGCTGTTGCTCGCCCTGCGCGTGCTGCAGGGCGCAGCGATCGGCGGGGAGATTCCCGGGGCATGGGTGTTCGTCTCCGAGCATGTGCCGCAGCGCCATGTCGGGTTCGCCTGCGGCACGCTGACTGCGGGACTGACCGGCGGTATCCTGCTCGGTTCACTGGTGGCGACTGCGGTCAACAAGGCATACTCTCCTGCGGATATGCTCACCATCGGCTGGCGCGTGCCGTTCATTATCGGTGGCGTATTTGGCCTGGTATCGGTATGGCTGCGCCAGTGGCTGCACGAGACGCCGGTGTTCAGGGAGATGCAGGCACGCCAGGCACTGGCAGACGAATTGCCGTTGAAGACAGTGATACGCGCGCATCGCCCCGCCGTGATACTGACCATGCTGATGACCTGGTTGCTGTCCGCCGCGATCATAGTGATGATATTGATGACCCCGCCGCTGGTACAGAAACTCTACGCCATTCCTGCCGCTGTCGCGTTGCAGGCCAACAGCATCGCGACATTGTTCCTGAGTCTGGGCTGCGTGGTGTTTGGTGTGCTGGCCGATCGGTTTGGCGCCGGGCGGGTGCTGATGGGTGGATGCGCGATGCTGGGCATCACCTCGGCGCTGTTCTACTGGCAGGTGCCGATCGCGCCGCAGCACATCAACGAACTGTATGCGCTGTGCGGATTCTTCGTCGGCGTGATCGGCGTGGTGCCGAGTGTGGCGGTCCAGGCCTTTCCGCCTGTGGTGCGCTTTTCCGGATTGTCGTTTTCCTACAATATCGCTTATGCGGTGTTCGGCGGATTGACGCCGGTGATGGTGAGCCTGTTGTTGCCGCTCGACCGGCTGGCGCCCGCGCATTATGTCGAAGCATTGAGCGTGGTGGGTATATTGATCGGGCTGTATTTGTGGCGCAATGGCAGCACGCCGAAACCCGGATAAATTTTTTATGCGACAATGCGCGCCGCGAAATTCGCGTGCCGGATGAATTCGTGGTTTGCCCGGCACACTACCATTAGCCGGAATAAAATTTCCCAGAATAGATAGTGTTTCCAGGATCAATAGTGTTTATAGAAGACCTCAAAGAATTACTCGCAACAGATATGGCCGCGGTGGATCAGGTGATACGCACACGCCTGCATTCGGAAGTGCTGCTGGTCAATCAGGTCGGCGAATACATCATCAACGGCGGCGGCAAGCGACTGCGCCCTGCGCTGGTGGTGCTGTCTGCCGATGCGCTCGGATACCGGGGCAAACAGCATCATGACCTGGCGGCGGTGGTGGAGTTCATCCATACCGCGACGCTGCTGCACGATGACGTGGTGGACGAATCCGAGCTGCGTCGCGGCCGGGCCACCGCCAGCGCGCTGTTCGGCAATGCGGCCAGCGTGCTGGTCGGGGATTTCTTGTATTCGCGCGCTTTCCTGATGATGGTCGAAGTCGGCGAAATGCGCGTGATGCAGACGCTGGCCGACGCCACCAATACCATCGCCGAGGGCGAAGTGCTGCAACTGCTCAACTGCCACGATGCCGATGTGGATGCCGACAACTACATGCGCGTGATCCATTGCAAGACCGCCAAACTGTTCGAAGCGGCGATGCGCCTCGGCGCGATCCTCGGCAAGGCCGGTGAACAGGAAGAACAGGCCGTGGCCGCATACGGCATGCATCTCGGCACCGCTTTCCAGTTGGTGGACGATGTGCTGGATTATTCCGCCGACGAACTGCAGACCGGCAAACATCTCGGCGACGATCTCGCCGAAGGCAAGCCCACACTGCCGCTGATCTATGCGATGCAACACGGTTCGGCGGAGCAGGCCGCCGTGGTGCGCGGTGCGATCGAACAGGGTGATGTGGGGAAATTCGTCGAAGTGCTGCAGATCATTCGTGCCACCGGCGCGCTGGATTTCACCCGCCGGCAGGCTATGCGCGAAGCCGAAGCCGCGTGTATTGCGATCGAGGGACTCGCAGATACTAAATACAAACGATGTTTGCTAGAATTGGCGAACTTTGCCGCCACAAGACAGTTTTAATTCTTGAAATTCGGGGTGTAGCTCAGCCTGGTAGAGTACTGCGTTCGGGACGCAGGAGTCGGAGGTTCGAATCCTCTCACCCCGACCAATAAAATTGGCCCTTAAAGATTTTTCAATACGATGAAAACCTTGTGGTAATTTGGTTTTATGGTTGTCTATTCGATAGGTCAATCAGTAAATTCTGGTTTCTACAGAGCTTAATCAAGCCGTCAATTTTAAGGACTTCGCTATTCAAACTTATCCGGTCAACCTCATCCGGTTTAGCGCCGCCGAGTTTTGCCAGCCGCATAAAAGTGGCCATTTTCTCAACCCACTTTAATCGCTGTTCCGGCGTAAGCTGTTTGAAGGCCTTCAAGCGCCCATCGCTGACGTAGTAGGTGTGGTCGCCGGACGGAATTGTTTGTTCATGGTGGCAGTCTACCCAATGTTCGCGGCGGTGGGAACAATCTTGGCTTGGCCTCCATCCTGCTTGTTATCATGGCAGCGATTCCATGAGGATTTCGATAATGCGTATTTCCAGATTACGCGGCGCTGTTGCCGCTGTCGCGATGTTGTCCGGCCTGATCAGTTCGCATGTATATGCCGGTGAAGTGAGCGCTGCGGTGGCGTCGAATTTTTCCGCGCCGATGAAACAGATCGCAGCGCTGTTCGAGAAGCAGAGCGGACATACGGTAAAACTCAGTTTTGGTTCCACCGGCAAGTTCTATGCGCAGATCAAGGGCGGCGCGCCGTTTGATGTGTTTGTCGCGGCCGATTCGGCCACGCCGCACCGTCTGGAGGACGAGGGGATGACGGTCAACGGGTCAAGCTTCGTCTACGCGCTGGGAACGCTGGTGTTGTGGAGCTCACAACCGGGTTATGTTGATTCGCATGGTATCGTGCTACGCAATGGCAGCTACAAAAAGCTGGCCATCGCCGATCCCAAACTCGCGCCATACGGGCAGGCGGCAAAAGAGATGCTGGAGGCACTGAAGTTATGGCATATGGTTCGAAGTAAATTGGTCATGGGCGAAAATATCTCGCAGACATACCAGTTCACCGCGACCGGGAATACCGAGCTGGCATTCGTCGCATTGTCCCAGGTCATGCGTGACGGCAAGGTGAGCAAGGGGTCGTATTGGATCGTGCCTGCGCATCTGTACCATCCGATCCGGCAAAGCGCGGTGTTGCTGTCCGCTGCGAAAGACAAGGCAGCGCCCAGGGCGTTCCTCGATTTCATGAAGAGCGAAAAGGCGGCGGCGGTGATGCGCAGTTACGGTTATGAATTGCCTTGATGCCGTAATATTTTGCGTAGGTTGGGCTGAATGAAATGAAGCCCAACATCGGGGTGGAATGTTGGGCTTCGTCATGCTCAGCCCAACCTACATACTGTACATTTATTGATGATTCACCCCCACCCTAACCCTCCCCCTGAAAAGGGGAGGAAATACGGTTCCTTCCCCCATGCAGGGGGAAGGGTGGGATGGGGGTAGAAACTTGAAACGATGACGACACCATGCAAGTACTAGACCCCAACGACCTGCAAGCCGTGTGGCTGACGCTCAAGCTGGCGAGCGTCACCACGCTGCTGCTGTTGCTGATCGCCACGCCGTTGGCCTGGTGGCTGGCGCACAGCGGCAAGTGGTACCGGGGTATCGTATCGGCGCTGGTGGCGTTGCCGCTGGTGTTGCCGCCCACCGTGCTGGGTTTCTATCTGCTGGTATTGATGGGGCCGCAGGGGCCGGTGGGTGCGCTGACCAAATCCTTGCATCTCGGCACCTTGCCGTTCACCTTCGCCGGGCTGGTGGTCGGCTCGGTGCTGTTCTCGCTGCCGTTCGCGGTGCAGCCGATCCAGAACGCGTTCGAGGCGATGGGCAAACGCCCGCTCGAAGTGGCGGCGACGTTGCGCGCCGGTGCGTGGGATCGATTCGCCAGCGTGGCGTTGCCGCTGGCGCGTCCCGGATTCCTTACCGCGATCATCCTCGCCTTCGCGCATACCGTCGGTGAATTCGGCGTGGTGTTGATGCTGGGCGGCAACATCCCCGGAGAGACGCGGGTGCTTTCCGTCGCGATCTACAACCACGTCGAGGCGATGGAATACACAGCGGCGCACTGGCTCGCGGGCAGCATGGTGCTGTTCTCGTTCATCGTGCTGCTCGGCTTGTATCTCGCGGGCGGAAAGTTGTCGCGAGTGATGCGATGAGCGAAATCAAAGCGCACTTCAAACTGCAACTGGAAAGCTTTGTGCTGGATGCTTCCTTCAATGCGCCCGACGTCGGCGTCACCGCATTGTTCGGCCCGTCCGGTTCCGGCAAGACCACGCTGCTGCGCTGTATCGCCGGGCTGGAGCGCGCCGCCGGGTCGCTGCAGGTGAACGGCGAGACGTGGCAGGATGACACGACGTTCACCCCGACTCATAAACGGCCGCTGGGTTATGTGTTCCAGGAGGCCAGCCTGTTTCCGCATCTGCCGGTGCGTGCCAATCTGGAATACGGCCTGAAGCGAACCCCGCTGGCCGAACGCAAAGTGCCGCTGGAGCAGGTAGTGGAATGGCTGGGGCTGGAACGCTTGATAGCACGCGGGGACCCGGCAAAACTTTCCGGCGGCGAGCGCCAACGCGTTGCCATCGGCCGCGCGCTGCTCACCAGTCCGCGCCTGTTGCTGATGGACGAACCGCTGTCTGCACTCGACACCGGCAGCAAGCAGGAAATATTGCCCTATCTGGAACGTCTGCACCGCGAGCTGCAGATACCGGTGCTCTACGTCAGCCACGCGCTGGACGAGGTGGCGCGGCTGGCCGACCACCTGCTGCTGCTGGAGCAGGGTCGCGTCATCGCCAGCGGCGCATTGCAGGAAACCCTCGCGCGGCTCGACCTGCCCACCGCGCATCTCGACGATGCCGGCGCGGTGATCGATGCGGAAGTTGCACAACACGATGAGAAGTATCACCTCACGCGGCTGGATTTCCCCGGTGGCAATCTGTGGGTGGGTAAAGTTGCACAGCCATACGGCACCCGCGTGCGTGCGCGGGTGCTGGCGCGCGATGTGAGCATCGCCACGCAGGCGCCGCAGGGTTCCAGCATCAACAACATCCTGAATGCGCGCATCGAAGAAATACGGGATGAGGGGCCGGACAAGGTGATCGTGCGCATGACGGTCGGCGAGTCGCATGTGCTGTTGTCGCGCATCACGCGCCGGTCGCGTGACCAGCTTGGCCTGATCGCGGGGATGTATGTCTGCGCGCAGGTGAAGAGCGTGGCACTGATGCAATGAACAATAGCCGCTGCGGCGGCACATTGCTCAAACCGGGCGACAGGCTGGAGGTATCGCGATCACTGCCGAACCTGCTACGCTATCTCATCGGCAAATGACTGAGGATGATGACTAAACAGTCAGAACGTTAAAATCACAACGATGCCCAAGTCATACCGGAACCCGGTAGTGATTACTGTCCCGGTCGGATAACGTAAGCGACGATGAAAAATTGCTGATAATATCGACATGACATTTTGTGTGTCACAACATGGGATCTGCAGATTTCTAATGCGACGCTGTAGTCCCATACTTCGAGAGTACCGGGCTTCGAGAGTACAGGACTTCTAAAGTCCAAGACTTCGAAATGCCCCGGTCCACCTTTGGAATTTCTCCCGATGACTGATCCTTTACCAACGATTACCGTCACCGACACCCTGCAAAGGCCGCTGCGCGACCTGCGCATATCCGTGACCGACCGCTGCAACCTGCGCTGCACCTATTGCATGCCGCGCGCGATCTTCGGCAAGGATCACCCGTTCCTGCCGCGCGCCGAATTGCTCGACTTCGAGGAGATCACCCGGCTGGCCAGATCATTCATCGCACTGGGCGTGCAAAAAATCCGGCTGACCGGCGGCGAGCCGCTGTTGCGGCGCAACATCGAGCAACTGGTCGGGATGCTTGCCGGGCTGCACACCCCGGCGGGCAAACCGGTGGAAGTCACCATGACCACCAATGGCGTGTTGTTGTCCCGCCGGGCGCAGTCGCTCAGGGATGCAGGCTTGGCGCGGTTGTCAGTCAGCCTGGATGGCTTGAGCGAAGAGACCTTCAGGCGCATGAGCGATGCTGACGTGCCGGTCGGGACCGTGCTGGACGGTATCGACGCGGCGCAGCGTGCCGGGTTCACCGGCACCAAGGTCAACATGGTGGTTCAGCGCGGCGTGAACGACCACGAGATCATCCCGATGGCAGAACACTTCCGCACCAACCATGCCGGTATCGTGCTGCGTTTCATCGAATACATGGACGTCGGCAACAGCAACGGCTGGCGCATGGACGAGGTGGTCACAGCGCGCGAGATACTGGAACGGGTCGCGGCGCATCATGCCATCCACCCGATCGCGCCCGATTACACCGGGGAGGTGGCGGAGCGTTGGGCTTATGCGGATGGCGGCGGCGAGATCGGGGTGATCGCCTCGATCACCCGGGCGTTCTGCCACAGTTGCACGCGCGCCCGCCTGTCCACCGACGGCAAGCTATACACCTGTTTGTTTGCCGGCGACGGCATGGATCTGCGTGCGCCGTTGCGCGGTGGTGCCAGTGACACCGATTTGACCGCGCTGATCGCAGCCAACTGGCAGCAGCGCAGTGACCGCTATTCGCAACTGCGCCAGGCTTCATCCGTCGTTTCAGTTGCAACCGGTACCAAGAAAATCGAGATGTCGTATATCGGGGGATAAAGCAGGGGCAAGGTACAAGGTAAAAGATGCAAGTTCCAAGGCGAAAATATCGGTTGGATTCGATTTGAACAGCCATCCGATCCCACATCCCGGCGCACCCTTCATTACCATGTATTTATTACGGTTTTATTAATTATTGCGGTCATTTTCAGCTTGTTGTAAAAATACAACGGCACCCGTTTTTCCCTTGCCCTGCCGGTGTCGTTGTGGATAATGCCCCTTGAATTCTCTGCTTTCTGGAGGGTTTTCAATAGGTCGCCGGCAACGGAGACCGATATAACCTAAAAACTTTTGAGGAGTTTAATAATTATGCAAAAGAAACTGATCGCACTGGCTATTACTGCTGCTTTCTCCGCACCGGCATTTGCCGATACCGCTGTCTATGGCAAAGTGGACGCCGGTTTTGGTCGAGTGTCCACCACTCCCATCAGCACTACTGGCGCTGATGGTGCCAAGACAACCACATCTACAATCCCCTTCAGCCAATTCTTTACCAGCCGCATCGGGTTCAAGGCTTCGGAAGATCTGGGCAATGGCATGAAAGCAATGTCGGTTGTTGAGACGACCATTGGTAACGGCGCGACCACACTCGGTAGCCGCGAATTGAACGTGGCCCTGGGCTTCTCCGAAGGCACAACTGTCAAGGCCGGTTTCGGTTCGACAGCTGTGCGTAACATCGCCTACGGCTATGACGCTATCTATGGCGCCAACATCATCGGTAACCTGCTGACCGCTAACAGCCCGGTCAGTGGCGTGCTGACTTCCCGTGCCACCTCGCTCGAAGCCACGCATAAGTTCGGCCCGGTGGCCGCTTCGGCCAACTTGATGGTTAATAACTCTTCAACCGACGGCGCAAACGATGTTAAAAACGGCAGCGGTTATGAAATCGCCGCGAAGTTTGACCAGGATGCACTGTCAGCCGCGTTTGGTTATCGCAACACCAAAGTCGCTCCTGGTGGCGCTTCTTCTGCCGAAGCTACCACCAAAGTCATGATCCTGGGTGCTTCTTTCGACCTGGGCGTGGCCAAATTGGCCGGTCAGTATGCTTCTGTCAAAGTCGACCAGGCAACCGTTGGACCTGCAGTGTCGGACAGCAACGCCCTGAGCCTGGGTGCATACGTTCCGTTCACACCTGAGATGACCGGCTTTGTGCAGTACAGCAATGCCAAGCAAAAAACCCTGGATCAGAAATCGACCGGTTATGCGCTGGGCGTCAAGTACGACATGTCCAAGTCGACCTTCGGTTACGCTTCGTACGGCGCCACCAAGACAGACGGTGTAGCTGCAGCTGGTGGTTCGAAGCAAACCCAGTTGGCACTCGGTGTGGTTCAAAGCTTCTAAATTTCGCGCTGGCCTAGCCAGTTAGAAAGATAGTTGGCAATACCTTAAAACCCGCTGCGGCAACGCAGCGGGTTTTTTCTTGTGCGTCGTTTGCAGGCGCCGGTTCGGGCGAAATGTAATTTAGAGGATAAGGCCTAAATTTGGCAGGATAGTGCTAATCTGGTAAGGTTAGAGCCGCAACGGAAGCATCCTCATATCAATAATATAAAGGAAATCAACATGCTCAACCATCGCTTGTTGGCCATCACGGCCTGTTTGCTTTTCTCCACTTCGGTACTGGCCGAAGACCTCGGTGAAACACTCAAAAAGATCAAGGACTCCAACACCATCTCGCTCGGACATCGCGAATCTTCCATCCCCTTTTCCTACTATAACGACAAGCAGGAAGTGATCGGCTATTCCCAGGAATTTATGATGACAGCGGTCGATGCGATCAAGGCCGACCTGAAGCTGCCCAACCTGAAGGTCACGCTCACCCCGGTCACCTCGCAGAATCGTATCTCGCTGGTGCAGAACGGCACGGTGGACATCGTGTGCGGCTCCGCAACCAACAACCTTGAGCGCCAGCAACAAGTTTCCTTCTCCGACACTTTCTTCGTCATCGGTACGCGCCTGTTGACCAAGAAGAATTCCGGTATCAAGGATTTTCCGGATCTGGCCGGCAAGAATGTAGTCGTCACCGCCGGCACGACCTCGGAGCGTTTGTTGCGCAAGCTGAATGAAGACAAGAAGATGGGCATGAGCATCATCAGCGCCAAGGATCACGGCGAGTCGTTCCTGACACTGGAGACCGGACGTGCAGTGGCTTTCATGATGGATGATGCGTTGCTCGCGGGCCAGATCGCCAACTCCAAACATCCTGAAGATTGGGCCATCGTCGGCAAGCCGATGTCGAACGAAGCCTACGGCTGCATGATGCGCAAGGATGATCCGCAGTTCAAGAAGATCGTCGACGACGCCTTTGCCAAGCTGATGACCTCCGGCGAAGCGGCGAAGATCTATGCGAAGTGGTTCATGTCACCCGTTCCACCCAAAGGGCTGAACCTCAACTTCCCGATGAGCGACGACATGATCGAAGCCTACAAGCATCCGAACGACAAGGCGTTCCCGTAATACCTGATCAAGTGAGCAACAGTTAGTCATGTGAGGGTGATGGTTGGGAGATGATCCCCGGCCATCACCCTTGATCATTAGAATCGGGTAAACCCCCGGCTATGACGGGAGACTGGACAAGGTTTGACCTTTTCAGCGGTGATACAAGTTACATCAGAATAAAGAACCCTGGCAACGAAATTCCCTCCCCCATGCAGGGGGAGGGGTAGGGAGGGGGTAGAAATTCAAGCAAAGATGCAATCGGTAGTTTTCACCCCCATCCCAACCTTCCCCCTAAAATGGGGAAGGAGTAAACACTTGGCCGCCTTGAGTGACTCACGGTTTTATGGCTTCATTGAAGGACTCAAACAATAAGCCTCCGGCTTTGCCGGAGTTGTTTAACTTGTACGCGATTTTTTTGTGAGCTCGCCATGAACTATCACTGGAACTGGGATATCTTTTTTACCGAAACGCCGTCCGGCAGCACCACCTATCTGGGCTGGATGCTGTCCGGATTGCAAATCACCATCGCATTATCCCTGTCCGCCTGGCTGTTGGCGCTGATGATCGGCGTGCTGATGGGCGTGCTGCGCACCGTGCCGAACCGCTGGTTGTCCGGCATCGCCGCGTTCTATGTGGAGGTGTTCCGCAACATCCCGCTGCTGGTGCAGTTGTTCATCTGGTATTTTGTGCTGCCTGAGCTGTTGCCGGCATCGGTCGGCGATGCCTTCAAGTCGCTCAATCCGATGCTGCAGCAGTTTTTGGCCGCAATGGTGTGTCTGGCCTTGTTCACCGGTGCACGGGTCTGCGAGCAGGTCCGTTCCGGAATCAACTCACTTTCCAGGGGCCAGAAGGCAGCCGGTCTGGCGCTGGGCTTAACGCTGCCGCAGACCTACCGCTACGTGATTTTGCCGATGGCGATCCGCATCATCCTGCCGCCATTGACCTCGGAGTTCCTCAACATCTTCAAGAATTCCGCAGTCTGTTCCACCATCGGCCTGCTGGAACTCGCCGCGCAAAGCCGGCAACTGGTCGATTACACCGCGCAACCCTATGAATCGTTCATCGCGGTCACCGTCATGTACATGATGATCAATGTCGTGGTGATGTTCCTGATGCACCGGCTGGAGGCGCGTGTACGCGTTCCCGGCACCATGGGAGGGCATTAGCCATGTACGAATTCGATTGGAGTTCCATCCCCGGCGCGATGCCTTACCTCCTGAAAGGCATGTGGATCACGCTGGAGATCTTGGCGGTTGCGGTGCTGGTCGGCATCGTGTGGGGCACACTGCTCGCCCTGATGCGCATGTCCCCTTTTAAGCCGCTGTCGCTGTTCGCCGCGAGCTACGTGAATCTGTTCCGTTCCATTCCGCTGGTCATGGTCTTGCTGTGGTTCTTCCTGATCGTGCCCTCGTTCCTGGTGGACATATTCGATATACCGCGCAGCACGGATACGCGGCTGGTCTCCGCGATGTTTGCTTTTGCCATGTTCGAAGCGGCCTATTATTCCGAGATCATCCGTGCCGGTATCCGCAGCGTGTCGGGTGGGCAGCTGGGTGCGTGTTACGCGCTGGGCATGACCTATGCGCAGGCGATGCGCCTGATCATTCTGCCGCAGGCTTTCAGGAACATGGTGCCGCTGCTGCTCACCCAGGGCATCATCCTGTTTCAGGATACCTCGCTGGTCTATGTCAGCTCGCTGGCGGATTTCTTCGGCACCGCCTATCAGGTCGGCAGCCGCGACGGACGTCTGGTTGAACTATTGCTGTTCTCGGGCGCGGTCTATTTCATCATCAGTTTTTCGGCCTCGTTGCTGGTCAAGTATTACCAGAAAAGGAAACCCGCATGATCTCCATAAAAAACATCAGCAAGCATTACGGCAGTTTCCAGGTGCTCACTGATTGCTCGACTGAAGTCAGCAAGGGCGAAGTGATCGTCATTTGCGGCCCGTCAGGCTCGGGAAAATCGACCCTGATCAAATGTGTCAACGGCCTCGAACCCTTTCAACAGGGCGACATCGTGGTGAACAACATTTCGGTGGGCGACCCCAAGACCGATCTCGCCAAGCTGCGCGCCCATGTCGGCATGGTGTTCCAGAATTTCGAGCTGTTTCCGCACATGAGCATCACCGATAATCTGTGCATCGCGCAAATCAAGGTGCTTGGCCGTAGCAGGGATGAAGCGGTAGAACGCGGCCGCAAATTGCTCGATCGTGTCGGTCTGCTCAGTCAGGCGGACAAATTTCCCGGACAACTCTCCGGCGGTCAGCAGCAACGGGTCGCGATCGCCAGAGCACTGTGCATGGATCCGATCTGCATGTTGTTCGACGAGCCGACCTCGGCACTTGATCCGGAGATGGTCAACGAGGTGCTCGATGTGATGGTCGGCCTCGCCCAGGAAGGCATGACCATGATGGTGGTCACGCATGAGATGGGCTTCGCACGCAAGGTGGCGACCCGGGTCGTCTTCATGGACGAGGGACGTATCGTCGAGGACGCGCCCAAGGAAGATTTCTTCGGCAAGCCGCGCTCCGAAAGGGCACAGTTGTTCCTGTCGAAGATACTCCAACACTGAACGGCACGCATCGGGTCAGGCGTATTGGTTCGGCAACAGATTACCGGCGCACGCCAGATCTGTTTGCAGTCGAAACCGTTGCCCAGCCAGATGCAATGCTGAATAATCGGCACCCTTCACTAGCGGCCGTCAATTCATGAATGACCAACAACTGTTGCGCTATAGCCGCCATATCCTGCTGAACGAGATCGGCATCGAGGGTCAGCAACGCCTGCTTGATGCCAAGGTGCTGATCATCGGGCTGGGCGGGCTGGGCTCACCGGCCGCGCTGTATCTGGCTGCCAGCGGGGTGGGGCGGCTGACCCTGTGTGACCACGATACAGTTGATTTCAGCAACCTGCAGCGCCAGATCATCCATCGCACCTCCGCAGTCGGCCAGGCCAAGGTAGCCTCGGCACAGGCCGCGCTGGATGACATCAATCCGGAAGTGGAATGCGTCGCGCTGGATATGCGCGCCGATGCGGAAGGATTGCGTGAATTGACCGGACAAGCCGATGTGGTGCTGGATTGCAGCGACAATTTCACGACGCGTTATGCGGTCAATCATGCCTGCCTGACGCAGCGCAAGCCGCTGGTGTCGGGTGCGGCGATCCGCTTCGAGGGGCAGATCGCGGTGTTCGATTTTCGGCTGGGGGATTCGCCCTGCTACAACTGCCTGTTCCCGGAGGACAGTGTGGCCGCCGAGTTGCGCTGCGCGACCACCGGCGTGTTCGCGCCGCTGACGGGTATCATCGGTACCATGCAGGCCGGGGAAGCGCTCAAATTGCTGATGGGCATCGGGCGCGGGCTGAGCGGGAAACTGTTGACGCTGAACGCGCTGGATATGCATGTCACACGCAGCAAGTTGAATAAAGACCCCGCTTGCAGCGTTTGCGGCGGCTTGATTCCCTCCCCTTTGCAGGGGGAGGGCTAGGGTGGGGGTAGAATCCAAGCATGAGCGCAGTCGAAATTATTACCCCCATTGATAGAACTACTAGCCATCTGTCTAGGCTGTCAAAATACGACAGCCAAGTCATTGGTTACCCAACCTTCCCCCTGTGAGGGGGAGGAGCTGTGATGAATTGCATTTCTTTGGATGAATTTCAGAATGGATAAGTTGACTCATTTTTCCGAAGCAGGCCGCGCGCGTATGGTGGATGTTTCGGACAAGCCCGGCACACAGCGCGTCGCGATCGCCAGCGGTGTGCTGCGTATGCTACCCGGGACGCTTGCGCGGATACGCGCCGGCAGCATCGCCAAGGGCGACGTGTTGACGGTGGCGGATGTCGGCGCGGTGATGGCCGCGAAGCGCACATCCGACATCATCCCGATGTGTCATACGCTGGCGCTTGCAGGGGTGGAGGTGGTGTTCAGCGATATATTGGAACCGGATGCGGCAGGTTGTGTCGGGTTGAAGGTATTCACGACGACCCGCTGCACAGGACAAACCGGTGTCGAGATGGAAGCATTGTGCGCGGCCAGCGTGGCGTTGCTCACTGTCTATGACATGTGCAAGGCGATCGACCGCGGCATGCGCATCGAGTCCATACAATTGGAGGAAAAGCGCGGCGGCAAGAGCGGGGTGTGGCTGCGCGAACAAGGTGTGAAGAAACGGGAATGATAAAAGTATTGTTCTTCGGGCCGGTTGCGGAGCGTGTGGGCAGCAGCGAAATGCAAGTGCAGTTTGTATCAGGAATGCGCCTGCAGGATCTGCGCGCGCAATTGCAGGAACAGCATCCGGCAGCGTTCGAGATCGTGTGCTTCGCGGCAGTGAACGGGGAGCATGTGCTGGACATGTCGCTGCCGCTGGCCGAGCACAGCGAGGTGGTGTTCATGTCGAAATTTTCGGGTGGATAGAATGAAAGATGCGGTGCGACTCCAGCAGGAAGACTTTTCCCAGGATGAGGAGATAGCCGCGCTGCGTGCCAGCTCGAAACGGATGGGCGGTATCGCCACGTTCACCGGTTGCGCGCGCGATTTTTCGGAAGGCCGCGAGGTAACGCAGATCAGTTTCGATGCCTATGGCAGCATGGCCCTGGCGGAGATGCACAAGCTACGCGACGAGGCGATAGAAAAATTCGGCTTGCTGGATGCGCGCATCGTGCACCGCGTCGGCGTGGTCGGTGCCGGCGATCAGATCGTGTTCATCGCGGCGGGTGCCGAGCATCGCACGCCCGCCTTGCAAGCCTGCCAATGGTTGATCGACGAGCTGAAGCAGCGCGTGCCGATCTGGAAAAAAGAGATCACCCCGCAAGGTGATGCGTGGGTGACTAATCATCCATGAAGAGAACTTTGCTTATCTGTAGGAGCACTGCTTTATCGAGTCGCAGAATTTAGGTTGATTATGTCGAACGTATTCATTTTTGTCGGGCACTCCGGCTCCGGCAAAACCACGCTGATCGAAAAACTGTTGCACGAATTGAGCGGTCGCGGCTTGCGCGTTGCGACGATCAAGCACGCACATCACAAGGTGGTGCTGGATACACCGGGCAAGGACAGTTGGCGCTACAAGCAGGCGGGTGCGGCGATGAGCATGCTGGTCACTTCCGACGAATTGCAACTGGTTGCCGATGCGGTGGACAGGCGTGAACCTGCGCAACTGGCGCAGCGATTTCTGGGTGAAGCCGACCTGGTGCTGGCGGAGGGTTTCTCACATGCTGCCGGCGTGAAGATCGAGGTGCTGCGCCGCGAATGCTCCGGGGTGCCGCGCTGTGGTGTTGCGGATGGGTTGATCGCGATGGTCACGGATGTCGGCGAGGCACATCCGCAGTTGCCGCATTTCGCACTCGACGATATAAGCGGCCTTGTTGGTTTTATATTGGGTTTTTCGCCCGATTCCAATTCTATTTTGAAAGTCAAACAAGGCGGCGAGGAGTGAGAGACGAAGCCAACACAGTTTCACCGATGAAATGGGGTTGGAATCAATGATCGAAGATTGCACCGCGATCATACTGGCCGGCGGTGACTCGCGGCGCATGGGGAGCGACAAGGCAAACCTGCTACTGGGTGATCGGACGATGCTGCAACGGGTGATCGCTGCGATGCAGCAGGTGTTTCCGCAGGTCGTCATCAGTGTCCGTGAGCCGCGCCCCGGGATCGATCTGCCGCAGGTTTGCGATGACCGGGCAGACTCGGGGAAGCCGGGAAACGCTGGCACCCTGACCGACGGACCGCTGGCCGGATTGCTCGCCGGTCTGCGACAGATTGATACGCCGTGGGCGTTTGTAGTGGGGTGCGATATGCCGTTCGTGAAGCCGGCGCTGGTCGAATTGCTGGCTGAATACCGCGGCCAATATCAGGCGGTCGTGCCGGTGGTGGCGGGTTACGCCCAACCGCTGGCGGCATACTATTCGGCCGATTGCTTGGGGGTGATACGCGAACATTTGGCGGGAGGCGGAAAGAACAGTATGCGTGCGATGCTTGGACGCCTGCGGGTCTGCCATGTGGACCAGGCAGAACTGTTGCACGCCGATCCCGGTTCGGACAGTTTCTTCGATCTGGATACGCCGCAGGATGTGGCGATCGCAAAAGGGCGTTACTAGGCTCGTGACACCTGTTGGTCGTCGGGTTCGCCGGATGTGCTGTTCAACAGCGCGGTGGCCGTTCTTTCAAGCAGCGCGACATCCAGGGTGCCGATCGTGTCTTCTGCCATGTCGATTCCGGCCAGTACGGAAGGCAGTTCGCCAACGGTGATTTCCCACACACCGGAGGCATCGCCTTTGTTTTTGACTGCCAGCAGGGTTTCGATGGTGGCGTCCAGCGTTTCAATGGCATGGGGAATCCTTGTCCGGTTTTGTTCGAGCGCGGAACGTATGACGGTGATGGCGGCAGCCAGGCGTCCAAACGCCAACACATTGAATTGACCTGTGCAGGCAGCCTGATAGGCAAGATGCATGTCCATCGCGTAGAAATCTTTCAGGCCTTGTGTGACGGGGATACGCAGCGCTTCGACTTTTTTCATTGTTGTTCTCCCATTGTTGTTCTCCCCTTATCGTTCTCCAGGGAGATATCGTTCAGACATTTCGTCTCGACGCTGAAATCAATCATGCAGTCGATTATAGACGATGTGAATGATGGCACCACGCCCGGTTGGTCGATGCATTGATTTGGCGTGATTCCGGGCTTCTTTTCAGGGATATGCTTTGCACAGGATGACAACTGAGCGGGCTGATGTACCTGGCTGTCCGGCTTGCCGGTCAATGAAGTGCGGGTCTTTGCGTTGCAAATTCATCCGGTCTACACTGAGGGCGGATAAACACACGGAATCGCAATGGAACATCTATCGGTAGCACAGGCACAGCAGTGCATTCTTCAGTATGCGAACAAACAGGGTATCGAAACGGTCGGGTTGGAGCAGTCATTGGGACGCGTGCTGGCCGTGGACGTTCGCGCCAATCGCGACCAGCCGCCCTATGACGTGTCCGCAATGGATGGCTACGCTTTGCGCAGCGCCGATCTGGCGCAGATTCCCGCGAACCTGGTTGTCATCGAGGACATCAAGGCGGGCGATATGCCGGTCAAGGTGGTGGGGGCGGGTCAATGCGCGCGCATCATGACCGGTGCGCCGGTTCCGCAAGGTGCGGATGCGGTGATACGCGTGGAAGACACACAAGCGATATCGGAAAGCAATGCGCAAATCAACCGTAAAGTAACGCCCGGTAACGACATACGCCGGTTGGGCGAAAACATGCGCAACGGTGAGGTCGTGCTGGCGGCGGGAACCGAGATCACGCCGGGTGTGATCGGCATTCTGGCAACGGTCAAGTGCGCACAATTGCAGGTGTACTGCCGCCCCCGCGTGGCGATCTTGTCGACCGGCAACGAACTGGAGGGGATGGGTGATCCGGTCGATCCGAACAAGATACCCGACTCGAACAGTTATGCGCTGATGGCCCAGTTGCAGGCGCTGGGCATTGCGCCTGTCATGCTCGGCATCGCACGCGATGATCCGGCCGAGCTGGCGGAGCATCTGCGGCGCGGACTGGAATTCGACGTGTTGCTGGTCTCGGGCGGCAGTTCGGTGGGGGTGCATGATTATGTGCGTCCGACCATCGAAGCGCTCGGCGTACAGATGAAGTTCTGGCGCGTTGCGATGAAACCCGGGCATCCGCTCGCGTTCGGAGTGTTGCAGCGGCTAAAGAACGAGAAGGCAAAAATGGTATTTGGGTTGCCGGGTAATCCGGTTTCCAGCATGGTCTGCTTTGAAGAGTTCGTTGCTCCGCTACTGCGCCGCATGATGGGGCATGCGCGCTTGTATCGCCGCACCCTCCAGGCAAGCCTGGGACATGACGTGAAGCATCTGTCCGGACGCACCGAGTTCGTCCGTGTGATGCTGAAGAATGAGCAGGGGGGTTGTCTGGCAAGTTCCACCGGTACACAGAGCAGCGGGGTGTCGTTGTCGATGGCCAGGGCCGACGGCCTGGTGGTTGTGCCTGCGGAAAGCAACGGGATGACAAAGGGCGATCTGGTTACTGTTCAGCTGCTGGACGGTACGGCGTATCAGGATGATGTCGGGTTCGGGGATTGACCATGGATGTTGCACGTATTGGAATATTGACAGTCTCCGACCGCGCCAGCCGGGGTGAGTACGAGGACAAGGGCGGACCGGCCATCCACGCCTGGTTCACGCGCGTACTGACCAGTCCGTGGCAGGCGGTGGCAAAAGTGATCCCCGATGAACAGGCGCAGATCGAGGCGGCATTGTGCGAACTGAGCGATGTGCAAGGCTGCAGTCTGATCGTCACTACCGGCGGCACCGGCCCGGCATTGCGGGATGTCACGCCCGAAGCCACCGAAGCCGTGTGCGGCAAGATGATGCCGGGCTTCGGCGAGCTGATGCGCAGCGCTTCGCTGAAATTCGTGGCAACTGCGATATTGTCAAGGCAAACCGCCGGGATACGAGGCCATAGCCTGATCGTCAACCTGCCCGGCAAACCCTCCGCGATTGACGACTGCCTGAATGCTGTATTCCCGGCCATTCCGTATTGCATCGACCTGATCGAAGGTGCCTATCTTGAATCCGATGCCGCGCAATGCAGGATATTCCGGCCCGCGCATGCCAAGGCCCGGCAATGATTCATGCTGCCAGACTTGCGCCAGCCGGCATTGATTTTGGAAATTCACGCGCAGGCCAAAGTGTGGCGTTGATTGCGTAATATAATGGCCGGTGTGTACTTGTGGTTTGAGTTTTATTCTAATGGAGTCAATTTGAAATGAGCCGCCTGTTGTTCCTGATAGCCATCGCGGTGGTGGTTTATCTGTTGTTGAGGTCATTCCGCAAGGAAGAGTCCAAGCCGGGTGATCCTGTTACAGAGGATATGGTGCGCTGTGCGCACTGCGGTGTGCATTTACCCAAGGGCGAGAGCATTCTGGCCGGCGGGAATTATTTTTGCGGCAAGGAACATCGCGAGGCCTATCGCAAGTGAACAAAACGCCGCACAAGGATGTCTTTCAAACGCGTGAAGTGAGCGATGACTGATAATCAGTCCGCGGATTTCCCCTCCGTCGATTTCTGGCGTTCCCTGCTGTATTTCAATCTATACCGGCTGATATTGGCCAGCATCCTGGTGTTGCTTGCCGGGATATTCGGTTCCTCGTTATCGCTGGGCCCGCATCATCTGATGCTGTTCTTTGCATCCAGCGCGGTGTATCTGGCTGTGGTAGTGCTGTCATTCATCCCGTTGCAGTTGCACTGGCCGCGATTCACCCTGCAACTGGCGATCCAGATCGGCGGGGATATCATTGGATTGACCGCACTTTCTTATGCGGGTGGAGGGATACAAAGCAATGTCGGACTGTTGCTGCTGGTGTCACTGGCTGCGGCGGGGCTGATCAGTCGCGGCAGGATCACGCTGTTCTTTGCCGCAATGGCCAGTATCGCCACTTTGCTGGAACACGCTTATGCCGTGTTGTATGACGATGCGGATGTGGCGCAGTATGTGCAGGTCGGCTTGTTGTGCATGGCGTATTTTGCGGTGGCCTGGCTGGCGCACACGCTGGCGAAATATGCGGTGGACAGCCAGTTGCTGGCGCAGCGGCGCGGTCGCGATCTGGTCAGTTTGTCCGAGGCGAATCGTCTGGTGATGCGCGACATGCAGGACGGTGTGCTGGTCGTGGATGGCGAAGGCAACATCATGCAGATGAATTCACGAGCCGAACAATTGTTGCGAAAAACGATCAGCTCCGATAGCTCTTTGGCGGCAGTCTTTCCGATCCTGTTCGGGCAATATGCTTTGTGGAAGCAGACCGGCAGCGCCAGCCGGGACACCCTGCAGCTGGATGTGGGTTTGCAAGCCAGGCTGCGCTTTGTCGCTATCGAGCGCAATGCGGAAAATGGCGCGGTGATCTTCCTGGAAGACATGCGGCGCATCCGTGCCGAGGCGCAACAGATAAAACTGGCCGCCCTGGGGCGTTTGACCGCGAATATCGCACACGAGGTGCGCAATCCGTTGTCGGCGATCAGCTACGCGACGGAGCTGTTGCAGGAGGAACCCGGCGATGCCCGGCATCAACGCTTGTTGCAGATCGTGCTGGACAACACCCATCGCATCAACCGGATCGTGCAAGACGTGATGCAGCTTAACCGGCGCGATCGCGCGCAAGGGGAGGTATTCGATCTGGCGGCGTTTCTGCGCGGTTTTGCCGAAGAGTTCGATTTGGCGGAACAGCATGCGGGTGTGATGGTGCTGGCGGGGATGGAGCAGGGCGAGATTTCCTTCGATCGCGGCCATCTGCGTCAGGTGCTTTGGAATCTGTGCCGCAACGCGCTGCGCTTCGGACGCAAGTTGCCGGGCAGTCTGGTATTGACTATGGGCAGGGAGAATGGCTCGGTGAGCCTGGCTGTGCAGGATGATGGCCCCGGCATCTCCGAGGAACAGCGGGTCAAACTGTTCGAGCCGTTCTTTACCACTGCATCGGATGGCACGGGTTTGGGTTTGTATATCGCCAAGGAGTTGTGCGAGGCAAATGGGGCGCTGTTGGAATATCATGAGGTCGGGGGGCAGACAGGAGCTTGTTTCAGGATAATCTTCGGGAATTCAAACAGGGAAAACGGGGAAGACGGGCATGGCGGATAAGCAAGGAACGAAAGCACCCAGCATATTGCTGGTGGATGATGAGCCGGATATTCTTGAGTTGCTGGAGCTGGCGCTGCGCAAGATGGGGCTGGAAGTCGACCGTTCAGTCAATGTGCGCGAGGCGATTGCAAAACTGTCGGCGCAGCAATACGACTTGTGCCTTACCGACATGCGTTTGCCGGATGGCGATGGCTTGCAGGTGGTCCGGCATATCGCCCAGCACAACCTGGATGTGCCGGTAGCCGTGATCACCGCGCACGGGAATATGGAAAATGCGGTGACCGCGCTCAAGGCCGGCGCGTTCGATTATCTGAGCAAGCCGGTTTCGCTGGACCAGTTGCGGACACTGGTGAAATCCGCGTTGAAGTTACCGCAGCCGGGTCCGTCAGACGACAAGATTCTGCTCGGCAATTCCGCCGCCATGCAGAGGGTGCGCGAACTTATCAGGCGTGTGGCGCGCAGCCAGGCGCCGGTGCATATCAGCGGCGAGTCGGGCAGCGGCAAGGAGTTGGCCGCACGGCTGATCGTGCAGAGCGGTTCAAGGAACGATCAACCGTTCATCACGGTGAATTGCGGGGCGATCCCGGATAATCTGATGGAGGCGGAATTCTTCGGCTACAAAAAAGGCGCGTTCACCGGGGCTGACAAGGATCGGGACGGATTCTTTCAGGCTGCGCACAACGGAACCCTGTTTCTTGATGAGGTCGCGGACCTGCCATTGCCGATGCAGGTAAAGCTGTTGCGCGCGATACAGGAGAAGCGGGTGCGCAAGATCGGCGCCACCGGCGAGGAACCCGCGGATGTGCGCATCATCAGCGCGACACACCATGACCTGGCGGAACGCGTGCGGCAGGGAGAGTTCCGCCAGGATATGTATTACCGCCTGAGTGTGATCCCGATCCAGATGCCGGCACTGCGCGAGTCGCGCGAGGATATTCCCGAGATCGCGCAGCGTATCCTGGAACGTTTGCGCAATGAAGATGCTGTGCGATTTTCCGCGGATGCGCTGCTCGCCCTGCAGGGTTACAGCTTCCCGGGTAATGTACGCGAACTCGAAAACATCATTGAAAGGGCGCTGGCCATGTGCCTGGGAGAGGTGATCGAAGAACAGGACCTGCTGCTGGTACCGGTGGAACATAACCTGTCGGATAACGATTCGCTCAACAGCAAGTACCCGTTGCCGAAATACCTGGATCAGGTTGAGCGGCAGGCATTGCTGGAAGCATTGGAGCAGACCGGTTTCAATCGAACTGCCGCGGCCAAGCTGCTTGGCCTGACGTTCCGGACCATGCGTTACCGCATGGAAAGACTTGGTATCACCGGCCCGCATGGGGGCGGCGACACGGAATAGCATGAACCTTAAGCAACCATTTGTCGTTGATGAGCGGGGATTGTTATCCGGGTGCGAATACATCCCGTCGCCCAATTGCGATGATCGCCCGGCAGGCGCTATCGAATTGCTGGTGATACACAATATCAGCCTGCCGCCGGACGAATTTGGCGGTGACGGTGTGCAACGCTTTTTCACCAATACCCTGGATGTGGCGGCCCACCCTTATTATCCGACCATCGCAGGATTGAAGGTGTCAGCGCACTTCTTTTTGCGCCGTGACGGGCACATCATCCAGTTCGTTCCCTGTTTGCAACGGGCCTGGCATGCCGGGGAGTCGTGCTGGCAGGGGGCGAATCGTTGCAATGATTTTTCGCTGGGTATCGAGCTGGAGGGCACTGATACGATGCCGTTCTCCGATGCGCAGTATGTCGCGCTGGTCGGTTTGAGCAAAGCGTTGCGAACAGCCTACCCGATCCGCGGCATCGCCGGTCACAGCGATATCGCTCCGCACCGCAAAACCGACCCCGGACCCTGTTTTGACTGGGCAAGATTCCTTGTCGGGTTGGGTGACGCTTCAGATTTTTCCAGGAACACGGACACATGAATCGTGCAGTTGTGCACGATGCCATTTTTTCGCTTGCAATATTTTCGTTAACTACTACAATTAGCACCGACATTGAAGAAAATTACTAGATGTAGTTGAATGTAATTTTTATTAGTTGTTCGTGTGAAACAAAGATACTAGATGTAGTATTTATTGGGGTTTACAAAATATTCAAGGGAGTCAAGTATATGTTGCATGCCGCTACCGATAGCGTTCCGACCTCTCCGAAGCATGACAACAGCATTCCCGATTCTGTCCCATCCTCTTCTGTTAATTCAAATCAGTTCGACCAATACAAGGTGATTCGCCGCAATGGTTCGGTGGTCGTGTTTGAGCCGGCCAAGATATCGATCGCAATGACCAAGGCGTTCATCGCGGTAAACGGCGGTCAGGGCGCTGCATCCGCGCGCGTGCGCGAGATGGTCGAGAAGCTGACGACCGGTGTGGTTGCGGCGTTGATGCGCCGCCAACCGCATGGCGGGACGATGCATATCGAGGATATCCAGGACCAGGTCGAGCTGGGATTGATGCGCTCGGGGGAACACGATGTCGCGCGTTCATATGTCTTGTACCGCGAAGAGCATTCGCGTTCACGCGCCAAAACCAGGAGCAGGGAGCCCGCGCATATCATCAATGTCACCGGTGAAGACGGCACGGTGCGGCCGCTCGACCTGGGTCGTCTGTCGGCATTGGTGGGGGAAGCCTGCGCGGGATTGGGTGACGCGGTTTCCGCCGAAGCGGTCATCAAGTTGACACTCAAGGATCTCTATGACGGCGTGGCGCTGCATGAAGTACGCAAGTGCCTGGTGTTGTCCGCGCGTTCGCTGATCGAAAAGGAGCCGGCCTATAATTTCGTTACGGCACGGCTGTTGTTGAACACCATTTGCAGCGAGACGCTGGGCGAAGAGATCGCGCCCGGAGACATGGCGACACGCTATGCGACCTATTTTCCGCAGTTCATCAAGCAGGGCATCGCCGCGGGACTGCTGGATTCGCGCCTCGGGCAGTTTGACCTGAAGCGTCTGGCCGGGGAGCTGGATGCGCAGCGCGATCTTCAATTCGGTTATCTGGGCCTGCAAACCCTTTATGACCGTTACTTCCTGCATATCGAAGGCAAGCGCATCGAATTGCCGCAGGCCTTTTTCATGCGTGTCGCGATGGGGTTGTCCATCAACGAGATCGATCGGGAATCGCGCGCGGTGGAGTTTTACCGCCTGCTGTCCAGCTTCGATTTCATGAGCTCCACGCCGACCCTGTTCAATTCCGGCACACAGCGTTCGCAGTTGTCTTCCTGTTACCTGACTACGGTGGCGGATGACCTGGACGGCATCTATGAAGCCATCAAGGAAAACGCATTACTCGCGAAATACGCCGGCGGTCTGGGCAATGACTGGACACCGGTGCGTGCGCTTGGCGCGCATATCAAGGGCACCAACGGCCAATCGCAGGGCGTGGTGCCATTCCTGAAAGTGGTCAGCGACACGGCTGTGGCGGTGAATCAGGGCGGCAAGCGCAAGGGCGCGGTGTGCGCCTACCTGGAAACCTGGCATCTGGACATCGAGGAGTTTCTCGACCTGCGCAAGAATACCGGCGACGACCGCCGCCGCACCCATGACATGAACACGGCCAACTGGATACCCGACCTGTTCATGAAGCGTGTCATGGACGGCGGCGACTGGACCTTGTTCTCGCCATCAAACGTGCCGGACCTGCATGACAAATTCGGCGCCGAATTCGAGCGTGCCTATACCGCTTATGAAGCCAGGACTGCCAGCGGTGAACTGAAGCTGTTCAAAAAAATCCCCGCTGCCAGCTTGTGGCGCAAGATGCTGACCATGCTGTTCGAGACCGGGCATCCGTGGATCACTTTCAAGGATCCGTGCAATATCCGTTCACCGCAGCAGCATACCGGCGTGGTGCACAGCTCCAATCTGTGTACCGAGATCACGCTGAATACCAGCGACAGCGAGATCGCCGTGTGCAATCTCGGCTCGATCAATCTGGTCGCGCACCTGTATCCCCAATTTGACAAGAATGGGGGGCGCCATGAGAAGGCCGGGCAGATCGATCATGACAAGCTGCGCGGGACAATCAACACCGCAATGCGCATGCTGGATAACGTGATCGACATCAATTATTACGCGGTCGACAAGGCGCGCAATTCCAATCTCAAGCACCGTCCGGTGGGGCTCGGCATCATGGGTTTTCAGGATTGCCTGCACGAGTTGCGCATTCCCTATTCATCCGATACGGCGGTCGAGTTTGCCGACCGCTCCATGGAAGCCGTGTGTTATTACGCTTATTGGGCTTCCACCGAATTGGCTGAAGAGCGCGGCCGTTATGCGACCTACCGCGGCAGTCTGTGGGATCGCGGCATCCTGCCGCAGGATTCCCTGGAGTTGTTGCGTCAGGAACGCGGTGGCTTCGTTGAAGTGGATATGTCGGCCAGCATGGATTGGGATGCCTTGCGCAACCGCATCAGGCAGCATGGCATGCGCAATTCCAACTGCGTCGCCATCGCGCCGACTGCAACCATTTCCAACATCATCGGCGTATCGGCTTGTATCGAGCCCACCTACCAGAATATCTTCGTGAAATCGAATCTGTCGGGCGAATTCACCGTCATCAACGACCGCCTGGTCGCCGATCTGAAACGGCTCGGCCTGTGGGACGAAGTGATGATCGCCGACCTGAAATATTTCGACGGGACTTTGGCGAAGATCGATCGTGTGCCGGCAGAATTCCGCAAGCTCTACGCGACCGCTTTCGAAGTCGAGCCCGGCTGGCTGATCGAGGCGGCCTCGCGCCGCCAGAAATGGATAGATCAGGCGCAATCGCTGAATATTTACATGGCCGGCGTGTCCGGACGCAAGCTGGATGAGACTTACAAATTGGCCTGGTTGCGCGGATTGAAGACCACTTATTACCTGCGCACGATGGGTGCGACCTCGGCAGAGAAATCCACCGGAAAAGCGGGCGCGCTGAATGCGGTGCCAACCGGAGGTGGGACCGAAGAAAATCAGTTCTGTTCGATTGACAATCCTGAATGTGAGGCATGCCAGTGACATCCCGGCATTCGGGTTTGCGGCTACGGCGGCAACCGACAAATGCGAGGCCTGTCAGTCGTTGCGGGCTGAAAGAAGTGAGCGCAAAGGAGAATGATCAAGATGCTGAATTTTGACGAAGACATCAAGGCGGGCAAGTCGCCATTGGGCATGATGCAGATATCCACACTTGATGAAGCTTTGATCCTGCAAAAACTGGCTGGCCAAGAGGAAGAAGAAAAAACTCCCCCCGTCGTGACCGCCAGAAACGCCGGGCGTATCCGTGTGGAAGACAAGCGCATCATCAATTGCAAGGCCGACGTCAACCAGTTGGTGCCGTTCAAGTACAAATGGGCGTGGGACAAATACCTGGCTGCCTGTGCCAACCACTGGATGCCGCAGGAAGTGAACATGACCGCGGATATCGCACTGTGGAAAAGTGACAAGCTGAGTGAGGATGAGCGCCTGCTGGTCAAGCGCAACCTGGGGTTCTTTACCACTGCGGACAGCCTGGCCGCGAATAACATCGTGCTTGGCACCTATCGCCATATCAGCAATCCGGAGTGCCGCCAATATTTGCTGCGCCAGGCGTTTGAAGAGGCGATCCACACCCATGCCTATCAATACATCGTGGAAAGCCTGGGGCTGGATGAGGGCGAGATATTCAACATGTATCACGAGGTGCCCAGCATACGTGCCAAGGACGAATTCCTGCTCCCGTTCATTGATACCCTGACCAATCCCGCGTTCGAAACCGGCACCCCGGAGGCGGATCGCCAGCTGCTGCGCAGCTTGATCGTGTTCGCCTGCATCATGGAAGGACTGTTCTTCTATGTCGGTTTCGTGCAGATACTCGCTTTGGGGCGCCAGAACAAAATGACGGGTGCGGCTGAACAATATCAATACATCCTGCGCGACGAATCCATGCACCTGAATTTCGGCGTCGATGTGATCAATCAGATCAAGATGGAAAACCCGCACCTGTGGACTACGGAATTTCGCGAAGAGATCCGTGGTTTGATGCAAAAAGGGGTTGAGCTGGAATATGCCTACGCCGAGGACACCATGCCACGCGGTGTGCTGGGTCTGAATTCGACGATGTTCAAAGAATACCTGCGTTTTATCGCCAACCGCCGCTGCCAGCAAATCGGTGTGGACGTGTTGTTCCAGGGGGCAACCAATCCGTTCCCGTGGATGGCGGAAATGATCGATTTGAAAAAAGAGAAGAATTTCTTTGAAACCCGTGTCACCGAATATCAAACCGGTGGCGCGTTGTCCTGGGACTAGTCGGACTTAAGGTGACGGCTTTAGCCCTTGCTCGAAGTTGAGCACGGGCTGGAGGTGTAGGTGTAGTAAGCGTAAGTGTTGTTCTTTAACTTTCATTATTGAAGGAGAATCAAAATGGTAGCAAAGAAGAAACCAGCAGCAAAAAAAGCAGCGGCCAAAAAACCGGCAGCTAAAAAAGCAGTAGCGAAGAAGCCGGCAGCCAAGAAAGTCGCTGCCAAAAAGCCAGCTGCTAAAAAGAAAGTAGCGGCGAAGAAGCCGGCAGCCAAGAAAGTCGCTGCCAAAAAGCCAGCTGCCAAAAAGAAAGTAGCGGCGAAGAAGCCGGCAGCCAAGAAAGTCGCTGCCAAAAAGCCAGCTGCTAAAAAAGCGGTAGCAAAAAAGCCGGCAGCTAAAAAACCGGCTGCTAAAAAAGCGGTAGCGAAGAAGCCAGCAGCTAAACCGGCAGTAGCGGTAGCCAGGCCAGCAGCACCGGCTCCTTCCGCCCCGGCACCTGTTCGTCCGGCTGCAACATGGCCTTTTCCTACACCGGGAATCGGCAAGCCGAACTAGTCGGTGGTATCGCTGTGTGGCAGCCCCTGGTGTCCGGGTAGTATTTTCGGGCAATAGGGGCTAACCACATCAGGCTTGCTTTGGGGCGCACTAACTGGTGCGTGCGCCTTTTTATTTCACCAGCGCAATGTTGGTGCGTGTTTCTTCTCATTGCAAATCGGCCGATTTGCGATGGCTTTTCTGCCCTCTGGATTTTTAATGATGCTATCGTAGCGGCGATATATTCCACCTGAAGTCCAATGAGTTTCTATTCTGCCGATCTGCCTTATCGAAGTGATGTTGCAAGCTATTACGCCGCGCTGGCTGATTTACCCTGGGCGATATGGCTCGATAGCGGCGGCATGGCGCGTTATGACATCATCACCGCTGATCCACGGCGTACCTTGTCGCTATATGCAGAACCACCGGATCCGGATCCGTTCGCATTGATACGCAAGGAACTGGGTGAACAAACCGAACCGATAACGGATATCCCTTTTGCCGGCGGTGCGTTGGGCTATTGGGGATATGACTTGATGCGGCGGGGGCCCGCAATATCCGAATCCGATGGCGGTGCCGAGCCGCTGCCTGATATGGCTGTAGGCATCTATGATTGGGCGCTGGTGCTGGATCATCAACTGCACAGGGCACGTTTGGTGTCGCACCAGCGTTACCCCGAAACAGCGAATCTGTTACCGCAGATATTTCGCCGGCTTCAACACATCAGAGCACTCCCAGCGGATGATTTTCGCGTGCATGGCAAGATCACCTCCAACTTTTCAGCGGACAGCTATGCCGGCGCATTTGCGTGCGTGCAGGATTTTTTGAGGTCGGGCGACTGCTACCAGATCAACCTTGCGCAGCAATTCAGCGCACATGCCAGCGGCGATGCACTGAATGCCTATCTCACCTTGCGCAGCTTAAGTCCGGCGCCATATTCCGCATTCCTCAATCTGCCCCGGGCACAAATCCTGTGCGCTTCTCCGGAACGATTTCTGCGCGTGCAAAACGGCAGTGTGGAGACCAGGCCGATCAAGGGCACCCGCCCGCGCAGCAGCGATGCGCAACAGGACAGGCAACTTGCCGCAGAACTGTGCAACCACCCCAAGGATAGAGCAGAAAACCTGATGATCGTGGACTTGCTGCGCAATGATCTCGGCAAAAGCTGCGTGCCCGGATCGGTGCGCGTGCCAAGATTATTCGAGCTGGAAAGTTTTGCCAACGTACACCATCTGGTCAGCACCGTGGAAGGAACGCTGGCCGGGGGTTGCGATGCACTGGATGTGTTGCGCGAATGTTTTCCCGGCGGGTCTGTGACCGGCGCACCCAAGCTGCGCGCCATGCAGATCATCGAGCAACTCGAGCAGAATCGTAGAGGCATCTATTGCGGCGCGATAGGTTATGTCGGATTCGACGGCAACATGGACAGCAACATCGTGATAAGGACCATGGTCTACGCAGGTGGCAAGATACGCTGCTGGACAGGCGGCGGTATCGTGGCTGATTCCGTCATGGCGGCGGAATACCAGGAGACCCTGGACAAGGCATCTGCCATGCTTGAACTGTTGAGACATTACGGAGGCGAATATGATGGCGCTGAGAAAACCACTACCTAACCACCGGCGAAGTTGATTTTGATTTGGCCGCAGAAAGAAACAGCCCCTGTTACGGAGCGTTCTTCACCCGTATGATCCTTGCCACTTCCGGAATCCTGCGCAAACCGCGCATGATATTGGCGAGGTGCAAGCGGTTGTTCACCTCCAGCGTGAAATGCAACCCCGAGTATTCGCCTTCATGGGTAAAGCTGATGTTCTCGATGTTGGCTTCCGCTTCGGCGATCGCGGCGGAGACCTTTGCCAGGACGCCGCGCTGGTCGGCGACCAGCAACTTGATGTTGACATCGAAGGGACGGCTGATGTTCTTGTCCCACACCACATCCAGCCATTGCTCGCCACTGCTGCGCCCGCGCCGCAGTGTCGGGCAATCATGGGTATGCACCAGCAGGCCTTGGCCGCTCTTGATCACCCCGACGATCGGGTCGCCGGGGATAGGGCGACAACACGGTGCGAATTGGACCGCCATGCCCTCGCTGCCCTGGATGGTGATGACCGGATTGGGCGTTGTTTCATTGACCGGTATTTCACCGATGCTGGCCAATTGCCGCGCCACCACCATGTTGAGTCGCCGGCCCAGACCGATGTCGGCAAGCAAATCCTGGCGTGTTTTTACCCCGGTGTCTCTCAACAGTTTGTTCCAGTGCGCTTCATCCATGTCCTGCGGCTTGATTCCCAGTGCCTGCAGGGCCTGATTGAGCAGGCGTTCGCCGAGTTGTGCCGATTCACCCGATTGCATGGTTCTGAGGAAATGGCGGATCTGGCTGCGCGCCTTGCTGGTGGCGACATAACCCAGCCAGGAAGGATTGGGCTTGGCATGCGAGGCGGTGATCACTTCCACGCGATCGCCGTTTTTCAACTCGGTGCGCAACGGCACCAGTTCGTGGTTTACTTTGACTGCGATGCAGCGATTGCCGATGTCGGTGTGCACACTGTAGGCAAAGTCCACCCCGGTCGCGCCGCGCGGTAAAGAGAGTATCTTGCCCTTGGGCGTGAACACGTATACCTCATCGGGAAACAGGTCCACCTTGAGGTGTTCGAGGAATTCGGAAGAATCGCTGCTCTGGCTGAGGCTTTCCAGCAGTTCTTGCAGCCATTGGTGGGTCTTCTTGTGCAGGTCGTTGATCGATTCCTGGCCGCTTTTGTACAGCCAATGCGATGCCACGCCGGCCTCGGCGATCTTGTGCATCTCGTGGGTGCGGATCTGGATCTCGATGGGCGTACCGAAAGGCCCGAACAGCGTGGTGTGTATCGACTGATAACCGTTCACTTTGGGGATCGCGATATAGTCCTTGAACTTGCCGGGAATCGGCTTGTATAGCCCGTGCAACAAGCCCAGCGCCACATAGCAGGAATCGAAGTCGTTCACCAGCACGCGGAATCCGTAGATATCCAGTACTTCGGCGAATGCCAGCGATTTGCTCTGCATCTTCCGGTAGATGCTGTAGATGTCCTTTTCCCTGCCGGTGACATCCGCCTCGATATGATGTTCGGCGAGCCGTTGCCGTATCGATTCGAGGATCTTGCCGACCACTTCGCGCCGGTTGCCGCGCGCCACTTGCAACGCTTTGGTCAGTACCGCGTAGCGATTGGGGTGCAGGTACTTGAAGCTCAGATCCTGTAGTTCGTGATGAAGGTCGTTCAGACCGAGACGATTGGCGATCGGCGCATAGATCTCCATGGTTTCGCGGGCGATGCGCTCGCGCTTGTCGACGGCCATCGAATCGAGCGTGCGCATGTTATGCAGCCGGTCGGACAGTTTGATGAGGATGACGCGCACGTCGCGAGCCATCGCCAGCAGCATTTTGCGGAAGTTTTCTGCCTGGGCGTCTTCGCGGGTCTCGAAGCGGATCTTGTCCAGTTTACTCAACCCATCGACCAGTTCCGCGACAGGCTTGCCGAATTTTTCGGCGACCTGATCGGAAGTGATTTCTGTGTCTTCCACCACATCGTGCAGCAGCGCGGCGATGATCGCCTGCGCATCGATGTGCAATGGTGTCAGGATGCGCGCAACGGCAATCGGATGGGAGACATACGGGTCGCCGGATTGGCGCATCTGGCCTTGATGCGCAGCGCGGCTGAACTCGATTGCTTCGCGGACGTGTTCGACGTCCTTCGGTTTAAGGTAGGTGGAGAGTTCCTCGATCAGTAAATCTGCGTCGGCCATGCATCTTTTCAGTCAATCCTGGTCGCGTCGTTCATGTCCGGCCGGGATCAAGCTTGTCCTCTATTCAGGATTTCCTTGCCGACCTTGCCCTCGCTGATCTCGCGCAGCGCGATGACAGTGGGTTTATCCTTGATATTCTCGACCAGGTGGGCGGCACCATTGGCCAATTGGCGTGCGCGATAGGCTGCAGCCAGGGTGAGCTCGAAACGGTTCGGGATTTGCGTGAGACATTCTTCTACGGTGATACGTGCCATGGTTTACTCCGGTTTCTGTAATTGATTGATCAGGGTCTGATGACGGGAAAGTTGCTTTTCGCAACGCAACCGGGCGGAAAGTACCACTGCATTGAGTTCCCGCAATGCATCATTCAGGTTATCGTTGATAATAACATAATTAAATTCAGACACATGGCTAACATCGATAGTGACAGCCGCCATGCGTTTGGCGATGACCGTCTCATTATCCTTGCCGCGTCCCTTGAGACGCTGTTCCAGAGCCGCTTTCGAGGGTGGCAGGATGAAGATGCAGATGCATTCCGGGAACAGGCGACGCACCTGCGCCGCACCCTGCCAGTCGATCTCCAGCAGGATATCGCGCCCTTTGCCGATCTCCCGGCCGATCCAGGTTTGCGAAGTCCCGTAAAGATTGCCATAGACTTCGGCGCTTTCCAGAAATTCACCTTTCTTGGCCATCGCCAGAAAAGCCTCGCGGCTGACAAAATGATAATCCTGTCCGTCGCGTTCTCCCGGACGCGGGTCGCGCGTGGTGTAGGAGACCGACAGCTCGATGAGCGGATCGATCTTGAGCAGGGCTTGCACCAGGCTGGTCTTGCCCGCACCGGAAGGTGCGCTGATGATGAACAGGTTTCCCGACATGATTTATCCTTTTTTTTCGGATTCTGGTTATTCCAGGTTCTGGATCTGTTCACGCATCTGTTCGATGAGTATCTTCATCTCCATCGCGCTGCGCGACACTTCCGCATCGACCGACTTCGAGCCCAGCGTATTGGCCTCACGGTTCAGTTCCTGCATCAGGAAGTCCAGCCGCTTGCCCACTGTGCCTCCCTGGGCAAGGATGCGGCGCATTTCGCCGAGGTGGCTGGCAAGCCGTGATAGCTCCTCATCCACATCGATCTTGCTGGCGAACACGGTGATCTCCTGGCGTACCCGCTCGTCCCAGATATCCTCCGGCGCATTCTGCATCGCCTCGCGCAAGCGCGTGATGATCTTTTGCTCATAGGCGGCGATCGCGGCGGGCACATGCGGCATCACACTGACGCGCAGTACCTCGATCTTTTCCAGGCGCTGCATCAGGAAGTCCTGCAGTTTTTCACCTTCACGGATGCGCGAAGCGGAGAATTCCGCCAACACGTTTTTCAACAAGTCGAGCAATGTGGCGCCCAATTCCTCAGCCGATGCGCTGGGCGTTTCCAGCACGCCGTTCCAGCGCAACACATCTGCCACGTCCAGGCTGCGGGCGTCGGGCAAGATGGTTTTAACTTCACGGGTCCATGCCGCAAGTTTTTGCAGCATGACGGTATTCAGCGCCGCACCGCTTTGCGATGAACGTGCCGCATAGTTGATGCGGCATTCCACTTTGCCGCGCTGCAATCGGGCGGTGATCGCTTCGCGCAACACACCCTCAAAGCCGCGCAATTCGTCCGGCATGCGCAACTGAACATCCAGATATCGATGGTTGACCGCGCGTAATTCAAGTGTCAGCGATCCGCTGTCAAACTCCGCACTGGCGGTGGCGTAGCCGGTCATGCTGAAGATCATGGCGAGAGGTTCCCGAATAAAAGGCTGTGCTGATGCCGCACATTATATTACGATTACACTCTGTGAAATTTTTCCCTTGACCATGAAATTCTCGATCCACCAAGCCAGTCATATCGGCAATCGCAAATACAATCAGGATCGTGTTGCCTATGCATTCAGCAACGATGCGTTGTTGCTGGTGCTGGCTGACGGCATGGGCGGGCATTTGCACGGCGAGTTGGCGGCGACCATGACCATCGATACATTCGTCGAATCGTTTGGCAGGGATGCCCAGCAGCGTATTGCCGATCCCGGTGCATTCCTCCTGGAAACCATGCGTCATGCCCACCAGCGTGTGGTCAGGCTGCCGCACGACAGTGACATGGGCGGATTTCCCGGCACGACCTGTGTCGCCGGGTTGATACAGGATGGCAAAATGTATTGGGGGCACGCCGGAGATTCGCGCCTGTATCTGCTGCGCGACGGCAAAGTGGCAGCCAGAACGAACGACCATTCGGTGGTGCAGCAATGGGTCGAATCGGGGCAGCTCTCAGTCGAAGATGCACGTGTCCACCCACAGCGCAACCATATCACCAACTGTTTGGGCGGGATCGAGGATGCTTTCTATATGGAAGCCGGAGAACCCGTTGTGTTGCGATCAGGCGATGTTTTGCTGTTCGGCAGCGATGGCCTGTGGGGGCCGTTCAACGACCGGGAACTGGTCGAGGCGTTCGCCGGCAGAAACGTCACGGAAGTCCTGGATAGCCTGATCTATGGTGCGATAACGCGCGAGAACGGTCATTCCGATAATGTCACCGGTCTGGCGCTGCGCTGGGGTGAACCCGAAGTCGAACACCAAACTCCGCAACCGGTCAGTCACATACTGGCGATCTCATAGCGAAACAGCCTGTACTTTACCACTTCCACCTTTTACGAGAATCCATCATGCGCCCCAGTAATAGATCAACCAACGAGTTGCGCCAAATACGCATCACCCGCAACTACACCAAACATGCCGAGGGTTCGGTACTGATCGAATGCGGCGACACCAAAGTCATTTGCACAGCCAGCATCGAGGAAAAAGTCCCGCCGCATAAAAGAGGCAGCGGCGAAGGCTGGATCACGGCGGAATACGGCATGTTGCCGCGCTCCACCGGCCAACGCATGGGCCGTGAGGCTGCCAAGGGAAAACAGTCGGGGCGCACCCAGGAGATCCAGCGCCTGATCGGACGCAGCCTGCGTGCAGTGGTGGATCTGAAGAAGCTCGGCGAGCGCACCATCCAGATCGATTGCGACGTGATCCAGGCCGACGGCGGCACCCGCACCGCCAGTATCACCGGTGCGTTCGTCGCGCTGTATGACGCGGTGAGGGATCTGCTCGGCAAAGGGCTGATCAAGGAATCACCGCTCAAGGATTTCATCGCCGCAGTTTCCGTCGGTATATACCAGGGCAAGCCGGTGCTGGACCTGGATTATCTGGAGGACTCGATGTGCGATACCGACATGAATGTGGTGATGCTGGGCAACGGCCACTTCGTCGAAGTGCAGGGCACCGCAGAAGGGCACGCCTTTACCCGTGCCGAAATGGATGAATTGCTGGAGCTGGCGAAAAGCGGTATCGAAGAATTGATTGCGATGCAGAAGGCTGTGCTGGAGAAAGATTAAAGCATGCCTCTCAAAATCCAAAGTTTCGTCGCCATACGTTGTTGTGCTCAATAAATCTTGCTTACATATTATCCATATGCGGCGCTGCGATTTTTTGCGCACGCCTGGTAGATCAACTAGCCATCTGACTGATAGAACAACTAGCCATCCCACAAGGCAACCAAAAGACGGTTACCAAGTGGTTGGTTATAACCCGTCAAAAGACGCTGTCAAGTCATTGGTTATAGTCTGGCTTAGAAATTTGAATTTTCAGAGGCATCCTGATACTTACCTTTCAAGAATTTTTCTTCCATGAAAAGTAGGTAATCCATCATGCAAAAACTCGTCATCGCCTCCAACAACCCCGGCAAGCTGCGCGAATTCGGGTTCCTGTTTGAGCCCCTCGGAATCGAAGTGCTTAACCAGGCACAACTTGGCATCGGAGAAGCGGAGGAGCCGCATGTCACTTTTGTCGAGAACGCGCTTGCCAAAGCGCGCCATGTCAGCCGCCTGAGCGGTCTGCCGGCGCTGGCCGATGATTCCGGTATCTGCGTCAGCGCACTGGGCGGTGCACCCGGCGTGCTTTCTGCCCGTTATGCAGGCGAACCGAAATCGGATCGGCGCAACAACGAAAGGTTATTGCGCGAAATGCGGGATGTGACAGACCGCCGCGCGCATTATTACTGCGTGCTGGTATTGCTGCAGCATGCCGACGATCCGCAGCCGCTGATCGCCGAGGGCGAGTGGCACGGCGAGATCGCTCAAGAGGAACGCGGCGAAGGCGGCTTTGGCTATGACCCGTTGTTCTGGCTGCCATCGCTCAACAGGATGAGTGCCGAACTATCGCGCGAAGAAAAGCACGCCATCAGCCACAGAGGCAAGGCATTGCAGGTATTGCTGGAAAAGTTGAAGGATGTTTGGGGTGGCGTGTTCGCGGGATGATGCTGCTGAAATCCTGTCCGGTTGACGGATTATGGCAGGGTATTGCGCGTTCAGACGTCACGCAGTTATGCAGTGGCGGTTTCTTGATGCCGTGGAGTGGATTATTGCACCGCCTTGACACAATTGCCGCCATTGTCCCTGGCAAGCTGTAACGCCTGTCCGGCACGATCGAACAGGAGGGTCAACGTATCGTCGGTGTGCGCCTCGCTGACACCGATCGAAACGGTGATGGAAGGCAGGGCATCGCCACTGGGTAACACGACCAGTGACTGGCCGATACTCTTCATCAACCTCTCCGCGGCAGTGCAGGCATCGAGCAGGGAAGTGTTCGGCAGAAAGACCGCGAATTTATCCTCTTCGTATCGCCCCGCCTGGTCATCCGGGCGCAGACAGGATATCGTCGTATAAGCGACATCGCGCAGTGCCTGGTCTCCGCCGAGTTGGCCATAACTATTGGTGAATGCTGCCTGGTGATCCATCTCCATCATCAGCAGACAACTCGGTTTGTTGTTCGCGATACCGCGACGCAGATGGCGGTCGAATTTCTGCTGTGTCCACTGCCGGTTATATAATCCGGTCAGTTCGTCCACCATCGAATTCCCGGCAAATCCAAGTTCCCGCTCCAGACTGCCTGCCAGTATCTCGTTGGTATTGCGCAAGCGGCTGGTCAGCATGTTCAGCATGTTGTGCGAGGCGGCATGGGAGTTGTTGATCAGTTCCCACATGGTCACATGGGCGATGGCTAGCAGTTGGCAGTCTGTGTCTGCGATGACATACATGGAAACGGGAGCGTCACCCAGCATGGACATCTCCCCGACACATTCTCCCGCACCCAGGATCGCGATCGGTTCGGCTGCAGATTCATGCGGCTGGATGCGCAGGCGTCCGGAAAGAATGATGAAGATGGAATTGTTGGGCTGGTTTGGAACCAGCAGGACCCGGCCCGCAGGCAGAGTCTCCAGCCGCGATCCGCTCAAGTGTTTGGCAAGCAGAGGCTTGGGTATCCCCAGAAACAGGGGGACCGTTTGCAGTGCCGTGAGAATCCCTGGTGGGAGGATCATGTTATCGCTCATGTGGATTTAGCCGCTCAGAATGATCAGTTATTCGCCGGTGCGTTAAACTCGCGCATGGGTTATTGTAAGGCAACAATCAACCGGCCGGGCGTTCGTTTTTATGGACACTCGTCTTCGCGGGAGTTTGGCTATTGCCAGTCGGTACCGCGGCCGGAAATCTTTCATGGATACCCCGCATGACGACAATCATGACCAGCCATACCCTGCAACCCGTCGCCCTCAAGTCGCAAGCGGTTCACTTTACCGCCTTGCCGCCGTTGTCGTTGTACATACACATTCCGTGGTGCGTGCGCAAATGCCCATATTGCGATTTCAATTCGCACGAGGTGCGCGTGCCCGCCTCCCCCGCCAGGGGGGAGGACAAAACACAAATGCTGCCGGAACAGGAATATGTCGCGTCATTGATCCGCGATCTGGAGATGGCCTTGCCGCTGATCTGGGGACGCAAGGTATATACCGTGTTCTTCGGCGGCGGCACACCCAGTTTACTGAGCGGCGCGAGCGTGGAAGAGATACTGCGCAACGTGCGCATGCTGTTGCCGCTGGCCCTCGATGCGGAGATCACCTTGGAGGCCAACCCCGGTACGGTCGAAACGGGGCGCTTTGCCGTGTATCGCGAGGCGGGCGTGAATCGTCTGTCGATGGGCATTCAGAGTTTCAATGATACGCATCTGCGGGCGCTGGGCCGCATCCACTCTGCCGATGAGGCGAAGCGCGCGATCGCGATCGCGCAGCAGCATTTTGACAACATCAACCTCGATCTGATGTACGCATTGCCCGGTCAGACACTGGATGAAGCACTGCAGGATGTGCAGACCGCGTTGTCATTCGCGCCACAGCACCTGTCCTGTTATCACCTGACGCTGGAACCGAATACGCTGTTCCATCGCAAGCCACCCGCGTTGCCGGACGACGATGCCTGCAGCGATATGCAGCAGGGTATCGAGGAACTGCTGGCAACAAATGGCTATCAGCATTACGAAACTTCGGCCTTCGCGAAACCGAAACGTCGTGCAAGGCACAATCTCAACTATTGGCAGTTTGGCGATTATCTGGGCATCGGCGCGGGTGCGCACAGCAAGCTGAGCTTTCCCGGCAGGGTCATCCGCCAGGCGCGCTACAAACAGCCGCAAGCGTATATGCAGCAGGTCGCTGCCGCTGCACCGATCCAGACTGAAAGCGAAGTCGGACGCGAAGAACTGGGATTCGAGTTCATGATGAACGCGTTGCGCCTGAACGAGGGCTTTGACGCTGTGTTGTTCCGGGAGCGTACCAGCCTGCCTTTGCTAACCATTCAGCGCGAATTGGCGGAGGCAGAAAAACGCGCCCTGTTGTTGCGCGACCATCAGCGCATCGCGCCGACGCTGATGGGTCAGCGTTACCTGAACGACCTGCTGCAAATATTCCTGAAAAGTTGATCGCTAGAAACTTCGCCCGTCCACCTGCTTGATCTTGAGCGCGGACAGGTCGACATTTTCCAGGCAGCGCGCGTTGATGCTGAACATCTCCACGCCGTTGTGCGAACCGGTGCCCATCGGTGCGCAGCCGCAAATGGCACAGAAATGATGCTTGATGCTTTTCTTGCCGAACTGGTAGGTGGAGAGATTGCTTTCCGGTGTGATGAAGCGCACCTGCGAGCGCGGCACAAACCAGCGTAACGCGCCCAACCGGCTGCAGATGGAGCAATTGCATTGCTTTACGGCGTGCAAGTCTCCCTCGACTTCGAATGCGATATGGCCACAGTGACAGCTACCTTGGTAAAGCATGATTGAGCCTCCCCGATATGTTGCCGTGAAGGGGATATTGCGCCGACGGCGGACTGCGGCAACGTCAGGCCGCGCATCATTTTATATTGAATTCTTGCCAACCCGACAACGGACTCGTGGCTACTCAAGTTTGGGCTCCGGCAAACCCGCACTGACGCCAAGCCTCGAATACCGTCACCGCCACCGTGTTGGAAAGGTTCAGGCTGCGATTTTCCGGCAGCATCGGCAAGCGCACGCGTTGGCCGGGTTCAAATCGACCCAGCACATCGTCCGGCAAGCCACGGCTTTCCGGGCCGAACAGGAAGGCATCCCCCGCTTGATAACGGATCTGGTGAAAACCTTGCGAACCCTTGGTGGTCAGCGCAAATATGCGTCCCGGATCGAATGCCGACAGACAATCCGGCAAGGTGTCGTGCACTTGCAGGGACGCGAACTCGTGATAATCGAGCCCGGCGCGGACCAGTTGCTTGTCCTCCAGCGAGAAACCGAGCGGTTTGATCAGGTGCAACCGGCAACCGGTATTGGCGCACAGGCGAATGATATTACCGGTATTGGGTGGGATCTCGGGTTGGTAGAGAATCACATTGAACATGAAAAATACCTTCTAAGTCCTTGTCAGCAGCAGAAAAAAAGGCTAACTTCCGCATATAGAAATGCGGTGTTGCAGGATAATCGATTCGGGAGGGAATTATGGCGCGTCCGGGGAAAGTTCGCTTAGGCGATTTGCTGGTAGAGCAGAAACTGATTTCGCAGGAACAACTCAAGTTTGCTCTTGAGCAGCAAAAACGCAGCGGACGCAAGCTGGGCCGCGTGCTGGTGGACAATGCCTTCGTCACCGAGGAGCATATTTCCGAGGCGCTCGGCAAGCAGCTCAATATCCCGTACATCAATCTCAAGTATTACAACATCAATGTCGAACTCGTCAGATTGCTGCCGGAAAACCAGGCAAGGCGTTTTCGCGCCATCGTGCTGGAAGTGCGCAACGGCATGCTGCTGGTCGGCATGGCAGACCCGACCGACCTGACCGCGTTTGACGAGATCACCCGTATCGCCAAGCGCGATATCGACATCGCGGTGGTCACCGAAGGACAGTTGCTGGAAAGCATCGATCGCGGTTACCGGCGCACCGATGAAATCAGCGGCCTGGCGCGCGAACTCAGCGAGGACATCGGCGACAGTTATGTGGATTTTGGCGCCCTGACCGATGCCGTTGGCACCGAGGAGGCGCCGGTGGTCAAGCTGTTGCAGACCATGTTTGACGATGCCGCGCAGATCCGTGCCTCGGATATCCATATCGAGCCCCAGGAAACCCGGGTCAGGATACGTTTCCGTATCGACGGCGTACTGCACCTGCAGACCGAAGCCGACAGCAAGATCGCACCCGCGCTGGTGTTGCGCCTCAAGCTGATGTCCGGTCTGGATATCTCCGAGAAACGCTTGCCGCAGGACGGCCGCTTTCATGTGCGGGTGCGCGAGCAGGGCGTGGATGTGCGTATCGCCACTTGTCCGACGCAAAACGGCGAGTCGGTGGTGATGCGGCTGCTGCGCCAGGATGGCGGCATGATCGGCCTGGATAAACTGGGCATGCCGCCGGATATGCTGAAGCGTTTTCGCGAGATCATCAAGCGCAGCAACGGGATGATCCTGGTGACCGGACCGACCGGTAGCGGCAAGACCACGACCCTCTATTCGGCACTGGCCGAGATCAATACGCTGGACCAGAAGGTCATCACCGTGGAAGACCCGGTGGAATACCGCTTGCCGGGCATCAACCAGGTACAGGTGAACGAAAAGATCGATCTGACTTTCTCGCGCGTGTTGCGTTCCGCGTTGCGGCAGGATCCGGATGTGATCCTGGTCGGCGAGATGCGCGATGCGGAAACCGCGCAGATCGGTTTGCGCGCGGCAATGACCGGCCACCTGGTATTTTCCACACTGCACACCCGCGATGCAGCCGGCACCCTGTTCCGGCTGGTGGATATGGGAACGCCGCGCTTCATGGTGGCTTCCTCGGTGCAGGCTGTGCTTGCCCAGCGGCTGTTGCGCCGGGTGTGTGAAAGTTGCAGCGAAACGCACACACCCACGCCGCAGGAAAGCGAATGGCTGAGGATAGAAGGGGTGCAGCCCGAGGAATGGGGCGGTTTGTTGCACGGGCGCGGTTGTTCGCATTGCAACGGCACCGGATATCACGGACGCAAGGGCGTCTATGAGATGCTGGAAATGGGACCGGAGATGGTGGAAGCGGCGGGTCGCGACAGCCCCACCCACTTCTTGCAGGTTGCGCACGGGCATCTGGTCGGCCGAACCATCATGGATCATGCGTTGGGCGAGATGAAACTGGGGCGCACCACGGTCAGCGAAGTGATGCGCATCAGCAATCAGGTAGAAGACTGACGTGGCCATATTTGCCTACAAGGGGCGCAACGCACGCGGTGATCTGGTCGAGGGAACCCTGGACGGGGAGGACAGCAGCGTCATTGCCGGCCAACTCGTGAATACCGGCATCACGCCCGTCGAGATCAGTCAGTTTAGAGGCTTGCTGGTTGGTGCATCCGGCAAGCCGGGTTGGCTAAAACGCCGTCTTACCGAGCAGCCGGTCGGCCCGATGGACCTGATGTTGTTCAGTCGCCAGATGTACACATTACTAAAGGCGGGTGTGCCGATCATGCGTGCGCTGGCCGGATTGCAGGAATCCACGCAGAACACCACTTTTGCAATATTGCTTCAGGACCTGCGCGAAAGCCTGGATAGTGGCCGTGAACTAAGCAGCGCATTGCGTCGTCACCCCAAGGTGTTTTCGCCGTTCTATATCAGCATGGTGCAGGTGGGCGAGATGACCGGCATGCTGGATACGACTTTCATCCGTCTCTATGAGCATCTGGAATTCGAGCGCGATATGCGCGAGCGCATCAAGGCGGCGATGCGCTACCCCAGCTTCGTGATCATGGCGATGGTCGTTGCGATGGTCATCATCAACCTGTTCGTGATCCCCTCTTTTGCGAAAGTGTATGCCGGTTTTCATGCCGAGCTTCCGCTCGTCACCAAGATACTGATCGGCTTTTCCGGATTCATGGTCGAATACTGGATACTGATGCTGGCAATGCTGGCCGCCGCAGTGGTGGGCTTTCGCTACTATGTCAGCACCCCTGACGGGTGCTACAAATGGGACCGCTACAAATTCAAATTGCCGGTGGTCGGCGAGATCATCCTCAAGGCCACGCTGGCCCGATTCGCGCGCAGCATGGCACTGTCATTCAAGAGCGGTATGCCGATCCTGCAGGGACTGAACGTGGTCGGCATGGTGGTGGACAACGAGTTCATGCGCAGCCGTATCGAGCAGATGCGCGATGGGGTGGAACGCGGCGAAAGCATCCTGCGCACCGCTACAGCCACCGGCGTGTTCAACCCGGTGGTGCTGCAAATGATCGCGGTGGGCGAGGAAAGCGGCGACATGGACGGGTTGATGTTCGAGATCGCCGACATGTATGAACGCGAGGTCAAGTACGAAGTCGCCAGTCTCAGTTCCAAGATAGAACCTATCCTGATCGTGGCGCTCGGCATCATGGTGCTGATATTGGCGCTCGGTGTGTTCCTGCCGATGTGGGACCTGGGCAAAGCGGCACTGCATTCATGAACGAACAGGCAACGACAGGTGCAAGGTACAAGGTGCAAGATTCAAGGTTAAAACCTTGCGCCTTGCGCCTTGCAACGGAGCGTAGCAGTCGCAGCTTGAGCTGCGGGAACCGCACGGCCCACTCCTTGCGGGTGGTTATCTCAAAAGGTTTCACGCTCATCGAGCTGATCATCGTCATCACCATTATCGTGGTGCTGATGGGGCTGTTCTTCAACCGTTCGTTGTTCTATCAGGAACAGGCCGAGAAGGCTGCGATGCTGCAGGTGTCCGCTTCGCTGCAGAGTGCGCTGACCATGCAATACGGGCAGATACTGACACGCGGAAAATCATCCGATGTGGCGGCTTTGGCCCAGGACAATCCGATGAACTGGCTGCAAAAGATACCGCGCAACTACTCCGGCGAGTTCTATGATCCCACGCCCACTTCGGTCGAGTCCGGGTATTGGGTGTTCGACCTGAAGTCGCGCGACCTGATCTACGTGTTGCGCAATGCCAATTACTTCAAGCCGGGCAAGGATGGAAAAAAATGGATACGTTTTCACGTCGCGGTTAAATACTCGGCTTCTCGCCTGCCCTCTTTGCAGAACGATCCCAGGGAATTGACCGGCATATTGTTCGAACCGGTCGAATCCTATTCGTGGTTTTGATCGATCCTTGTCGGCATTCCAGCCGTTACCCATTGTTTGAGTTCACATACCGTTACACTCTATGAGCCTGTTCACCGAGGATATTCAAAACCTGTTGTGGCGCGACCTGGCGATATTCCTGTTGTTCGGGGCTACGCTCGGGGTGTCGCTTGGTTTGCTGCTGATCTTCAGGCCGCAGATCGTGGAGCGACTCAATCGGGTGGCGAATCGCTGGATCTCGACCCGGCGCCTCAACGGCTGGCTGGATCGCAGCATCAGTATCGAGCATTGGTTCTATCGGCACCATCGTGCAGCGGGAATCGCCGTTGTGCTGGGGGCATCCTACATCTTCATCCACTTCGGCATCCTGTTCGACAAGGCATCCGTGCTGGAACATCTCAAAGGCAGGCTGCCGGCAAAATTGCTGGGCGGACTGTTGGACGCACTGGTGCTGATCGCATTGACCGGTGGCGTGGTCGCGTTCTTTACCGGGCTTTTTCTGTGGTTACGTCCCAGCCTGTTGCGCGGCATGGAGCAGGATGCCAACCAGTGGATCTCCTCGCGTCGCGCCACCCGAATGCTGGATATACCGCGTGGCCAAGTGGATAGCTTCATTGCACGCCACGCACAACGGGTCGGCTGGCTGTTGTTATTGGGTAGCATCTACCTGTTTTTTGCGATGTTCCGTTGGTTGATATAAAGCGACCGCCGGTCAGTTGGCGCTTGCATGCAGGGCTGACTTCGCTTATTGTGCACCCTTGCTTGTATAAAACATTGCTGCGGCAATGAGTTAGCGGGTAAATCGAAAGTAGTAATTAAACAAGGCTGCGGCCTTAAAACTTAGGAGATTCAATAATGAAAAAGCAAGCTGGTTTTACATTGATCGAACTGATCATGGTGATCGTGATTCTGGGTATCTTGGCCGCGACTGCGTTGCCGAAGTTCTACAACCTGAAGAGTGACGCAAGTATCGCAGCATTGAACGGCGTGGTTGGCGCGATCAATTCGGCGAGCACCATCAATTATGCGACACGTTCTCTTCATGCCGCATCGGGTGTTAAAACTGTCGCTTTAACTTGCACAACCGCAACCAATTCCACAGGCATATTGGAAGGCGGGATGCCGGCTGGTTACACGACATCGTCTACAGCGCTCATTGCAGGTACCAATAACTGTCTGATCACTCAGACCGATGGTGGCGCGACTGCAAATGCAACCATTGTGGGTATCAACTAAAGCAACCCCAGTCCGCACCTGATGCATACGCAGTGCGTGCATCAGGTGATGGTTGTGAACAAGGGAGGCTGCGGCCTCCCTTTTTTTGGTAGGTACCTTGTTAAACTGTGTTCTATTCCCATCCTGATACTGAAAGTTAATCAAGCATGCGATTGAGTCGCGAACAAATCGAAAGGATCAAGCTGAAGCCCGGAACTATGCCCGGCACCCGGGGCGAAGTACGCTCGTCCGGTTGGGGCGTAGAAGATTTTCAGCATGGCTTCACGCTGATCGAACTGATCATGACAATGGTCATCATCGGTATCCTGGCGGTATTCGTCGCGCCGCGATTTTTTGATGCGAATGTGTTCAAGTCGCGCGGCTTTGCCGATCAGGTACAGGCCTCATTGCGTTACGCGCAGAAAGAAGCGATCGCGCAACATCGTTTTGTCTGCACAACGTTCACCGGCAACAGCATCAGTCTGGCCATCGGTACGACTGCGGCGTGCGGGACGCCCTTGCCCTCGCCGAGCGGCGGCGCGTATGTGATCAACGCGCCTTCGGGAATCACGTTTTCCTCACCAGTGCCGACAGCGTTCAGTTTCAATGCGCTGGGACAGCCGACCAACGCGCCCCAGACCATCAATATCAATGGCGCGACCAACGGCATCACCATCGAAGCGGAGACCGGCTATGTGCACTCGCCATAGATTTTGCAGGATGTCAGTGATGGCGATTGTTGCTCAACGCATCTTGCCTGATTGCCTGGATTCCAGCCTGCGCAGAAATGACGGGCACAGGGAGCTGACATGAAAATCGCCGGACTGCTCCAATCCTTGTCTGAAGAGTCTGTCCAATACGTGCTGGTCGGTGGGCTGGCGGTGCAACTTCATGGGTACATGCGATCCACTTTTGATATTGATCTGGTGCTGGCAATGAATGACGAGAACCTCGTTCGGTTTATTGCCGTTGCCAAACGATATGGACTGGTTCCATCGATTCCCGTACCAATCGATTCGCTGAGGAATGCCAATCAGATCGAACAATGGCATCGTGAAAAAGGTATGCTGGCATTTGCATTGAGGGAGCCGCAGATCGGGGGTGGCGTGGTGGATATTCTGGTGCGGCCCTACGTGCCGTTTGAGCAGCTTATCGCCAATGCGGTTGCGGGAGAATTGTTTTCGCAGAAAATCTGGATCGCCTGCATTGATGATCTGATTGCCATGAAGCGCATTGCGAATCGTTCCAAAGACCAACTCGATATCGCGGCGCTGGAGAAAATCAAGCTTGGAGAAGACCCGAATGTTTGATGCAACAAAACGCGCACGCACGATGATTCCCGAAAAAATAATGCTCGGGCGTCTGGCGCAGTCTGAGCAGATGCGGGCTTTTTTTATTCAGGTATGGATGCAAAATCCGGCACTTGCCAGGCAAGGCGGAGAAAAAGTGCAAAACCTGCTGTCGCAACTTGTGGTCGACGATTCGGTACAAAAATGATTTCGATGCTATTTGAAAAAGCCGAGCCGCAGTTCAAGAAAATGATTGGGGTGACTGCGCAAAGTGGAGACACCGCAAACCCTGTGTCGCGCGCTCCTGAGCATGCACAACGCGGCATCAGCCTAATCGAGCTGATCATGTTCATCGTGATCGTCAGCGTAGCGCTGGCGGGCATACTGCTGGTGATGAATGTCACCAACAAGAGCAGTACCGATCCGCTGGTGCACAAGCAGGCGCTGGCGATTGCCGAATCGTTGCTCGAAGAAGTCGAGTTGATGCCGTTCACATTGTGCGACCCGAATGATGCGAATGCGGCCAGTGCAGTGATTGCGGCTGATTGTGCCGGTCTGGACCAGAACAAGGCCGGCGCGGTATTGACCACGCCCACGCCGAATACCGAAACGCGTTATGACTCGAATTTCCCTTTTGATAACGTGGCCGATTACGGCAATTTCAGTATGCCAGTCGGAGCAATCATGGACATTACCCAAACCAGTATCGGACTGGCCGGTTACAAGGCCGACATTGCGATCAACCGGAGCGCGCTGAGCGGCC
>JBBQNH010000005.1:0-64909 GCA_038329705.1 Burkholderiales bacterium | reverse complement strand
TGCCGATCCTGGGCGAGGGAGGCCTCGTGGTTTTTCTTGGTCCAGCGGGCCATCGGTTCGCGCATTTTCGGCGGCCATCCGAGAAATGAGCATTGGACGCGCACTGCAAAAGGTACAGCAAACTCGGCCATCAGTTCCACCTCGCCACTCGCGAGAGCATTCTGTACCAGTTCCGCGACGATTTCCCTGCAAGTGGGTTCGAAGGCATCCATCCGTTCCAATGAGAAAAACGGCTCGATAATCCGGCGATATGCCGTATGTTCTGGAGGATCCATTCCGTTGGGTACAGAGATGTGTCGGGACACCGCGTTGCTGAACGATTTATGATCGTGGAGCACTCGGGTAATGTCCTCGTGCCGGAACAACGACCAATGCATGGATTCACTGTGGGCGACAGGACAACGTTCGCGCATCTCGTCGTAGGCTACACGCTGATCACGAACGACATCTTCGGATCTTGGATCCCAATCAGGCTTTGGCTCGTCACTCATGGTCATTCTCTATCGTCTCAAGTCCACATAGCTTTGCAGCCAATAGTTGTCCTGCCACATAACGGCCAAGCTCACCTTTACCGGTAAATTGAGTGCCGGGGGCATGCGTCCAAAGCGCAAGCAGAAAGTGATCATGCGCAACATCTTGTTCAGTCATCGTGGCCACCTTTGACGTCATCTGTTGAGTTAAAAGCACCCTTCCTTTAACTAAAGGAATAACGTGCTGTTTTCAAGGATGGCACGAGCCTCATTATGTACTTCGTCCTTTGCGCCGTAGAGGAGCGTCACTTTGCCCTTTTTCAGTTCTTGCTTTAAGTTCCGGACTGGTTCGCCATTTTCTTTGAGTTCCCGGAGATATCGCTTCTTGAACTCTTCCCATTTTCCCGGGTCGTGACCAAACCATTTTCGAAGCTCCGTGCTGGGCGCGATATCCTTGAGCCACAGATCAACGCGCGCTTTTTCTTTCGTCAAGCCGCGCGGCCAAAGCCTGTCCACGAGGATGCGCTTACCATCATCATGGTCCGGTTTTTCATACACTCGCTTTATTTTGATGTTCATGTGGAATTTTAAACTTAGCGTCAGTAGCCCGAGAACTCCTCCGTGCGGATATTGTCATCGTTGACTCCCGCTTTATTCAGTATTTCACGCATCGCATGCACCATTGCTGGTGGACCGGCGACGTAGTAAACGGGGAGCGTCAGGTCACCAATGGATTTCAGGAGCATGGCATGGGTGATGAATCCGGTCTCTCCGTGCCATGCGCGGCTTGATTTTTCCATCTGCGTCATCGTGCCGATAAAGGTGCAATTCGAATTTTTTTTCTGCGCTCCCGACAGCTCATCCAAAAACGCTGCGTCTTCCGGCTTGTTATTGGAATCGAACAGGAAAATCTTGTGGGGAAGTTTGTCGTGCGCGGCCTGGAGCACGATACTTCTGACAGGCGTAACGCCGATGCCGCCCGTGAGGAAAACGGCGGGAATGCCCGTATTGTTGTGCAGCGTGAACGAGCCGTGAGGGCCGTCCAACGTGAGTTCCATGCCAAGCTCCATTGTTTTTAACACACGTTTGAATGCGGTATCGCGCATCCGGGTCGCAAACATAAGAAAATCTTCGCAAGGCGCGCTCGCCAGAGAAAATCCTCGTATGTTGCCCTCGGCGTCAGTTTCAGTGGGGTTGATCAGAGTAAAATCAGCAAATTGGCCTGCTTTATAGGTAAACCCCACCGGCTTTTCAAAATAAAACGCCATTGTCCCGGCAGCAATTTCCCGTTTGTTTGTTAATTTGATTTTGTAGATTGGCATGGTGCAATTCTCCTTGCTGTGGCTGAAAATATAATGCATGCGACAACCCCGCGTGCACCGACCGAATGTTCGAGTTAAGGTGGTGGCTTGTCAAGGCCGTCATCCTAATCGAGTTGTTATGTTTCGCTCAGGGATGACGGCCCTGCTGAACAGGGGAAGCGAATCCCGGGAACCGCGATTTTGCATACGCCGAATGACAAACCGCACAGCTTTCTAATAACCGCGAATATTGAAAAGCAGCAAGCTCTGGATCATGAGTTGTGGCCGCAGCTTCCAGTCTTTCTGCTCTCTGGTGAAACTCCGCATCGAGCTGCTTGAATCGCTCGGGAAGTGCTTGCTCCAATTCCATTGCCTGGGAAGTGGTGAGTTTCTGCTCCATGATGTAGCTTTCCCGTATTTTCAAACTGGTTTCTCGAATTGATTTCCAGTCCGCAGTCGCCAGAGATAATGCTATGCCCTGTATTCCCCCGGCGATCTCACCCATTTCTGCTCTAAGCAGATTTAGAACATCCGGCGATAACTTGATATCTTGACGCGAGGCATCAGGCTCTGCCGCATGGGTATATACGGGGACAGTGGCCAAGCTGCCGATAACAAAGGTTATTGCCAATAATTTGTTAGTCATTGATTTATCCTCTCGTTTAGATTGCGAACCATAATAATTCTTAGGCTGACTCACTGGTCATACGCCATTGGATGGATGGTCGAAAATGGTGGCCAGTTTGAAAGATTTCAGATGGCTGCTTTCGATGATTATGGGTGGCCATATTGTGTCAGTACGCTAAGCTTGAAAAGCGGGAGCGATATTTTTTGTACGGCATACATATTCGCCTAATGCTCATTGGCATCGACTCGTGGCTGAATAAGATACGGGATATACCGCCATGCGAGCAGTGTAAAACAGATAAACCAGCACGATGCCGAAAGGTAAATCCAGTATATATATCCGGCTGAAAGCAGTAACGGTGCGATGATGCGAAAAACAAAGGCCAGTATCATAGCCATAAGGGCGAGTTTGTCGAACAGGTCAAAAGTCACCTTTCTGCCCGTGTGCCCTTTCGATATTCTGATCAGCATGGCAGGAATGATAAGACCCATCACGCCGAAGGTAAAGACATGTATGGACACGGATACCGGCCATTCCGGATGGGTTGTCTGTCTGAGAAATTCAATCAGCAGTTGGACGATGATAGCCAGATAGCCCAGATACATGATGCCGATGTCCAGCCTCCGCATGGCCAGTTGCGGCTTCCAGAAAATAAAGCGGCCCGCCAGCAGAAGCGCGAGCAACAGGGCGATCCAGCCCGACACTTGCGGCGGCATCAGGCTTTCGAATACCAGAAGCAGCCCGAGAAATTTGATCGCTTTGTTCAATCGGGGGTTGCGCAGGATGGCAACCTGAAATACGGCCTTCATGAACTGGGACAGCGTTCGCTCCAGCATGACCAGAAAGGCCACGCGAAACAATCCCACTGTCATGCTCCAGCCGATCTGGTAGTAATCGACACTGAGCATCAGGTTCTTTGACAACAGGAAAACCGGTAGAGTCAGCAACAGGAAGTAGTTGTCGCGGTAGTAGGCGTCTTCCTTGAGCTTACTGATCAGCGTCCACATCAGCATGGCAACGATCGCTGCCAGGAACAGGTTGCTGGAAATCCTGAACAGCAGAGGTGGCCAAATTCCCTCGAACCACATTCCGACCCGATCGAACGACCATGCCGCGGTCAAAAACATCAGCGAATAACCGTAGTAACCGCGAACCTTGACCCAGTTCTTGGTCGCAGTCAGCAGGAAACCGCCCAGAACCGCCCAACCAAAACCGAAGAACATCTCATGTGCATGCCACTGCACCATGGAAAAAGTGGATTTCGGTGCGGAGATAATGCCTGCGTACATCAACGCCCACAAAACCGGCAGGCTCAATCCAGATAATATTGCCAATGAAAGAAATGGCCTGAATCCAACCAGCCAGAGTGGATGCGTAGGTAGGTAAATCTTGCTATCCATGCGCCAGTCTTCCACTTTCGCTACAACAGTCTTTCGAGCACCGGAAAAAGCTCACGTTCTTCGAATCGGACATGCTCTGAAAGGCATCTGCCGAAACTCTCCAAAGCCGCCACATCATTCTGTCGCAGCGCATTGAGCAGCGCGCGCAATTGTTGATGGTCTGCCAGGGTGCGCTCGACCAACGGTTTTGATTCCTTGCTGCGCAGTAATGGCAATAACGATACTTCTTCCGTCTGAAAGTGTGGCTCCAGTTCATTCGAGAATGCTTGGGTCACGCGCTGACATGTTTGTTTCACCAATTCCCCATCTTCTGATTTTGCAGCACGTTCGCAGGATTTTGCAAGCGCAAGAGCGGTATGGTGTTCTCGAGATAATGGCTGCAGGGCAGGGCTTCGTTTCATACGAAACTATTATTCGGGCGTAATGATAAAGACTTCCGGATCATCGCCGTGCTCCAGCAAGATGCCGCGCACGCGTGCTTGCCACAGCTGCCGAAATTCTGCGGTCTCTGCCGCGCTTGCCGTGTTGTTGATACAGCTTGCCATCAGGGCAGGCAGGCGCGGCGAAGCTGGAACGCGCTGCAGGTTCACCATCACATTCACGGCCTGATGCGTATCGAGCCGGGTGAAACGCATTTCTCCGGCCAATTCCACAGCAAAGAATAACCGCTTCCGCCTATCGAAGCGTCCGCCTATGCCCTTAAAACCATTGTCTGACATTGCGCCGGTCAGCATGCTGGTGACATTCGCGATGACACCTGTGACACCACTTGTACTGCCCTGACTAAACTCCACCCGAATATCGCCGCGTACCGGTGTTGCGCCTGGATAAAGGAATGCGAGTGCCTTGTAGGTAGACCAATAGGCCGAAGCAACCGTCGGGCAAGAATGACCGGCCAGTCGCACCGCGTCAATATAACCATATTGCAGAATCCCATCCTTCATTGCACCGAGAAATTCTGCCAGTGGGTCATACAAACTGATTGGCGGCACTGCATCAAAGAAGGCTGGATACTTCATATTTTGGAATCCTTTATCGTCTATGAATGTGGCCATTCCGCTCCACTCCCACCAGGTGTGACAATAACTCCATTGAGCAGATGCAGGATGACAGCCGTCACGGTGGCAAGAATACCGATGATGGCATCCCATTCGTAACTCTGGAAGCGTTTGAGTTTCATGTCGTCTCCAGCTATATGAAAGTTGCGGATATTTTATTCAGCCGGGTAAACATGCCGTAACGTGTCGTAAGTTCGATCATCAACCCTTGTTTTTTGATGTGGCAATTGATCGTTTGTAAAATCTAATAGGGATTGCCTCTGGAAGAGGCAATAAGGCTTTATCAAGCGCTTTGTTGTTTTTTACCAAATCTGCCAGGGAAACTTCCTTCAGTACTCCAAAAAATGCGGTCAGGGCAGAATCGAGCACACCGCTCAACCGGCACACATCTGTGATGACGCAGCGATTTTGTATAGTGTTGAAGCATTCCACGAGATCAAAGTTATCTTCTGTCGCTTGCAATGCTTCTTTGACGTTGACTCTTTCCGGAGGGCGGGACAAACGCACACCGCCATTACGTCCACGGATACTTTCAATCAATCCTGATTTGGTTAATTGATGTGATATCTTGACCATATGATTTTTGGATACACCGAAACGATCGCTTACCTCCTGAATTGTGACTGCTTCACCTTTGCGAAGGGCCAAATACATCAGTAGCCTCATGCCAAGATCAGAATATTGGGTCAACTTCATATTTAAACTTCCATTTGTTATTCGATTTCGCGAAAACGGCACAGACTCGAGTTTAAGTCACGCACGTAAAAAACATGTGCATATAATACATGTATCGTGGTATCTTTGTAAGAACATTCGAACCTTGTTGATACAAGCAGGTCTGGGGCGCGCAAGCCTGGACAACCCATGTAATTCAATGATAATGCACACTTTTTATGAACAGATGTCATACATTTATTTCAGGGCAAATCAAATGAAAAAAATGACCAGTAGAAGCATATTTTCCAAGAGATCAATTTATTCTTACGAGGGCATTGGCCTATTGTTGTTGTGCACATTGGCAGTCTCAGGTTGTGGTGACAAGCTTGCACCCAAGCCTTTTGTTTTTGACATGACGCGTATCAACCAGGATGGCAGCGTGAATGACGGAAATGACTATGCGAAGCAACCATGGGTTTGTGTAAGGGACAACCAATCTGGTTTGATCTGGGAGGCCAAGAAATCCGAACCGGGTTTGCAGAATATCAATAACACTTACAGTTGGTACGACTCTGATCAAACCACCAACGGCGGTTGGGCCGGCAAGGCTAACGCTGGCATATGCACTGGAAGCAATTGCGATACGGAATCCTACATCAAAGCGATCAATACAAAAAAACTGTGCGGGCTGGATGACTGGTATCTGCCCAGCCGTTATGAATTGAACACCATAGTGGACACCAGCGTTTCATTCCCGGGGCCCACCCTGCCAAAATCCTATTTCCCGGAAGATCTGGCCGGCAAATACTGGACTGACACGACGTTCAAAACCCGCCGTGGCGGTGCCTGGTTATGGAGCTTCGATACTGGCAGCGATACTGTCATGGAAAAGAGCGAAGCACATAACATCAGGCTGACCCACGTTGCCCCGAAAAAAACTGACGTGATGCCGGTTCAAAAATAAGCAATGCTGATCAACCCGTTGCAATTTTTGCCGCAATACTGATTTTATAGTTTAACGTGACCAGCAATACCATAAGCAGTGCTGCGCCGCCATTGTGGGCCACAGCCAATGCCAGCGGCAACTGCAGGAACACAGTCGAGATGCCTATAGCAGATTGCAGCGCGATCATGATCAATAGCCAGCGAGCGGTCTTGCGTAATGTATCGATCTTGAGTGCCCTAAGTGCCAACCAGGCCACCAGCATGACAATGACAAGCGCAAAAAACCGATGCGTCCAGTGGATCGCGGTCAGCGCAGGGAAGGGCAGGTATTCACCATGTGCTGTCATACCCAGATCGCGCCATAACGAGTATCCATTTGCAAAATCCATGTGCGGTAATAGCGCACCCTGACACAACGGGAGATCCGGGCAAGCCAGCGCCGCATAGTTGGTACTGACCCAACCACCGAGCGCAATCTGTATCACCAGCAGCACCAAGGCAGATGCTGCGGGTATCCTTAGTACCGAAGCCGATGGCGAAACGGGTGGATGATTGCTCATTCTCGTTCCGAACCATGTCAACAGTGCCAGAAGCGCCATGCCCAACAGCAGATGTATGGTCACGATGACCGGCTGCAGTTTCATCGTGACGGTCCATGCGCCGAAAGCACCTTGCAGGCAAACAAATGCGAACAACATTGTCGGGAACAGCGGTGAAAATTTCATTTCCTTTCGTTTCGAAGTTAGCCATCTGCGCCATGAGATCACCATCATTGCGACGATCAGGACTCCGATCCCCATCGCAAGGTAACGGTGAATCATCTCGATCCAGGCTTTCATGACAGTTACCGGACCGCTCGGCATCGCGGTTTCTGCGGCACTGATGTCTGCATGGGCTTGCAGTGGATTAGCCTGCCCGTAACAACCGGGCCAATCCGGGCAACCGAGGCCGGAATCAGTCAGCCGTGTGAATGCGCCGAACATGATCAAATCAAAAGTGAGGAAAAGTGTGACCCATACCAGCTTGCGGAATTTGTCAGTGTCGCTCGACACCCAGACGATTGCCATTGGCAACAATGACGCCAGTATGCCCATAACGGCAAGTTGGATCAGCACGAAAGACTTCCCGAATTGGGCTGCTGAACGGGTCTGGGGTAAAAGTTTTCCCCGGCATGGCATGTGAACAGGCAAATGGCGGGGCTGTCCGTTCGGTGAATCCAAATCGGGGCTGTAGACTTAGCGATCATTGTAATTTCTTTCGTTCAAAGCCGTGGTCGATATTGCCAAGTCGACACTACCGATTACCTTGAGGCGAGTCAAACCAAACTTGCTCCTTGAAAAGGATTTCGTTAACCCCGCAGCCACTGTTCACGAAATAACTATTTCAGATATTGAAAGAATACGGCTAACTTCCGACGAGATTTTTCGGCGCTTGTGTCTCATCGCCAGGTGGCGCATCATCCGGTTGTCATATATTTTAGACCGTAAGGAATGTCCAGTGAAAATAATTGTCACCTGGCTATTGGTCGTCGCTGTATTGCTGTTCTCAACAGCCAATGCGCACCAAATAATCAACGGATGTCTGATTAAACGCAGAGCAAGTTGCCCCGGCGTCAATCTTGCCGGTGCAAATCTGACCAGATCCAACCTGGCCGGTGCCGATCTGTCTGGTGCCGATCTGTCAGGTGCCGATCTGAGTGGTGACAGGATCACGGAGGCTAACCTGATGAAAGCAAATTTGTCAGATACCAATTTTTCAGGAGCTAATATATCCGAGACATATTTGAATGATGCGAATTTGACTCGTGCAGTTCTGGTCAAAGCGGATCTTTCCCAAAGTACATTGTCGGGCGCCAGCCTAAGGGAGGCCAATCTTGCGGGTGCGAACTTGTCAATGGTCGATCTTAAAGGAGCCGATCTGACCGGTGCGAATGCAACCGGGGTGGTATTCGCGATGGCCAGCCTGGTCAATGCAAACCTTACCCGCGTCAATCTGACAGAAGCCACAATGATCGGTGCCGATTTGCACAACACCATTTTGCAAGACACAATATTTTGCAAAACCATCATGCCCGACAGAAGCGTCAACAACAGCGGCTGCCCAAAGTAGCGGCGCACATGACGCATATCCCATGTATCTGAAACTTGTTCTGGCTTCCTGCGTTCTGGCCTTTTGCGCGGTGGTGTTCAGCGCCTATGCGCGGCTTTCCGATGCCGGGCTGGGTTGTGCAAATTGGCCTACTTGCTACGAGCAAAATGCACTGAAGGAAAGGCAGCCGCCCCGAGCTGATGCAGTACGCGACCATACCTCGTGGCAGTGGAAATTGCAGAATATGGTGGGGTTGCTGCTTGGGATACTGGCTATCGCTGTCTGCGCTCTTTCATGGCAGAAGCGCAGGGAGTTGCGTCAATCTCCTTTGTTGCCGACCATTCTGTTGGGGTTGATGGCATTTCTGGCGGCATTCGGCATCTTGGCTTTTTCGTTTCTTCCCAGGTCGGTCATCGTCCCGGTGCATCTCGCGGGTGGAAGTGCCACGTTGATATTGCTGGAATGGATCGCGCTGCACCAGATGGAATCGGTTACTCATTTCGGTGCTGACGTGAAGCAGAGCTGGCGCGGATTTTCGCGGTTTGGACTGGTGTTGGTGCTGATCCAGATCATGCTGGGCAGTTGGGTAAGCGTAAATTTCGCCGCGCTTGCCTGCACCGATTTCCCTCTTTGCAAAGGCACATTGCTGCCGCCGATGGATTTTTCATACAGCCTTGAGAGGTACGGTCTGCCGCTTTCAGTGGAAAAGCTGACGGCGATACATTGGATGCATCGGGCTGGCGCGCTGCTTACCCTGCTTTATTTAATCTGGCTGTCCTTCAGAATCATGAAGGAGCAGGGGCTGCGCGTTATCGGCAAGGCCATGCTGGGATTGGTGGTGTTTCAGTTTGCGCTCGGAATCACTAATGTGATGTTCGGGCTGCCGCTTGCGGTGGCGGTTTTGCATAACGCGGTGGCGATGCTGTTGCTGGCTACTCTGGTGTGGTTGAATTACAGGCTGCAAAAACAGAAAATATGACGAGTAGATTCGTCAACTATTTAGTCTTGGGGAAGTGGATATAGAAAAGTAGCATCCCCTTTGAAGTGGCTGTATTCCTCAGGTCGTCCGCATTTTAAAAGCTGCCGAACGAGATGAGAGAAATTTAATTCTTTTTGCCCCTACTTTAATTCTTGACAAGCCCACGTTTTAAGAATATGTTGCAATATATATACATATATTATTAATACATGTATTGCGGGAATTACGTAAGCATTGCTTTAAGAGTAAATCGTGTGTTGGCTGGCCGATTTTTATTTTACTCTGCCCTATAAGAGGCTTCAGGCTACGCAGTTCACCCTTAGAACTTTTCTTGAAAAAGCGCACTTTCCAATTTGAGCCTGCTAAATTTTTTAATTACCAATGGAGAATGATATGAAATCTTTTATCACAAGCATCGCAGTAGTTACAGGTTTGACGTTTGCTGGAGCCGCAATGTCTGCCGATATGCCCCCGCTTGCCAAAAAATTCGGCTGCACCGGTTGTCACACAATTGACAAAAAAGTGGTTGGCCCGGCTTGGCAGGCGGTTGCTGACAAATACAAGGGCGATGCCGGCGCAGCAGATATGCTGAACACCAAAATTGCCAAAGGGGGTAAAGGCACATGGGGCCCGGTACCTATGCCTGCGCAGCCTAAACTCAGCGATGCCGACAGAAAAGAATTGATTACTTTTATCTTGGGTCTGGCCAAGTAGGGGCGATCCCTGAGAGACTGGCCAGAAAGAAGTTGGCTGGCGTGGATGCCTAGACTTGATACATTTGCAGTCACTGAGGGCTGACGTGCTATGCCAGCGTCGCGACGCATTAGAAATTGATTGTGCTTAGCGATAACGACTGCATAACAAGCGCATTGAAGATTCAGCAATAACGATAAATTATTAAGATAACTTTGGAGGAGATGACCATGCATTATAAAAATATACTTGCAGCATTATCCATAATGGCAGCTTTTCCGCTGGCCATTCACAATGCTTACTCTTCAGAAGATGAGAGGCCCCACGATGAAAAAAAAGATGCGAGGCACCACGATGAAAAAAAAGAGGTGATGCATCACGATGCGCTTTCCAATGCGCCATCAATCACCGAGGCCGAGTTTGCCAAGGGCAGCAAGATTTTTTTCCAGCGTTGTGCAGGCTGCCATGGCGTGCTGCGTAAAGGTGCGACCGGCAAACCGTTGACACCGGATATTACGATAGATAAAGGCACTGATTACCTGGAGACATTTATCACTTATGGATCACCTGGTGGCATGCCGAATTTTGGTACCGGTGGCGAGCTGACCGAAGCAGAGGTCGATCTGATGGCGCGTTACGTCCAACAGACACCGGTCGCTCCGCCTGAAATGAGCTTGGGCGACATGATGGCCACTTGGAAAGAAATTGTTCCGGTGAAAGATCGTCCAACCAGGCAAATGAACAAGCTCAACCTGGGTAATCTTTTTTCCGTGACGTTGCGCGATACCGGCGAAGTGGCGCTGATCGATGGCGATAGCAAAAAAATTGTGAATGTACTCAAAACCGGCTATGCGGTGCATATTTCCCGTATATCTGCATCCGGCCGCTACATCTATGTGACGGGTCGTGACGCCAAGATCAACCTGATCGACTTGTGGATGGAAGTACCCACCATCGTGGCTTCGGTCAAGACCGGTGTTGAAGCGCGCTCAGTCGAAACTTCCAAGTTCAAGGGCTACGAAGACAAGTATGCGATCTCCGGAACCTACTGGCCGCCGCAATTCGTAATCATGGAAGGTGACACTTTGAAGCCGTTGAAGATCGTGGTGACCAGCGGGATAGCTTCTGAGACCAATGAGTATGTCAAGGAAGCGCGTGTAGCCGCTATCGTGGCTTCTACCTTCCACCCTGAATTCATGGTAAACGTAAAAGAGGCCGGGAAAGTGATGATGGTTGACTATTCTGATCTGCATAACTTGAAGATCACGACCATAGACACGCCGAGATTCCTGCACGACGGCGGCCTGGATTCCACGCACCGTTACTTCATGGATGCCGCCAACGCTTCCAACAAGATCGCGGTGATCGATATCGAGAAAGACAAGCTGGAAGCCGTGGTTGATGTGGGAAAAACACCGCATCCCGGCCGTGGCGCCAACTTCATCGATCCGAAGTACGGACCGGTGTGGGCTACCAGCGATCTGGGTGACGATGGTATCTCCGTGATTGGCACCGATCCGGTCAAGCACAAGGAGAATGCCTGGAAAGTGGTGCGAACCTTGACGGGCCAGGGCAGCGGATCGTTGTTCATCAAGACAAATCCAAAGTCAAAAAACCTGTGGGTTGATACCCCGCTCAACGGGGATGCCAAGATCAGCCAGTCGGTTGCGGTGTTCGACATCAACCATCTTGACAAGGGATTCGAGGTATTGCCGATAGCCGAGTGGGCCAATCTGGGTGAAGGCGCCAAACGTGTAGTCCAGCCGGAATACAACAAAGCGGGCGATGAAGTCTGGTTCTCGGTCTGGAGCGCAGCAAACTTGAAATCGGCTATCGTTGTTGTTGACGATAAGACGCGTAAGCTGAAGAAAGTGATCGACGATCCGAGGATCGTTACACCGACCGGGAAATTCAACGTCTACAATACGTTGGAAGACATCTACTAAGGAGTTGCCGGTACGCCTGGTGTATGAAGGGCGGGTTGATGATCCCGCCCCTTTTTTTAGGGACTCAATTGTGTTGTACGTGTTTGTGCTTCCAGTGGGATGATTTTCGAAAGTCATGCTGAAATGCGACTGATGATAGGATTATCCAGTGATGCCATAATGAATCCGAGGTGGTTCCGGTGAACAGACGATCGCACAATTTGCGCGTGGTTTTTGCTTTGAGTTGTATTTTTGGTTTGGCCCAGGCAGCTTGCGCAGATGAAGACAACAATTCCGGACCGATGGAAATTGTGGTGTTTACGCCAACCCGAACGAAAACTTCGCTCTCCGATGCACCTGCTGCAGTAACGGTGGTCACTGCCAAAGATATCAAAGCGAAGAATGTCTCGCGATTGGGCGATGTGCTCGATCAGGTACCCAGTCTGTATTTGCGGGACGGTGCGTTCGGCCAATCGCAGGGCACTTCAGGAACAAGCGGAATGTCCCTTCGTGGAGTGGATCAAAGTAGGACACTCATCCTGCTCGACGGTCAGCCCTTGCAGGATGCCAGGTCCGGAAAAGTAAATTGGCAGGTTCCATTCATCGATGACATCGCACGTGTCGAAGTAGTGCCCGGCGCATTTTCCTCACTGTATGGCAGCAATGCCATCGGAGGCGTCATCAATATCATCACCAAACAACCGGACAGAAATGAATTCACCGCCAAGATTAAGAAGGGCTGGGGTGATGCCGGAAGCGAAGAAGCAAGCATATATTTTCGCAACAAGATGGATAACGGGCTGGGGTTCGTTGGCGGACTCGGATACCAGAACCACAATAGCTATGTGAACGATTTTGTCGTCAAAACACCGGTTGCTGGCGCGCCTGGACCTATAGTTGTTACAGGGGCACAGCCTATCACTACCCGGGATGGGGTTCCTGCGTATCGCATCGGTGATAAGGGTACGACGCCATGGCACTCTGCCAATGCGACAGCCAAGTTGTTTTATAACCTGAGTAACCAAGCCAGGATATATACAGGCATCCTCTATGAGGAATCCAATGAGGGTTACACACGGTTCAACACCTATCTCAGAGATACTACTACCGGCGCACCTGTTTCAAGCGGGACGCTTGATATCAATGGACAGCGTGTAGCACTGACCGAATCCAATTTTGTCAACAATTCACCACTGCATGAAGCGGCCACACGATATTTCGTGGGTTATGACGGTACTCTGGGCAATGATTATTCCTTGAAAGTAGACTTTGCGCAGATCAAGCGTGTATACAGTTTTACGTTCGCAAACTCGACGGCTACCTGGAGCAGCGGCTCGGGGAGTCTGTATGACACCCCAAATACGGGACTGGATGGCACAGCTCAGCTAACCTTCCCTTTAGGCACTCGGCAGATTCTGGTGACTGGGGTCACACTACATAACGATACTGCGAATCAGAAAATATACACACTTACCGACTGGCGCAATCCTGATGCAAAAACCGCGGTTACCGGCAGTTACAACGGCGATTCAACCACAACTTCCATCTTTGCGCAGGATGAAATCAGTGCAGCGGATGTGCTCAAAGTTTACTTCGGCGGTAGACTGGATCATTGGCAAACCAAAGGCGACAGCACTGCCGCAACCACCACGATATATCCGAGCCGCAGTGCAACCGCTTTCAGCCCCAAGCTGTCTGCAGTTTATAAGGCAACCGAGGCGACGACGCTGCGTGCCTCTTTCGGAAGATCATTACGTGCGCCGACCAATGAGGATATGTATACAACAACCATTTTGGGCCCTACGACCTATGCGGGTGATCCGAATCTTCAGCCCGAGCGTGGTAGCACCTGGGAAGCAGGGGGAGAGCATCGAATCACCGAGAAAACAAAAGTTACGGCCACCTATTATGAAACCCGACTCAGCAATCTGATTTACTCGCAACAAACTGCCATTTTGAATACGAAGCTAAAAATTAATGCCGGGAAGGCGCTGATACGCGGGATTGAACTGAGTGTCACCAGCAGATTGACCGACTGGCTTGATCTCGATGCCAACTACGCCTTTATCGATTCGACGATGCTCGAAAACCTGTCCGATCCCGGCAGCGTGGGCAAGCGCTTGACCGATTCACCCAAGAACATCGCCGGCATCGTCCTGACTGCGCAACAAGGTGCATGGTCAGGCACGTTGAATGTGCGCTACGTAAGCCACTCTTATTTCACCGCACACAATACCGATGTAGTAGAGGGAGTTCCGGGCAGCTATGACGCACATACCATCGTGAATACCAAGCTTGGCTATGAGTTTGCCAAAGGAGTGAAAGGAATCGTGGCCATCAATAATCTGCTGGACTCAAAAGCTTACTCATACTTCCTGTTGCCGGGCAGAAATGTGACAGCCGAAATGGATTTTTCCTTCTGATGGGGCTGAGTGTGTTTAACCCGAGTCATGTTTTTGCGGCGCTGATATTTTTTGCTTTTCCCCACACGGTTGGCGCGGCGGAGTTTTCGGAAAAATTCATGCTTGGAACTCCGTACTACTTTAATGATTTCGATCCCGTGCAGCAACCTTGGGAACCGGGGCAGCCTTTGAACTTCGAGGAAGTATTCAAGAATTACCAATATTACGAGATCGTGTTCGATCAGGATGGTCAGGGAATCACCGTTAATCGTTTTCTCCGGGGCAGCAAAGAGAGCAGCGAAAATTATCTGATGCTACCGGATAAATCTTTGCGAAAAAAATAAGCCACCCTTTTGTAGGGAAATGCTGTGTATGGCTGAACTGGAGTTGACATGTTGCTGCGTAAATTACTTTTGTTATTGTGTATATCGCTGCTCACTGCCTGCGGGGAGCAGGTGTCATATCACGCGCAAGATGTGACAGTACCGCTCGAGAAAGCCGATTTTCACCTTACCGATATTAATGGCAAGCCCCGTAGTCTGGCGGATTTCAGAGGAAAGGTGGTGGTGCTATTCTTCGGTTATACCCACTGCCCCTTGGTATGCCCGACTACGCTTGCCGATCTTGCGCAAATTATGCGTATGCTTGGCAAAGATGCTGAAAGGGTTCAGGTGCTGTTTATCACAGTCGACCCGGAACGCGACACGCAAGAATTGCTGGCGAAGTTCGTTCCCTACTTTTACCCATCATTTCTGGGCTTATATGGTGATGCACAAGCAACCGCACAGACAGCCAAATCATTCAGTGTCAGCTATGAAAAGCAGTATTACAAGAACGGCAGCTATACCATGTTTCATTCTGACGGCACGTTTTTGATCGGTGCAAATGGTCGACCATTGCTACTTTCTCGTTACGGCCAACCAACTGAATTACTGCTTCAGGACATCAGGATGTTGCTTGCTGCCGATCGGTAAATGAGTGGATAGGCAACCTTGTGCCCACTATTGATTATCAACGGATTGCTTTGCATCGAATCTTCGTTGATCTATCAAGCAGTCATTTGCAGAACTGTGTGAGTGTGAAATTCAACCATGAATCGCTCAGAACTCATTCTTAAACTCACTGCATATAATCTGGATTTCCCACACAGAACACGACACAGGATTGCCACAGCCTTGCTGTTGACGAATACACTCAATATACGCGTACTCTACTCGTGGGTCCTTGCAAAGTACGCGGCGGCCTTTTTTAATATGTCGCGCTCCTCATTGGCCTGTGATAGTTCTGCACGCAACCCCAGATTCTCGCGTCTTACTTCAGGCAGCTCGATTTTATCTTTATGCACATCACTTGGCTTGGCCGCTCTGAGAGGCTCTGGGCAGACACCTCTAGCCGTTTCGGAACGTCGGTGACAGAGTAGTTCAATTACTTGCCTCACTGCCTCTTGCCTAAATTCCTCTGCAAATCGTTCTTTCCCCTTTGAACCCTCCGCTCAGCTTAATTGAACTATAACGGTGACTACCAGCCCGTGGGAAGTCAATGCTGCGTTGATATCACTGTTTCAGGGGGATACATTGCTGTATGCTTGTTTGTGATCAAATTAATGTTGATCGCGTGGAGTGGGGTGAAAGTGTGGCGAATTTAAAGCAACATGAATCGGGATGTTTTATCCTGGGCTGTTAATCGGGGAAATTATTCATCTCTCGCCAAACTGCTGTATCGGGTCTTATAAAATATAAGGGGTAATCATGAACGCTATCTTCAAAATGTTTTTCATAGCAAGTTTAGCTACTTTTTTTAGCCTGAATGCCGCAGCAGATGAATCGGCATCGGACGTTAGCGCGTCGAAAGCCGCTTCGACAATACAAAAAGAAGCGCCCAAAATGACTGCCGAGCAGCGTACAGAACATCGTTCGGAAAGCCGCAAGGCCATGCGTGAACATATTGAAAAAAACATGTCGCCGGATGAAATCAAGGAAATGCACAAGAAGGTCAAGGATGGCATGAGTGATAAATCCGCGAAGACAGGCACCAAGGCGGGAAAATCAAAAAGCGAAAAGGGTGCCGGTTTGACCAAGGAAAAACGTTCAAAGCACCGTACGGAAAGCCGCAAAGCCATGCGTGAACATGTTGAAAAAAACCTGTCGCCGGATGAAATCAAGGAAATGCACAAGAAAGTCAGGGATGGCATGGAACATTCAACGGCAAATCCCGACAACAACAAACCTGTTGCCAAGCCGGCAAACTGAAGCTGCCTTGACCGCCCGTTCGAAAGCGAGGTAGATTATGCCGGATTTCTCCCGCAGCAGTATTTGATTGGTCATGAAAAGCAATATGTTAGCTTGATGGGAGCCACTCAAAATATACAAGGATATAATTATGGTTGATCGTGTCGTTAAGTTGTTTGCAGGAGTGCTGGGTGTGAATGAGGAATCATTGGATGACGCCAGTTCTCCAGACACAGTTTCCCAGTGGGATAGTTTGGCAGCCATGCATTTGGTGGCGGAGATAGAAGATGTTTTCAAGGTCGAACTTAGCACGAGAGATATTATGAAAATGCAATCGATAGGGATCGTCAAGACCGTCCTGATTGAGAAAGGGGTTTTAAATCGGGATATGTTGTGAGTAACAGCCGCTCTCCACAATACTTGAAAGAACTATTGCGGACACCCCAGAAACCTTCCAGCTCGGAGTCAACCGATATATATTTGGCGGGAAGTTTCACCCTTGATCCATTGGTTCCGTATCTCAAAGCCCATTTTCTGGCGGAAGGGGTTGCGGCTAATATTGCGACAGGTCCATATAATCAGGTACTTCAATTCTGCCACCAGCCGGAATCTTATATTGATAAAGCGGCACCTCCCGATGTTGTCTGCCTGATTTGGAGGATAGAGGATGTTTATCCCAAAGCACTTGAGAACGCACTTGTCGAGGGAAAATTCCAGGCCGAATTGAAAATCGAACTCGACCGTATTGTCGAGGGGTTGGCGCGCTTGCGGGAATGGTTCCAAGGGATCATTGTTGTCTCAACTCCCCCGTTTCCCCAGTTCCCTGGTTTTTCCGCCAATGAGGTGGGTCAAGGGCAACTCGGAGCAAGGATCTTCCAGGCTATTTCCGAGTACTGGTCAGAACAAATAGCCGCGCTGCGTCAGACACAAACTTTTGATCTGCAGGCATTGTTGTTGCTGCATGGTATGACCACTGCCCATGACGCAAGAAAGTGGTACATGTATCGCCAACCCTACCGCGAAATATTTTTGGCCGAGATGGCCTGGATGGTTTCAAGGATCATTCTTGCCCAGAAACGCAGTGCACGAAAGTGCATCGTCCTTGATTGTGATAACACCTTGTGGGGCGGTATTATCGGCGAGGACGGGATTGCCGGGATCCAGCTTGGCGATGACTTTCCGGGTCGTGTCTATCGAGACTTTCAGTTTCAACTAAAGCGCTTGCATCAGCGCGGCATCCTGCTTTCCGTCGCCAGCAAGAACAATCCGGATGATGTGCTGGCTGTTTTTAATAATCATGATGCTATGGTATTGCGGCAAGCGGATATCTCTTGTTTTGAAATAGGCTGGGAATCAAAGGTGGAAAGTCTGAAGCGTATCGCCAAAACATTGAATATCGGATTGGACAGCCTGGTCTTTATTGATGATAACAGGAAAGAAATTGCCGAGGTCGAGCTGCGGCTGCCCGAAGTGGTTTGCATCACCGTGACCGACGAAATCGCCGACTTCCCGATGATTCTCACTGGCACAGGCTGGTTCGATCAAGCACAGATGACCGAGGAGGATCGCAACCGTGCCGGCATGATGCGTGCGGCACAAATACGAGAGCAGGAAAGCTCTTCGCTTACCGAAGAGGAGTTTAAGCATAGCTTGGCATTGCGATTGTCCGTATTCGAGGTTGATCCGCAACATGTTGCACGGGTGACACAACTGGTCAATAAAACCAACCAGTTCAACTTGACGACTATCCGCAGAGCGCAAAACGAAATTGAGGCGCTGGTGCTATCCGGACAACATCGCGTGTTGGCGGCCAATGTATCCGACAGGTATGGCGATTATGGACTGGTCGGGGTGGGTATTTTGGAACAACAATCAGGGGACATTTGGTTCATAGACACGCTATTATTAAGTTGTCGCGTGCTGGGGCGCGATGTTGAAACCGCATTAATTTCAGCTATCGCAGACTTGGTTGATCAAGAGGGCGGATGCAAGCTGGTTGGACGTTTTATCCCCACCCTAAAAAATTCCCAAACCGAACATTTCTACTCTAAGCATGGATTTCAGCCCGATCGGCAATCCGGAGATTGGCACGCGGATGTATCTGTTGTTAAAACACTGTCTCAAGGCCTGGTGTGTGACATTTCGATTCACGCCAGGCAAAAAACCTGACCTCTCCAACAAAGTTAATTATGAATCTGTCGTTTTCGGCCTATAACTATTTTTTTGATCTTTTGTCGCTTGCCGCTTTGAGCTTGCCGGTGTATTTCCTATTGCCATCGCCGGTAATGCGCAGGTGGCTGATGACGATTACTGGCATGTATCTTCTGTATTTCATTGCCCCGAGACTACTGCTGTTCTATATGATCTTTTGGGTGGTGGTCTTTCTGTTGCAAAATCTGGTTGCCAGATTTTCTCAAGTTCGATTCTCATCTTCATTATTGTTTGTTACTGTCGCAGTGTTGCTTGTGCCAATGCTTGCATGGAAAATCGTGGGCGAAGATTTTGTCGTCTTCTTCAATCTGGTCACCAATCACGGCATCCGGCTATTCTCGGAATGGATCTGGGAGGTCGACCTGGTTCGCAAAATCATCATTCCCGTTGGGGTATCCTTTGCCACCTTCCGGGCGATCGACCTGCTGATCAAGACATACGTTGGGCGAATTTCCACACTGACATTCGACCGGGTGTTTTTCTACGGTTTTTTTCCGCCGGTCCAGGTTGTCGGCCCTATCATAGAATATGAAGAGATCCAGCGTCAGGGCGATGCCCTGTATACCTTTGTACCGGAGTATATCCTTGAAGGCAGCAAGCGCATCGCAACCGGGTTCATAAAGGTATTTTTGCTTGCATTCTGGTTGCGAGACAGTACGGATGTGTTTGAATTGTTTGATTCGATGCAAACCTGGGAGATCTGGGTCGGCATGTTCATGTTCAGCTGGTATTTCTATCTGAATTTCTCGGGCTATTCAGATATCGCAATTGGTGCAGCACGGCTGTTCGGATATGTTTTGAAAGAAAACTTTTCATACCCGTACTTTAAACGCAACATCCAGGAATTCTGGAACCACTGGCATATGAGCCTCACCCGGTTTGCACAGCGGAATATCTTTGTACCGCTTGGGGGATACCGGCCCCGCACACAATATCGCGCGACCCTGGCAACTATCATGGTGATCGCCCTGTGGCATGACATAACCCTGCCGCTGGTTATTTTCGGGTTGTATCACGGCATGGGGCTTGTCGCGCACCGCATCTATCTTGGCTGGAAGGGAGATGCTACATTCCCGCAATGGCATGATTATGTTTCGCGTGTGGCCACTTATATTTTTGTTACGATCAGTTTTCCATTGCTATTTTTACCTGTCAATAAATTAATAGAATTCTACCTGGCAGTGATCGGACTTCAATGATGAACAGGCTTTTCAACAAGATGACCTATCAACCCACTTTGTGGGGAATATTGCGCATTGCAGTGTGGACATGTTTGTTTCTTTATTTGTCTGCCATTCTTTTACCTGAACCGCAACCCACCAGGACAGATCCCGTTGTATCCGGGCGGCCTGACGTTATTCCAATGAAGATGGAAGAGGGTGATCTCAAATGGATAAGCAAGAAACCAGACATGTCGGGCAGCCACACGACAATTGCCTGGATTGCGGATTCATCCGCGAAAGTGAACGGTATCGACCCGTTAACCGGGTCGAGATCGATCGAGGCGCTCCCTGTCCAAGTCATGGGTTCGCTGGGCAGAGACAATAAGAAGCTGAACATTCTGTTTTATTACATGAAAGGCCGCAGGGAAGCGGACACTTATGCGCTATTGGTTGATGCGATTGCACAGAAACCCGATGCAATCGTGATGACTGTGAATCCGTTCTGGGTGTTCAACGGATATGCGATAGCACAGGCCGATACCCGTTTTGGCACGGCGCTGAATAGCCGCGGGTTTGGTTTCGATCACTTGATATTTTCTTCGCTCCTTGCTTATCCAAGGGATACGGCATTTAGTCTCGTAGGAGACTCATTTCAATTGATTCGCGACAATTTGGGATATCACCGCTTGTTTGTGCACGACTCATCATCACCCGCAACCCCGACGCATGCGGGTAAACCCGATGAATTGATCGATGTCTATTTCAAATATCCCCTGGACTTTTGGCTGGATATGGGCGGGAAATGGCATGGGGACCGGGTGCGGAAACTGATGAGAGTCTCAAATCCGGACGGGAATTCCTGGAGTCAATATTTCTTGAGACAGTCGCTGGAACGTTTGGCCGAGTCCGGTATCCCAACATATATCTATCTCGCTCCCGCCAGCCCGGAACTGATGACGAGTCAGGCTGACACCGATAGTTACCTTGCTGTCATGAACGGTTTGCAGAAATATTTTGCAAACCCCGCGCCCAATATCAGGTTTGACCTCAGATTGCCTGCCGAGGTAACAGCCAGCCTGAAGTTTGGAGACCTTTATCATTACACGGACTCTGGTAAGTTGCCTGACTTCCTTGCCACGCAAATTCAGAACACACTGGGAGGCAAGATTGAAAAAATACCTCATTGAGATGAGCTGGGGATTCTACTTTGCATTGGCCATCGGGATAGCAACAGTTGTATCCGTGGAAGACATTGCCTTTGTCTATCAGGGTTATTGACGTCGTGCGGGTAACTGAATGAACATTTCCAACAATTCGTCCAGTGTCGTGCATGAGTTGGTTTCATGTATCGTTGCGCAGAGCCCGGTACACAAAAGACATTTGGATCTGGCGCTGGCATATATAAGTGCTGATGAGATGGCGCAGCTTGATCACTACATTGCCTATTGTGTGAATGCGGGGTTAAGCGTCACCTACCTGGCAGAGTGCTATCTGACCATTGCATATGACACCTTGAAGGAGCAGGTATATTTCCAGAAACATGGAAAATATCGTTATTCATGCTTTAGCGATGTTGCCGAAGGCGTCTATTTGAATGAACCTTATATGGAAAAATACATGTATGGGCTGGCGCTTACACTTTACCTGTGGCCCAGACATCTGGATATATACCGATTCTTTTCAAATACCCTGCCCCGGACAACCAGGGGAAAATACCTTGAGGTCGGTCCGGGGCATGGCGCAAACATGATGCTCGCCATGCAATTGACCTCTTACGATAGCTTTCACGGTATTGATATTAGCGAAACCAGCATCAAAATGACCCAAAGCATCATTGAATACAATATTCCGAAAGCAAGCTCGTTATGTATATTGGAGCATATGGATTTCCTGTCGGCGCATCCGTCGTCAGAAAAATATGCATCAATAGTCATCGGCGAAGTGCTGGAACATGTAGAGCAGCCTACCCTTTTCCTGAGCAAGGCGGCAGAAATGGCGCGCGACGACGCATATATATTCGTCACTACTTGTATCAACACACCGGCTATAGACCACATCTACCTCTTTGAATCAACAGAACAGGTGGTGGAATTGATAGAGGAAAGCGGCTTGAATATCCGCGATGAGCTTGTCTTGCCTTACGAGGGGATGTCGCTGGCCGAGTGCATGAACAAGAAGCTTCCGGTGAGTGTCGCTTACGTACTTGGAAAGTCCTGATATCGCGATGGATGATTTCGAATTCCATCATTTTGGACTTGCAGTGCGCAAAGAGGAAGCCGCACTCAAATTCTTGTCGGCGACAGGATATACCAACGGCACCCGCATTTATGATCCCGAACAGAATGCGCATGTGCGCATGTGCGTTTCCCCTACTATGCCGGATATAGAACTGATAACGCCCGGTGACGGCCCCGGCCCCCTGGATTCGATCTTGAGCAGGAGTCCGGAAATGATTTATCACCTTTGTTATCAAACTTCAAATCTGGCCGGCGTATTGGAAAGTTTCAAGGCCAAAGGAATCAGGCAGCTGTGTGTGTCTTCCAGGAAGCCCGCTATTCTTTTCAATCACAAGTTCGTTTCCTTCTACCATTTGCCTGGATTCGGTCTGATCGAAATACTGGAGTTGGACGGCAACTAGATCACCCCAAGAGCAAAGGGAAAGTCCAGACTGGGTCGGTTTTGACCATTGCATTACAGTTGAGAATAAACATCCAGTGTTCTAAATTCTATTGTGACAATTTTGAATTGTCAGACCGGCCAAAATACAGATTGCATGCGACTGCAGACATTGACTGTGGCATAGCGATGGTTAATCATGCACCCTTACTGCTTGAATAGCCCTCCACGTGACCTAACACATCGGAATCCTCACTTCCGGCGGTGGCAGCCCCGGGCTGAACTCCGCGATCTGCGGCGGCACGTTTCCCGGCGCCAGTCGTGACAAACCGGACTGCATGCCGGTCGGCGGCAAGTTGCTGGAGATGGCCGATGTGATTGTCGGCAATTACCACGACAGCCATCTCGATGTGCTGGTTTGCTTGGGCGGCGGCATTCCTTCCGCTCCGTTCTGACCGATAAAGGGTATATGACGTAATGGTTTCCAGAGGAGAGGGCACTGAAGCAGTGCTGCTGGAAGATGTCGCCGGTATAGTCAAGACAGTTCCGCTCGGTCATTCGTGGGCGCAAAGCGCACGCAATGTTCGAATCAGCATGGGTGATTAGCCCGGGGTGGTGAAGTCAGAGATGCAGATATTAAACAGTTGGAGTAACCTCATAACCGCGCAAGATCCATATTAATGGATGCTAATGTTTATGGAGTCCCTGCTACGTATACAACTAATATATGCGTAATTTACTCCGTTGATATCCTGAGGCAACTGGGATAAATTTCTCTCGGTGTATCATGGGATTCACCAACAGGATTCCTCTTCTTCGGAGTACTACAATGTCAACCAGCAAGATTTGTGTCGTGGTCGTATCCGGTTCTTTGGAACGTTTGCAGATGGCAGCAATGGTGGCCTCGGTGGGGGCCGTCAGCGGACAGGAGGTAGTGGTTTTTCTGTCGATGAATGCGCTGCCGTACTTTGCCAAAGGCGATACTGCGAAAGCACCCCATGAAGGCGAGATGGGCAAATTGATGGCAGGCAAGAAGGTACCTGACTTCAAGATATTGTTCGAGCAGGCCGTCGAACTGGGTGACGCCAGGATTTATCCGTGTTCCATGGCGATGGATGTGCTCGGTGTCAAGCAGGATGGCCTGGAAGACTATTTGCAGAATGCGACCGGGCTGACCAAGTTTCTTCACGATGCACAGGACGGGCAGGTTTGGACTTTTTAAAATTTGGAGAAAACAGCATGGCTGAGAAAAAGATTGTTGATGGACGCGGTAGCTTTTGTCCGGGCCCGCTGATGGAACTGATCGTGGCACTGAAAGTGTCTCAGGTAGGGGATGAACTGGAAGTGTTGTCAACCGACAAGGGCTCGGCGGACGACATCCCGGAATGGATCAACAAGGTCGGGCACGAATACATTTCGACGACCGAAGCTGAAGGTGTGTGGCATATCATGATGCGCAAGAAAAAATAGGGTGCTTCGGGGAGACATGATTTGCTGGTGAAACAACAACTGACAGGAGGCAACATGAAAAGGATATTGATTGTTGGTGGCGGCATGGGTGGCACGATACTGGCGAACAATCTGGCCAGGCGATTGACCAGCGAACTCAAGACCGGCAAGGTGCGTATCACGATGCTGTCGGCCTCCGAAAAACACATGTACCAGCCCGGCCTGCTCTATCTGGCCGTTGGCAAGATCACTCCCGATGAACTGTATCGCGACCAGGCCAGCCTGCTCGAGCCGGGTATCGAGTTCCATGTCGATCCGGTCGAGGAATTCAAGCTCGACGACAATCAGGTCAAAACAAAGAGCGGCAAGACTTTCGATTATGACTACATGGCGATCGCCACCGGTTCGCGCATGTTCCCGGAAGGCGTACCCGGCATGGTCGAGGGTGCGGAGACTTTTTATACCGAGGACACTGCGCTGAAGATGTTCAAGCGCCTGCAATCGTTCGAGAGCGGCAAGGTGGTGATCACCGTCGGAGTGCCGCACAAATGCCCGATGGCACCGCTGGAGATCACCTTCATGCTGCACGATTACTTCAAGGACCGCGGCATGTCCGACAAGGTGGAAATCCTGTACACCTACCCGATCGGGCGCGTGCACAGCCTGGAGAACGTCGCCAAATGGGCCGCACCCGAAATGGACAAGCTGGGCATCAAGTATGAGACGTTCTTCAACATCAAGGAAGTGGACGCCGCGAACAAGGTGCTGAAGAGCGAGGAGGGCAGCGAAATCAAGTACGACCTGCTGATCACCATCCCCGCCCACAAGGGTATGGAGGTGATCGAGAAGAATGGCATGGGCCAGAGTGGCTGGATCCCGACCAACAAGACCAAGCTGAACATGGAAGGCCGCGACAATGTGTTCGTGCTCGGCGACACTACCAACATTCCGATCAGCAAGGCGGGCTCTACCGCGCACTTTGAGGCAGATACGCTGGGCGAGAATCTGGCCGCCATAATCAAGATCGGCATCCCGGTCAGGGAATACGACGGCAAGGTATTCTGCTTCATCGAAGCCGGCAAAGATCGCGCGAGCTATGCGATGTTCGACTACAAGAACCCGCCCGATCCCAAAGCGCCGACCAAGGCGGTGCACTGGTTCAAGATGGCCTATAACAAGCTCTACTGGATATCCGCGCGCGGACTCCTTTAACGTGGAGGTGTGACATGAACGCAGAAATCAAAGATGAAAAGGCCGCCATGAGTTTCGAGCTCGAACGCGTGATCGCGGCCGGCCGGGATTCATTGACCGATGAAATGGTCGGGCGTCTGGCCGGCTCCGCAGCGGAAGCGCTCGATCTGATCGACAAGGCGGGGCGTGCCGGATTGGGCAAGGCGATTCCGGCGATTGCCGAAATGGTCAACAACGGCGATCTTGAACGGCTTTCGCAACTTGCCCGCGTTTATCATGCCGCGCAGGATGCACTCACCGATGAAATGATCGGACGCATGGCTGAAACACTGGGTGAAGGGATGTCGCTGCTTGACCGCGTCAATCGCAGCGGATTCTGGCGGCTGGTGGAAGTGATGGAACGCCTCGAATCCACCGGCGCACTGGAACGAATCGCCACCAGCCTGCCGCAATTGCTGGAGCGCCTCGAAATGATGACCGGTATGCTGAACTGTCTGGAGAACGCCGCGAAAAATAGTCAGGCGCAACCAGCCAAGGGCGGTATCGGCAGCCTGTGGCACATCATGACGGATGAAAAAACCGTGAACTCGTTGCAGTTCCTGTTGAACATGAGCGAGGAAATGCAGCAGAATTGTGCAAAATCCAAGTAACGAGCGTTACTGTTAAATAGCAAAATCGGCAGGCTCAGCCTGCCGATTTCGTTGATGTCGCCAGATTGCCACCGCTCACCCGTTCGATACCGGCCAGATCTTGTGCGGAGAAGACTCCTGCAAAGCCGGATTGTGACAGCAGCGCGCGAACCTCGGCTGCCTGGTCATAGCCATGTTCCAGTAACAGCCATCCGTTTGGACGAAGATGAGCTTTGGCCTGCGCGCAGATATGCCGGATGTCGTCCAGGCCGTCCAAGCCGGAAACCAGCGCATCGTGAGGCTCGAAGCGTACATCGCCCTGGGCGAGATGAGCATCTTCAGCAGCGATATAGGGCGGGTTGGAAACGATGACGTCGAAACGCTCTCCCTCCAGGGTCGAGAACCAGTCGCTTTGCCTCAGACGTACATTGCCGAGGTTGAGCGTTTGCATATTGACCTGCGCCACTTCCAACGCAGTCGTTGATGCATCTACCGCGATCACGTCTGCATCGTCGCGTGCGTGTGCGATGCTTAAGGCGATTGCGCCGCTGCCAGTTCCCAAGTCCAGCAAGCGGTACAGGCCTTGTCGGGGAATACGCTGCAAAGCCAGCTCGACCAGTAACTCGGTTTCCGGACGCGGGATCAACGTCGCCGGGGACACCTTGAAGGTCAGCCCGTAAAACTCTCTTTTTTCCAGCAGATAGGCGATCGGCTCGCCAGCCAGGCGCCGCTCGAGCAATGCCAAATACCGGGCATACTGACCTGCGTCTAGTGATTGTTCCGGGTGGGTGAGTAGCCAGGCACGATTCACCTGCAGCACGGCTTGCAACAGGCATTGCACCTCTATGCGTGCGCTGCTGGAATCGATATTCAGTGGGGCTTCCAGCCGCTTGCTGTGGTTTTGCAGTATCGCCTGGAGGTTACTGGAGGACATCTTCCGCCATTGCAGCCAACTGCTCGGCCTGGTGCTCTGCCATGAGTGCACCGGTCAACTCGCTGATGTCGCCGTCCATGATGGCATCCATCTTGTACAGCGTCAGGTTGATGCGGTGGTCGGTGACGCGGCCCTGCGGAAAATTGTAGGTGCGGATGCGCTCGGAGCGGTCGCCGCTGCCCACCAGGCTCTTGCGCGTCGCGGCGGTCTTGGCATTCTGCGCGTGAACCTGCGCGTCCCTGATGCGTGCCGCAAGCACGCGCATCGCCTGTGCTTTGTTCTGGTGTTGCGAGCGTCCGTCCTGACATTCCACCACCACGCCGGTCGGCAAGTGGGTGATGCGCACCGCCGAATCGGTCTTGTTGATGTGCTGCCCGCCTGCCCCGGAAGCGCGGAACGTGTCGATGCGCAGATCGGCGGGATTCAGCACCACATCGTCGACTTCGTCGACTTCCGGCATGACCGCCACGGTGCACGCCGAGGTATGCACACGTCCCTGGGTTTCGGTGGTGGGCACACGCTGCACGCGATGCGCGCCGGATTCGAATTTCAGCACCGAGTATGCACCCTGACCGACGATGCGCGCGATGACCTCTTTGAAGCCGCCCATCTCGCCGGAGCTTTCCGAGATCACTTCCACCTGCCAGCGCTTGCGCTCGGCGAAACGCGTATACATGCGGAACAAGTCGCCGGCAAACAACGCAGCCTCGTCGCCGCCGGTGCCGGCGCGTATCTCCAGGAACACGCTGCGCTCGTCATTGGGGTCTTTGGGCAGTAACTGTTTTTGCAATTCGGCATCGAGTTGTATCAGGCGTTCCTCGCCCTGCTTGATCTCGACCTCGGCGAACTCCCGCATTTCCGGATCGTTGATCATACCCTGAGCATCAGAGATGTCAGCCTGGCAGGCTTGGTAGGCGTGATACAGCACCACCACCGGTTCGAGTTCGGCACGTTCGCGGCTTAGCTTGCGAAACGATTCCATGTTCCTGGTGGCTTCTTCGGTACTCAGTAGCTGGTCGACTTCGATAAGACGCTCGCCAAGTTGCGCGAGTTTGGTACTAATACTGGGATTCATTCGGCTGGGGTTTACTCTTCGGAGTGGAGGTCATACAGACGATGGATCACCTCCAGGAAGGCTTCGCGGTCACCGCTCTGCACATGGTTCAGTGCGTGGGTGGGCGCGTGCAGGAATTTGTTGGTCAGGCTCCTGCTCATGGTTTCCAATACCTTTTCGGGTTCTTCGCCTTTGGCCAGCAGACGCAGCGCTTTCTCAAGTTCGTGACGGCAATTGCGTTCGGCATGATCGCGCAGCGCGCGTATGGTCGGCACCGCTTCGCGTGATTCCATCCAGTGCAGAAAATCGGACACGCTGGAATCGATGATGACCTCGGCTTCCTTGACTGCGCCCTGGCGCGCGTCGAGTCCGTCTTTCACCACCTCGGCGATGTCGTCCATGCTGTACAGGAACACGTCATCGAGCTCGGCGACCTCCGCTTCCACATCGCGCGGGACGGCCAGATCGACGATGAACAACGGGCGGTGTTTGCGCGCCTTGAGCGCGCTTTCCACCATGCCTTTACCCAGGATAGGCAGAGGGCTCGCGGTACAGGTGACGATGATGTCGTGCTTGGCCAGTTGTTCAGGCAGGTCGGCCAGTGTGATCGCATGGCCGTTGATGCGCCGCGCCAGTGTCTGTGCACGTTCCAGCGTACGGTTGGCGACGGTGATGCGTTTGGGTGTACGTGCCGCGAAATGCACCGCATTGAGTTCTATCATCTCGCCGGCACCGATGAACAACACGTTCTGTTCGGCGATGCTCGGGAAGATACGTTCGGCCATCTTGACCGCCGCCGCTGCCATCGACACCAGATTCGCGCCGATCTCGGTCTGGGTGCGCACGTCTTTTGCCACCGAAAAAGTTCGCTGAAACAGCTTGTGCAGCAGGAAGCCGAGCGTGCCCGCCTGTTCAGCTTGGCGCACCGCCTGTTTCATCTGTCCGAGGATCTGCGGTTCGCCCAATACCATCGAATCGAGACCGCTGGCGACGCGGAACGAATGTTTTATCGCCTGTTCGCGCGGCAAGGTATACAGATAAGGCTCGATCTCCGCGCGGGGCATCTGGTGATATTGCGCCAGCCAGTCGATGGCGTGGTCCGGTTGAGCGGCGTTGCAATACAACTCCATGCGGTTGCAGGTGGACAGGATGGCCGCCTCTTTCGCCGCACCGTTTTCCACCAGGTCGCGCAGGGCGTTCTCCATCCCGTCGGGATTGAACGCGACCTGCTCGCGCACGGCGAGCGGCGCGGTTTGATGGTTGATACCAAAAGTGAATAGCTGCATATTTTGGGTATGCCGGTCAATAAGTTCAAAAATCGCTGCGGATTATAGTCGGAACGGCGTTTTAATGCCATCCGAGGCGAGTTGGGCAAGCGGCAAGCCGGGATGTTCCGTAAACTCAGGTTGAGCCGAACTATCGTCCCGCTACAACGGGGTCTTGACGATGCATTCGGGCTAAAATGCGCCGTTGCCAAATCCATACGAACAAATTCCTCATGGCCATCAAAGCAACCGTCTTCAAAGCCGTACTCCAGATCGCCGATATGGACAGGCACTATTATGCCGACCACGCACTGACACTGGCGCGCCACCCCTCTGAAACCGATGAGCGCATGATGGTGCGCCTGCTGTCCTTCGCGCTCTATGCCGATGCAGGGCTGTCCTTCGCCAAAGGTCTGAGCAGCGACGACGAACCCGCGCTGTGGCACAGGGACCTCACCGGTTCTATCAAGCGCTGGATAGAGGTGGGACTGCCCGACGAGCGAGTCATCCGCAAGGCCAGCGGACGCGCCGATCAGGTCGTGGTCATCAGCTATGGCCGCGCCGCCGATATCTGGTGGAACGAGAGCTGCGGCAAATTACAGCGCCTGGACAACCTCACCGTGCTCAGGTTGCCAAACGAAACCACGCTGGCGCTCGCCGCATTGGCCAGCCGCACCATGCAACTGCAATGCACCATACAGGAAGGGCATATCATGATGACCAGTGATGCGGGCATGATAGAGGTCGAACCGAACGTTTTGCAGGGCAGCTTTCGGAACGATTGAGAATGGCTGTGCGATCCAATCCTTGTCCCTGTGGTGCAGCTGACTATGCTGCTTGTTGCGGGCGTTTCCACGCCGGGATGGCTGCGCCCGATGCGGAATCACTCATGCGTTCCCGTTACAGTGCCTACCTGCTTAAACTGGAAGCCTATCTGCTTGCCACCTGGCATGCTTCAACCCGTCCCGCTGAACTTGATCTGGTGGCCGATAAAATGAAATGGATCGGGCTGGAAGTAAAAAAACATCTCCGTGAGTCAAACGATCGCGCCATTGTAGAGTTCGTTGCACGCTACAAAGTTGGCGGGCGTGCCGGGCGTTTGCACGAGATCAGCCGGTTCGTGCGCGAGGATGGAAAATGGTTCTACGTGGACGGTGAATTCACCGGACCGGATCAATAGGCGTCCGCTCGCCAACGCTGTTCCGGTAGCCCATGTTTCAGGAACAATCGTTTGGCGATCTGCAGTTGCTCCGGCGTGCCGGCCGCATAAACGTCAAAGCGATGCAAATCCGGATAACCCGAGACGATCCCCGTCAGAGTCGCTTCGATATCATCCGATTGAGACTGTGGCATGTAATTGAAATTGTCGAGCGCATCAGCCCATGCCCGGCACAGATTATTCTGGTAATGCCCCGTATCGTCGGCCAGCCAGTGCAAGTCCATCATCTCGGCCAGATCCAGCGACATGCAATGCTGGACCAAACTTTTTATCGGCGCAAAACCCACGCCAAACGCCAGGAAAATGATCGGACGCGTCGACTCATCGTCCAGCACGAAATCGCCAAACGGACCTTCCAGGTCGATGCTGTCATGCGCTTTCATTCCACCGAACAACAGCGCTGAAAATGCATCATCCGTTTTGCGTACCACCTGGATCTCGATGCGCCGTTCCTCGCATGGGCAGCTGGCAACAGCATAACGACCGCTTACACCATTTGCTGTCAACTGCACCGACTGGCCGGCGAGAAAGCGCAGGCGCTGACTGCGCGGTGTCAGCAGATGCAGTGCGGCGATTTGCGGATTGAACTGTTCCACCGATTTGACCTTTGTTTCCAGTCGTTGCAACTGGATATCCCGCGCACCGGCCACACCGGCCTCGATCACCACATCGTTTACTGCCGCGCACGAGCACATCAGGATCACGCCGGAGTCCTTTTCAGCCTGGCTGAGCACGAAGTCGTGCGCATGGACTTTTTTGACCTCGCCGGAAATCAGGCGTGCCCGGCATTCGCCGCAGTTCCCGTTGCTGCAGCCGTAATTAAGCGAGACCCCGGCACGCAATGCGGCCTCCAGAAGCGTGTCATTTCCCTCGACGGTGAATTCGTGCCCGCTGGGTTGGATGGTGACTTGAGCCGACATGATCCTGAGTATCCTTTCCTGTGCGATGATCGCCTGAACCTTTGCGGCATCAGGCGGAATTTCAGCCAGTTGGCGCACGATGAATGCGCGCAAAGTGTGCAGTGCGTGACGCGTTTCCTTGCTCTGTAGTTCTTCCTCGATCTCGTCGATCTTCTCGTCCAGCCACGTCAACATCTGGCTGTAATGCATCAACAGCGCCTTGGTGGCGGCATATTCGTTGCCCAGCTCTTTCAGGCGGGCTGACAATACTTCCTTGTCCGGCATGGCACGTTCGAACACGCGCTTGCCGAAGGCTTTTTCCTTGATCTCGGTGACGCGGCGGAATTCCGCATCGTCTTCCCATTTTGCTGCCGGAAACGCGCGCAGCAACTCGTTCAATTCCACCATCCCGTCGAAAGTTTCCAGCGTGCCACCGCGTATCATTTCCTGCAAGGCATGGCGGGATATCCCAACCAGCTTGGTGACGCGGGAAAGAGGAAGTAGATGGCTCATGGAAGTATCTTAACGTTAGTGCGGAAATTGTGAAACTACGCTTTGCATGCATCCTGTTTCAGGGGCAGAAACGCTTCATTAACGCGCGCCGCATCTGCTAAAGTCCGGCCATGGGAAAATTGAATCTGGATCGTATCTTGCAATCGCAGGGATTCGGCACACGCAAGTGGTGCGGCGAATTGGTCGCCGCCGGTGAAGTGAGCGTTGCAGGAGAAATCGTCGCCGATAGTCGTGCTGCCATCGAGACCAGCGGGCTGTCGTTCAGTATCTTTGGTGAAACGTGGTGTTACCGTGAGCACGTGTACATCGCGCTGAACAAACCGGCCAATTTCGAATGCTCCAGAAAGGCCAGCCACCACCCGGGCGTGCTGACCCTGCTGCCCGAGCAATTCACCCGGCGCGATGTGCAGCCGGTAGGCCGTCTCGATCACGACACGACCGGCCTGCTGCTGATGTCGGATGACGGGCCGTTCATCCACCGGCAATCTTCGCCCAAGCATCACGTTCCCAAGATCTACGTTGCCACCACACACGATCCGGTCACCCCGGAACTGGTTGCGAAGTTGTTGGTTGGTGTGAAACTGCATGACGAGCCGTCACCATTGGCAGCGCTGACTTGCCGTATGGTTGCCGGGCATCAACTGGAGATCGTGCTGGAGCAGGGCAAATACCACCAGGTCAAACGCATGCTGGCCGCAGCGGGAAACCATTGCATTGCGCTGAATCGCACGCAGATCGGCGGGTTGAAGCTCAATGTGCTGGGACTCGCGGAAGGTGGATGGTGTTATCTCGATAATGCGCAACTCGGGCTATTGGTGCAGGTCTGAGTTTCATGAAACAGGACTTGGCTTGCGGTACAAGGTAAAATCCGCTTTTAGCCAACCAGCCTGTCAATAAATGTCCATTCAGTGGTTCCCCGGTCACATGACCTCGGCGCGCAGAAAAGCGGCCGAGACGATGGAGTTCACCGATGTCGTCATCGAAGTGCTTGATGCACGCCTGCCCGAAGCGAGTTGCAATCCGATGATCACGGAGCTGCGCCTGCACCGCCAGCGGCCCTGTCTGAAGATACTCAACAAGGCGGATCTCGCCGATCCCGAAGTCACCAAAGCCTGGCTGGATTTTTTCAACAGGCAGCCCGGCGTCAAGGCGGTGGCACTGAGTTGCAAGAACGCCGGCGATGCCGCACGAGTAGCTAACCTGTGCCAGCCGCTCGCGCCGCATCGCGACAATACCCACAAGCCACTGCGCATGATGATCATGGGCATCCCCAATGTCGGCAAATCCACGCTGATGAACATGCTGCTAAAACGCCGTGTCGCCAATGTCGGCGACGAACCCGCGGTGACCAAGTCGCAGCAGTGCCATAAGTTGAATGACCACATGACCGTGACCGACTCGCCCGGACTGTTGTGGCCCAAGATTGAAAAACCGGAAGACGGCCTCAAGCTGGCCACCATTCACGCCATAGGACGCAATGCCACCATCGACGAGGAAGTCGCCGAATTTCTTGCCGCCACACTGCTTGCGCGCTATCCCGGCCTGCTTGCCTCGCGCTATGGATTCGCCGAAGATCGTCTGGATGGCGTGGGCGTGATTGAAGCTGTAGCAAAAAAACGCGGCTGCCTGCTTAAGGGGCGTGGCGGCGAATATGATCTGGAAAAGGCGGCGATGATCCTGTTGACCGAATACCGCAGCGGTAAATTGGGCCGCATCAGTTTGGAGACCCCGGGGGAACGGGATGCCAGTTTGGAACTTTCCATCGAACACCCTGCCTGACACCCGCTTGCGATATTCCCGCGAAGTTGCTTAACGTTAGTGCGCCGGGTTTCAGACATATAACCTTGATGGTCTAATTGCCTTGTTATGCACGCGATTATCAACTTGATAAAGTTTGTATCAACCCAATAACCCCGATTCTAGGAAAGGATCCCCGTATGAAAAAAACCATAAGTTCCCTCGCTGTCGTTTCCAGCATTCTGATGAGTGCGGGTTTGGCGCATGCCAGCGGCGAGGCGTGCGATGAAAACATGCACGGTCAGTCACATGCCCAATCACAGCCACAGGGTGCCATGGGCGGAATGTTGTTCGGCAAACTGGACAGTAACGGTGACGGTACGATCTCAAAAGCCGAATTTGATGCGTTCAACGCGATGCATTTCAAAAATCTGGACAGCAACAATGACGGCAAGATCACACCGGTCGAATTACGGGCCATGCAGGATCAAGTACCGCCCCCGCCCAATCAGGGTATGGAACAAGGCAGCGCCACCAGCCATCTGGACCGGCGTTTCTACGCCGCCGATATTAATCATGATGGCGGATTGGATCGTGATGAAGCTGTGAATATGCCGATGTTGAGCAAATATTTCGATGATGTCGATGCCAACAAGGATGGAAAAGTGACACGCCAGGAATATTTCGATGCTATGCCCCTGTTGCACGGCGTCAAGAAGATGGACATAACCGGAAAATCGCAATCCATGTAATTTTCCGGGCAAGTACAAACGACGAGGCCAGCGTTACGCTGGCCTCGTCGTTTGTACAACATGCTATTGCATGGTTCAGTCCCGGCGTCCACGGTCATGGTTGCCTTTGTCCTTGTGTCCGCGGTCTTTGTCCTTATGGTGCTTGCGGTATTCGCGGGCATTGTAACCAGGCTCATATTCCGCCGATCTGACGAAATACACCTCCCGGTTGCAGGCGTTGTACTCGCGGCAATGTTTGGACCAGTGCTTCGCATGACCCGGCGGTACATGCAGATACAATGGCCGATCATTATCGTGATTACGTTCACGGACAATGATCACCGGCTGGGCGTAGACAACCGGTGGGGGAGGAGCGTTACCCAGCTGTACTTGTCCATAGACTCCCGGGCTGATCTCGCCGCTGATGCCGAGGTTGATGATGGCAAGTCCGGCATGGGCAGGCAGGCTGGCAAGGGCAAGTAACGCAAAAAATGCGGCTGACAGGGCTTTCATGATTTTCCTTTCAAGATGACGACGCTGGGCAAAAATGCGTGTACACCGTGTTGCATTGACAGAGTCACCTGCGCTCGGGCGGGTGACCCTGCATGCGATATCGCTATTGGATAGCGCGGGTGAACGGGAACACTTTGGTGAAGCCGAGGATATCCGTTACCAGCAACACGATGAAGATGGTGAGCAGGACGCCGAGGATGCTATCGCCACCGGCAGGCAATTGGTCCAGTTGCCCGGCGATGTTGTGTACTTCCTGGTCGGTCAGTGCAAGCACCCGCGCTTGCGCTTCCTTCTTTGTCACGCCATGCGTCTGCAATTGGGCGAGCACATCCTGGCGGTCCATGAACGCGCTGATCCTGGCGCGTTCTTGCCCGGCCAGTTGATGTGATACCGCCCGGTCGGTATCCACGATACCTGCGAAAGCGGGTTGCAGCGGCATGCCCAGGACCAGCATGCACATCATGACCAACCGGCTGGTCCAGCGCGTGAATTGCGAGTGTTGTTGTGTCATCATAGTTCTCCTTGAAGTGGGGTGAGTTATCATCGATCCGGAATTACCGAGATACTTTCGTGTCTGGACCCAAAAACTGCCTGTTTCTTTTCGCCGTAAAGGACGTATAAGGAACAGAATGAACATGAGAGGCGCATCGTTCCGGATATTTTCAGATTATCTGAAAATATCCGGATGCACTGTACGCTAACGCACATAGTATGCATTGACTTCCTGCGCGGTGTTTTGCATCTGGCATGGACGACAGCGGATCATAGGTTCGACAACCAAAGGAGGCTGCATTGACTTCCATCCAAAGCGTGTTTGCCGCATTCGCCATCATCCTGATCGATCTGCTGGGCCGGGCCGGGCTGGACAAGGTGTTGGCATTGTCCAACGGCCCCGCCACGGTTGCGCTGTGGGCGCAGCTGCAATCGGTGGTAGAGCTGGTCGGTGCGGTAACGATAGCGGGTGTATTGCAGGGGCTGACGGTGTTGATCACCCAGGTGAACATGGCGCGCGACGAGCGTAGTTTATTGCGTGACGCACTCAAACTGGGTTTGGGCACTTCACTGGCGGTTGCGGTGATCGTGGCATTGGCATCGCCCGAGCTGTCGGCTTGGCTCACCCAGGGCCGGATCGAAGCGGCATTATTCGTGCTGGCTGCCCTGGCCGGTTGTATCACCATCGTCCCGGGCACACTCAGTGCGTATTGGCTGGGCAAACACCTGCAACAGCGCATATTGGCACTGACTTTGCTGACCAGCGTGATTTTACTGCTGGTGGCGGCAGGTGCATGGTTCGGGCTGCCCTTGCCGGGCCTGATGTGGACGCAAAGTCTGTTGCTGGCCGTTTTCGGTTTGGTGATCTGGCGCTATTTATACAAGCTGTCGCAACCTGAAGAAGTCTATGAGAAAGACCGGGAGTATTTCCTCAAGCTGGTCAGGTTCGTGCCGGTCGGCCTGACGATCGGCATCATGAGTCCGGTTTCGATGCTGCTGGTGCGCGGTATCCTGTCGGATTCGCTGTCGTGGAGCGATGTGGGGTTTTTGCAGGCATTGTGGCGTTCCACCGAGTGGGTGACCGCCACTGCGGCGGGGGTGCTGTCGCTGATCTTTCTGCCGCGCTTCAGCAGCACTTTCGGTTCGGCGCGATTCAAGCACGAGGTCATGCGTGCCGGGCTGCTGCTGTTGATACCGGCAGCATTCATGCTGCTGCTGATCTACTTCAACCAGCGCAGCATGCTGGCGCTGTTGTATGACACACGCTTTGTGGTAAGCAATCAGACTGCCGCGCTGATCATGGTGGGGAGCTGGTTACGCATCGCTTCGTGGGTATTCCTGTTCGGCCTGTTCGCCGCGCACCGTACCTTACTGATCATGGCAGGGGAGATATTGTCGCTCCCGCTTTATGCGTTGTTGTTGTGGTTGTATGCCGACGGCATGTCGCTGGAACGAACTGCATTGCTGTATCTGGTCAGCTATCTGGTTTATCTTGGTTTCAACGCATTCGCCTTGCTGTACGCTACACGCAATGTAATTAGCGATCAGAGTAAAATCGAACACGAATATTCGGATTTGGACGCGGTCGATCCGGTACGGTATCTTTAAAATTTCTTGCGCAGATTATCGAGCAGCTTGTCCGAGCCCTGTTTGAGCTTGTCCTGTTGTGCACCCAGGAATGCTTTTTTGCGCTCTTCCAGTTTATCGCGCGCGGCATCCAGTTCGGCGCGCAATTTGTCTACCTGCGCCTGGCGTTCCGCCAGCGCGGATTTCAGACTGGACTCTATTTCGGCTTGTCGTGCATACATGCGTTTGCGCTGTTCGGCGATCTTGCCGTTCACCATAGCAGCGATACGCGCCCTGGCCTCATCCATTTTGCCTTGCAGGTAACGGCGCATGCCGCGCTCCAGTGCGTCGGCAATATTGGTGGAAAGTTTCCAATCCAGGTTGGACCAGGTTCCGCTCACATGTGCATCGAGGTTTACAGAATTGAGACCCGACAGCGATGCGTTCATCATCTCCCGCACCACATCGGATTGTGCTTTGGTTTCGAATGCCACTTTGCTGAATTGATTGGCCATGAGTACGTCGACATTGTCCCCGCGCAACTGGGCGGAGAATTTTGCCGAACCTTCAGCCTGGGCGAAGCCAAGTTCGACACTCGGACTGCTGACCAGCGAACGGCCGGCCACCCCGTATTGCGCAACTTCCATCGAAAGGCGTTCGATCGGCACAGAGGTGAGGTGATTTATCACCAGTTCCGCCCTGACGCCCGAGATACCCTGCTGCGGGAAGTCACCCTTGATTGTCGCCACCATCGGGCGGCCGACCAGCGACTGATCGGTTGAAACGTCCAGGATCTGACCGGACAGTGCGCTTGCCCCACCCTGTAATCGCGAGCTGATCAGAGCTTTGCGCAGCCAGAAACGCGGATAACTGTTGGTCCGGCCGAATGCGTAATCGTGCCCGCTGCTGCGCGCGCGTACCGGAGCTGCGGTCTTTTTCTCGCCCTTCACCGGCATATAGCTGCGCGCCTGTTCCATATAGCCGTGCGCCTGTTGTACCTTGCCCAACACATCCATGCCGAACAATGCACGCGACAATGTTCGGGTGTCGAGCGAGGGCAAATGCATCCTGGCTTGCAAGCTGCGCACATCTTCGCTCACGATCTTGTCCAGACCGGACAGGGACTCTTTGCCCGCCGCCAGGTCGCTGCCGAGGGTGCTGGTGGCGTCACGCACCGGTTTGGATTTTGCGTCAAAGTCGGTGCGTATCGCAGCCAGTTCCTGCAGCGATGACTGGATCTGCGCAACGTCCTGCAGATTATCCAGTTTTACGCCGGACAGGCGGCGCTGCAGTGCCGTGAAGTCCCCGGCTTTGGGCAAGGCCGCGATACGCGATTGCCATTGCTGTTTCTTTTCGTCCAGTGATTTTTCCAGCGCGGTGATCTGTGCGCTGCTTTTCAGGTCGTCACCCATCGAGGCCAACTGTTCCCTGGGGTTGGCACCTGCTGCGATCGCGGCGAGATCGCCCAGCACATTTCCGGAAAATTCTTCTTTCATCTGCGCCAGAATCTTGTTGCCATAGCCCGACCCATCTCCGCCTGCCTTGACCGGCAGCACGCGGCCCGCACTTTTGCGCGGCGTATCGATCTGCACATCGTTGATCGACGCCTCGTTGATCACCACCTTGCCGCGTAACAGGGCATCCCACAGCATGCGAAAATCGATCGAGCCGATCTGCACGCGGTTCCTGCCGGGCTGGGCGGGATCGGTCATCTCGATATTGCCGATCATCACCGACGCATGCCACAGGCTGGTGTCCAGCTTGCCGATATCCACTTCGGCCCTGTTCGCCGATGTCGCACCGTATTCAAGCGCGCGCCGTAAATGGGCGTCGAAGAACAACGTGAAGTACAGCGCAAGCACGCCGATCACGATGGCCAGCGGGACGATCGCCTCGAAGCGTATCGGCCCCTTGTTGCGCGGTGTCGGCCGGGCCGCCGGAATGGCCTTATCCGCGGAGTTTTTCATAATTCACATACCATTTGAACAGCACGGTTCCCGACCACAGCTTCCACCATTGACTGTTCCTGAAGCGTTCAACCACTTTGGTGCGGTAAACCAGTATCAATTTTTTGCTGCCCCAGAAGACCAGTGGCGCAAGCAACAGGCTGACCACGCCCGCACCCATCGTGATGCTGTTGTAGAAACGTGTCAGGGGTATCAGCGGCATGTTGTACAGGGTGGTGAACACCGGTCGCAGTGCGTCGGCCTCGAGGATAGCCGAACCCACCGCGTCGGAGAGCGGGTCAAGCAGCCACGCAATGACGGCGAAGAATGCGGCCGACAGCAGCGCCGCGCCGATCTGGATGCGGAACAGGAAGATGCAGACAAGCACCAGCAATCCCTGCAACGACAGCAGCGGCGCAAAACCCAATATCAGCCCGCAGGCAAATCCTGCAGCGATCTGGTTGGTGCCGGTATCGGAATTGAGCAGCTTGATCAGCGCAAACAGCTGTTTTAGTAAAATTGTCATCGATTAGTTTTCCGTGAAACGCCTGAATATCCAAACCGGCAGATTACCCTGAATCGTCAAATGATGAGAAGCGTAGCCAGCCCGAGCAGCAATCCCATGCTCACGACATCGGTGGCGGTGGTCAGGAAAATGCTGGACGCCGTCGCGGGGTCGGTGCCAAAGCGTTTGAGCGTAAGCGGCACGATGGCGCCGGAAATGCCGCTGATGGTACAGGCACCGACCATGGCCAGAAACACCACCAAAGCGAGTGCCACCGCATGGGTCGAGTGTTGTGCGTGTGCGATGACGAACATCGCGACACCCGAGACGATGCCGACCGGCGCTCCGTTCATTGCGCCGAGCAGGCCTTCCTTCGCGATCAGCTTGCGTGAATCGCCGTTTTTTATTTCGCCCAGAGTGATGCCGCGCAACGTGACCGCCAGTGCCTGACAGCCGGTGTTGCCGGATTGGCCAGCCAGCACCGGAAGAAACACCGCAAGGATGACCAACTGGTCTATCGTTCCCTGGAACATCGCCACCACGCCGCCCGCCAGAAACGCGGTCAACAGGTTGAGCTGCAGCCACGGATGGCGAAACAGGAAGCTGCGCAGCATCGGGGTGGAAATGCGTTCCTCCTTGTCGACGCCGACCATACTGCCGGCCTGCGCGGTGATCTCGAATGCTTTGGCCTCGAAAAGCGCCTGACCGCGTACCAGACCCAGCAGCTTGTCGTGTTCGTCGCAAACCGGGTAGACCGGGTAATGGCGGCTGAGCGAAAGTTTCATTGCTTCAGCCACATCCATGTCGGGCCTAAGCACGAACACATCGCGCAGCATGATGTCGGCCAGCTGTACATCGCGCGCGGCCAGCAACAGGTCGCGCATCGTGACCAGACCGATCAGCCTGGAATCGGCATCGACGATATACCCATAGGTGATGAACGCCATCTTGACCAGCGCACGCAATTCTTCGATCGCCTCGCCCACAGTCATCGCGGGATTGAATATGGCATAGGTCGGTTCCATGAAATGCCCGATGCTTCCGGACTCGAACGATCGGTTGCGTTCCCACTGACCGGCGAGTTGCGGCGTTGCACAGTCGATGATTGCGAGGCGTTGCTGATCCGGCAACGCGTTGAGGATGTCCTGGGTGAATGAAGGATTTAGTTCGGCGAGCGCTTCGAAGGCCGGCAAGGGTGGCGCCGATACCAGCAGTGCGGCAGCTTCCGGCGCAGGGCATGCCTTGAGTCTGGCAAGCAGCTGCTGACGCAGTTCATGGTTGTTCGGGTGAGACACAGACAGGGTTGGGTTCTGCATTTTCATCCTCCGGATTCCGGGTGCATTCCTGGGCGCGTGAAGTGTACCCTTAAGTCAGACGGACATTGAAGGATTTTGCCAGAAAGCCACGGATGCAAGGGTATGCCAAAGGCGAGACATCGGGATATCGATATCGTCGGCTTGTTGGATTTGACACAGGATAGCTGCCGGACGCAAACCGGTGTATAAATTGTGTACAATCATGCACAGATTAAAGGGTTTGAGGTGTGATTCGAGCGGCTGGATCACTCCACAAATATCAAACTAATTCCAGTTCGGCGGAATGAACGACAAGGAGCGGGAGATGGCAAAGTATATTCAAACAGTACGAGCGGTGTGGATAGCGGCCGCGATAGCCGGTATGGCCGGTTGCGGTGAGAGCGAACAGGCGAAACCGGTCGCAAAGCCCGCACCACCAACGCCTGTGCAACTTACGGTTGGCGGTACTGTTTCCGGTCTTGCCGGCAGCGGACTGATACTTCAACTGAACGGGGCGAATGATCTGGCCGTCAAAGCCGACGGCAAATTCAATTTTCCCGGGGCGCTCGTCAAGGGCAGTGCCTATTCCGTCACGGTAAAGGCTGCTCCTGCCGCGCCGCTTAAACAGACCTGCGCGGTCGGTCAGGGTAATGGCAGCATGGCCAACGCCCCCATTAACAATATCGCGGTTACTTGCACCACCAACAGCTACGCCGTCGGCGGCACGGTGACCGGACTTTCCGGAAAGAGTCATGGGAAAGAACTGGTGCTCCAGCTTAACGGGGCGAACGACCTGACGATCTCGAACAATGGCAAATTCATCTTCGCCGGCGTGCGCCTGCCGGATGGCAGCGACTACAGCGTTGCCATCAAGACGATACCGGCCAAGCGAACCTGTGAGATCAAGCCGGTTAGTGCGGCCTTTGACAATGAAACCCTGAACATCGTGGCTATCGATTGCACCCAAAAAGGCCGCCACAGATAATCGCCACAGACAAGAATGGCATCGCAACCGCCACCCCGATGTCGCTTAAGCAAGGCGGCTTCGGTTGGGTGATTTCCGAAGTCCATGTCAACCAATAACTGTTCTCACGGTTCGGCTGCTGTATAATCGACTGCACAATGAAGCATTGCAAATTCACCACGCCGGCCGTGGAAGCCTCGGGTAATCGATGAAATTTCCCCTGCCCGAAGAGGATACGATCTCGGAATGGAAACGCCGCCTTGTGTTTTGGAGCGGGGCTGTCACCGTGGGGTTGGCAGCGATTATGTTTGCTGTCGCTGCGGGTTGGGCGAACGACGTGTTTCACAAAATACTTGCCGTTTCGCCTTATCTGCCGCTGCTGGTCACCCCCCTTGGTTTCGCGTTTATATTCTACGTCACCCGAAAGTATTTCCCCGGCGCCCAGGGCAGTGGTATACCGCAAATCATTGCGACGCTTGATCCGAAAGAAAACAGCAAGGTTCGCGAGCAGGTGCTTTCCCTGCGCGTGACGGCAGGGAAAATCCTGCTTACGATCTTCGGGCTGATGTGCGGGGCCGCGGTGGGACGCGAAGGCCCCACTGTTCAGATCGGGGCATCCATCATGCACAAACTGGGCAGTCTGGCCCGTTTCCCCAAGCACGACCTGGAAAAAGGACTGATCCTGGCCGGTGCCGCCGCCGGCGTGGCCGCCGCGTTCAATACGCCGCTGGCGGGCATCGTGTTTGCCATCGAGGAAATGAGCCGTTCTTTCGAAGAACACAACAGCACGACGATACTCATGACAGTACTGATCGCCGGGATTGCCTCGCTCGCCGTGCTCGGGAATTATTCCTATTTCGGCCATAACTCCGAATCGATGGGTTTCGGCAAGGAATGGTATGTGGTCGTTTTCTGCGGTATCGTCGGCGGCCTGCTGGGCGGCGTATTCAGCCGCATGCTGATCGAAGTCAACAAGGGTTTGAAAGGTCGCATCGGCGACTGGATACATGAAAAGCCGATTGCGTTTGCGGCCGTCTGCGGCTTGTTGCTGGTGCTGGTGGGCCTGGCTTCGGGCAACAACACCTACGGTAGCGGATATATCGAAGCGAAAACACTGGTCGATGGCAATTCGACATTGCCGGATAGCTACGGTTTGCTGAAAATGCTCGCCACGGCAATCTCGTATGCCAGCGGGATTCCAGGCGGAATCATGGCCCCGACCCTTTCCGCCGGGGCGGGATTAGGTGCCAACATTGCGCCCTTCTTTACCTCCGTTCCGGCAGGCGCAACGATCATACTCGGCATGGTTGCCTATTTTTCCGGCGTCACCCAGACACCGATCACCGCCTTCGTCATCGTCATGGAGATGACAGACAATCACGAGATGGTGTTGCCACTGATGGCTGCCGCGTTCATTGCCAAAGTCTGCTCACGGCTGGTGTGCCCGACACCGATATATCACACGATGGCGGAGAACTTCATCTACAAGCCGCCTCCGCCCAAAAAGGATATAGGCAGCCAGACTGCGTTCATCCAGCGGGAATCTGACTGACAACCCGTAGTCAGGCTGTTGTAGCCGACCCGTTATTGACCCTGTTTACAAATAGCGTCTGGGAGGGGTAAGCGAACTCTATCTTTTCCTGTTCAAAGATATCGAAGATGGACAGGTTGATCGCCTGCTGGATGTCCATATACTTGGCGTAGTCCGCGCCGGTCACGTAATAGACGAACTCGAAATTCAGGCTGAAGTCGCCGTAGGAAGCGAAATGCCCGCGGTCATAGGTGGCATCCTGCTGCTTGTCGATGATGTCCTTCACCATCGGCGCGATGGCTTTCAGTTTCCCGGATGGTGTCTGGTAGGTCACGCCCAGCTTGAACACCACTCTGCGCTTTTCCATTTTCTTGAAGTTATGCACGCGCGAGTTGGTCAGGTCGGTATTGGAAAAGACCAGCTGCTCGCCGCCGATCGCCCGTATCCTTGTGGTCTTGATCCCGACCATTTCGACAGCGCCCATCTTGTCGCCGATGACGATGAAGTCGCCGACCTCGAATGGCTTGTCGAAAAATATCACGAAGTAGCTAAACAGGTCGCCGAGCACCGCCTGGGCGGCCAGGGCGACGGCGATGCCGCCGATGCCGAGTCCCGCAACCACTGCGGATATCTTGACCCCCAGATTGTCCAGCAGGAACACCAGCGCGATGCACCAGATCGCAAAGTTGAGCAGTATGCGTATCCCTTTGAGTTGTTTCTCGCCGTGCTCCAGATTGTCGGTTTTCTTCAGGTAGGAGCGCAGTCCAAAACCGACCGCGGAAGTGATTGCCCTGACGGCAAGCAAGGTGAACAGAAAGATTGTCGCGATCCTCAGGTCGCTTTTGAATTCTGCAGAGAGTGTCAGCGTTTGTAGTGTGATGTACAGGGCAGCGAAATAGAAGATCGGCACCAGTGACTTGTCGATGGCATTGATCAGCAGATCGTCCAGCGCGGTCTCGGTGGTCTCGGCCCATTTTCTCAGTCGTTTTAATACATGTCGTTTGAAGATATAGACGGCCGCCACGCTTGCCATGAATATGGCCAGTGCGGTCAGGTAAGCGAGCACGGTATTACCGAATAGGGAATGGTCGAGCAGATCCTGCATGATTTATTAGTCTCCTTGTGGGTGCCATTGGGCGATTTGGGCGCACCAATTTCGATGCCGAACGTATAAATCTGTTGATTGACCTGAATTGAACGGCCGGATGGATTGTCTGCGGATAGCCGGGGCATTCCGGCCATTGTACTAGCTATGTCCCGTTGATTCGAGTTTGGCCGTTTCGGCTGCTTCGCCGGTTAATCGATTTGTCCGGTATCCGTATATTTGCAATAGGTTTCGCGGATGAACAGCGTCGCGATCAATCCCATCAGGGTGAATCCCGCCATGATGACGATTCCGATCCGGTAATCGCCCATGGCCAGTGGGGCATCGGCATGGCCCGAGTGTGCGCGGTCGATCGCCCAACCCACCAGAGGCTGCATGATCGCCGTGCCGAGGAAGCCGCCGATATTCACCACGCTGGTGGCCATGCCGGAAAGCGCATGCGGGTTCACTTCCTTGGCACATGCCCAGGTCAATGCGAAGCTTGGCGCACTCAATCCCATCGCAAAGAACAGACCGTAGCTGGTGAAGTCGTTCATTGCCATGCCGAACAGCATCGGCAGCCAGCACAGGAAATACGCCAGTGCCCCGATCATCATCACCGGCTTGCGTCGCCCGATGCGATCGGAAAGGTTGCCGATGAAGAACGCGCCGATGGCGAAACCCGCCAGCAGCAACGTGGTGTGTTTTGCAGCCGTGGAAGTGTCCATGCCGTATGCATCGCGCAGGAACGGCACCGCCCACAACCCTGCAAAGGTGAACAGCGTTCCCGACAAGCCCATGTTCACCCAGAAGCCCGGCCAGGTGGCGCGATTCTTTACAATGACCTTGAGTCCGTCGTACCAATGCCCGCTGTGCGCCGGGTGCGCTGCTTTGCCTTCCAGTTCGCGCAAACTGGGCAAGCCGGCTTGACCGGGATTATCGCGCACCAGCCACCAGGTCAGTGCTGCCAGCAACAGGGAGAACCCGCCCACCGCGACGAACGCGGTGCGCCAGGATACAAATGCCAACACCCACGCCAGCGGTGCGGCGGCAAGCACAGCACCGGCATTGCCGAGCAGGATGGTGGCGCCGGTCATGGTGGCGAAATGCCGGTCATGGTGCCATGCGGCGTTGAGCTTGAGCATGGAGATAAAAGTGACCGACACGCCCAGCCCGACCAACAGCCGGCCCAGCGATGCGGCAGTGATGGTATCGGCGGTGCCGAACATCACCGAACCGATACCCGCGAGCAGGCCGCCCATCGCCACCACGCGGCGCGGCCCCATGGTATCGACCATGATACCGGTTGGGATCTGCATCACCGTGTACACATAGAAATAGGTCGCCGCCAATCCGCCCAACTCCGCAGCGCTGGCATGAAAAGTTTGCTGCAGGTCGCCGGAGATCGCCGCCGGCGCGAAGCGATGGAAGTACGACAACACGTACGCCAGTCCGACGATGACAAAGGCAGTCCAACGCAGGCGCACGAGTCGGCTGGCTTGGTCCTTATTCAGCATGGATTGTTTCTGCGCGCATGGGATGGATTTTCGGCATGTTTCCGGTTGGTGTTGTTCGGGAACTATATACCAATAGATATATGAGGTGGCAGGCTAATGCGGAAGTATGAAACACTGGAATATCACTCCGGATAACCCTGTTGCGATAACGGTCCTTCCTTGCGGGAAGACATGGGAAGAGTATTATCTCGAATCGCGAAATTATTCTAGTCTGAACTATTCTTGTCGCGCACTTAATGTCTAAGGAGAAATCATGAGCAAAAACACAAGCCTGACCACCGCCCTCGGCGGCACACCGGTAAAGCTGTACGGCGATTTCCCTCAGGTCGGTAAACCCGCACCCACCTTTTCGCTGGTGAACAAGGATCTGCAGGATGTCACGCTGGGTAATTACGCCGGCAAGCGCAAGGTGCTGAACATAGTACCGAGCCTGGACACGCCGACCTGCCAAAAATCCGCGCGACGTTTCAATCAGGAAGCTTCCGGCCTGGACAATACCGTCGTGATCAACATTTCCGCCGACCTGCCCTTCGCGATGGCGCGTTTCTGCAGCAGCGAGGGATTGAACAACGTGGATAATCTTTCCGTGATGCGCGGCCGCGAATTCATGCGCGACTACGGCGTCAAGATCGCCGACGGTCCGTTGGCCGGCGTCACCGCGCGCGCCGTGGTGGTGCTGGACAGCAACAACGTGGTGCGTTACACCGAGCTGGTCAGCGATATCAAGAATGAGCCGAATTACGATGCGGCGCTGGCGGCATTGAAAGGGATTTGACCGCCAATCGTTTCATAGTCCCATCAGTAACAGCCATAGCGGCAGCGTCAATGCCGACAACAAGATGCTCAGCATGACCTGTGCGGCGATGGTGTCACCGTCGCCGCACATGCGTTTCGCCAGCACGGAACCGATGCCGGCCAGCACGCTGCCACCACGCGACGCGGGTCCCAGGTGTCGGCGAGTATGCCAGAGGGGATCTGCCTCACTGTGTACACATAGAAATAGGTCGCCGCTAGACCGCCCAATTCCGTCGCGCTGGCATGGAATGTCTGCTGCGGTCGCCGGAGATCGCCGCCGGCGCGAAGCGAGGGAAGAACGACAACACATACGCCAATCACACGATGACGAATGCGGTCCAGCGCAGGCGCACGAGTTGACTGGCTTGATGGTTATTCAGCATGGATTATTTCATCGCACATCGGAAGCTGGCGAAGCATTCATATCAAGATCAGGCAGGGAATGTACTACGAATTGGTTGTTTCGGTAAGGCCGACAGTTCGGCTATTACGGGTGTTTTAGCGTTAGGATGATCGGGATGATATATCGTCAAATGAAAGTCATGGCCTGCAGCGGACTGTCATGATGGGCAAAGATCCGAATTGAATACAAACTCCCGCTCCATAGCCGGCATTATTCTGCCTAGCTGTTCAACGACGGATACAGTCGCGTCGAGCCAGCTATCAAGCGGGGGATATTCCGATATAACCGTATCGGTATCAAATCGGTTTAGTGAAAGAGAAAACTTTGGTAAGCCCGAATATATCCGTAATCAGCAAAATGATGAATATGGAGAAAATAAAACTGAGAACGTCTCCTATAGGGCCGCCACCGGCCGGCAATTGATCCAATTTTCCGGCAATCAGATGCGCTTCATAATCGGTTAGTGCGTTTACGCGCGCTTGCGCTTCACCTGCCGTCACACCCTGCATTTGCAACTGCGAAAGTACGTCTTCGCGGTCGATGAATGAGCTGATCCTGGCGCGATCTTGCCCTGCCAACTCATGTGAAACGGCCTGTTCGGTTCCTATCATGCCGGCAAAAGCAGACTGCTGCGGCAAACCCATGGCCAGCACGCTTAATATGACCATACGGCTGGTCCAGCGCATGAAAAGAGAATATTGTTGAGTCATGATAATGCTCCTTGAAGATGGGTGAGGACTGCCAACATTCCGGAATTTGCACTGTGTGAAAGCGTGGACTATAGATTTGTCAGTACTGCCACAAAGCAATTATCAAAAGCGCATCGTTCCGGATATTGTCAGGCTAAAGAAATAAATTCATGCCATCTGTGCGGTGTCGCACAGAGCTGGTGACTGGCTACTCGCAGGGTTAAATCTGCCGGTTCATAATCCCATCAGCAGTAGCCACAACGGCAAGGTCAAGGCGGACAACAACGTGCTCAGCATCACCTGTGCGGCGATGGTGTCGCCGTCACCGCCCATGCGTTTCGCCAGCACGTAAGACACGGTCGATACCGGCAGCGCCGCCATCAATACCGGTATGTGGAAATAAAGGCCGTCCAGTCCGAATGCGGTCGCCAGACCCCAAGCGATGGCGGGCAACACCAGCAGCTTTACCGCGATGCCATACCAAAGTGTGCCGGGATGACTGTGCAAGCCCTGCATGCGCAGCCCTGCACCGACGGCGATCAAGCCCATCGGCAGCGAGGCCTGCGACAATAACCCCAGCGTGGTGTTGAACATCGCGGGCAGGGTGATGCCGGCCAGGCTGACGGCGATGCCGCCCGCGGTCGCCATGATCAGCGGGTTGAGCAATATTTCCCTGAGCCAGTGACTTTCGCTGTGGCGTGCCAGCATCAGCACTGCAGCCACGTTGGCGAACGGCACCATGAATCCCATCAACAGGCCGATTGCGGCAAGTCCTTCATGCCCGTGCAAGCCCCCGGCGATCGCCAGCCCGACATAACTGTTGAAGCGGAATGAGGTTTGAAAGGTCGCCGAGTACACTTTGGCGGGCGCCTGCACAAAGTATTTCGCGACATATCCGATCAGCATGCCGGTGCACATGAACAGCGTGGCAACGATCAGCATCGGGGTCGCCGAGCCGAAGTCGATCTCGAAATGCGCGAGGGTGTTGAACAGCAGCGCCGGGAAGAACACGTAGTAGATCAGCCTGTCCAGTTGCGGCCAGAATTCGGCGGCCAGGCCGAACCAGCGGCGCATCGCGACGCCCAGCAGGATGAGCAGAAAGATCGGGATGATGGTCTGTGCGACGCTCATGGTTGTCCAATAGCAAAAGAATTCATGCGTTATCCGGCGCCGATCCGGTCAGCGCAATGATCGCCCGCCGATCGAACGGCCAGTCCAGTTCTGCACCATTGTCAACGCGCCGTATCACGGGAATGCGCAGGCTGTATCTTTCAAGCAGGGCATCATCTTCAGTGATGTCGATATATTCAACCTGTAACCGGGCCTCATGAAGCAACGCTTCGGCCTGTTCGCACAAATGGCAGTATCTGGTTCGGTATAGCGACAGTTTCATTCCTGTCCTTCCATGCAGGCATATTGAGCGCAAGTTTACTACGGACGATATAGTAGCAGTCTGCCGGGCTTGAGAATCGACGGTCAAGTGTTGAAGGTCGAACAGGCCGAATCATGATAATCTGGCAGCAGGAAAAGGAGGGAATTAATCATGACCTTGAAAATTCAAATGGGCAATATCCGCATAGGTATTGCTGTTCTTGCCGCAGCGTTCATCACCAGCGGTTGCGTGAGCACCGGCACTTTTGAAAAGATGCAGACTGCCAAAGATGCAGAGATCAACACGCTGCAGCAACAGAATGCTTCGCTTGAAAAGCAGCGCGCCACCCTGGAACAGCAAAAGAATGCAGCCGAGCAAACTAACGCCGAGTTGAAAGGGCAGGTTCAATCGACCGCGCAGAAGAACATGGCCATGCAGGAGCAGGTCGGTTTTCTTGAGGATCAGAAAGCCGGGTTGCTGGCCGCCAGCCAGCGCCGTCAGGATCAATACAATACCCTGGTCCAGAACCTGTCCAATGAAGTCCAGAAGGGCCAGCTTCAGGTCAAGCAGTACCAGAACATGCTGACGGTGGATCTGGCGGAGCAGATATTCTTCGACTCGGGCCGGGCGACGCTGAAGTCCGGCGGCAAGGAAGTTTTGCAAAAAGTCGCCGAGGCACTGAAAGGATACGAGAGCAAGGTCATCCGGGTCGTGGGCCACACGGACAACGTGCCGGTCGCCAAATCCCTGCAGGGCACCTTCCCGAGTAACTGGGAACTCTCTGTCGCGCGGGCCACCAACGTGGTCCGCTTTCTGCAGGATGCAGGCGTGCCGCCCGAACGCATGGTGGCGTCAGGCCGGTCCGAATACGATCCGGTCGCGCCGAATGACACACCCGAGGGGCGGCAGAAAAATCGCCGCATCGAGATCATGCTGATCGACAAGAGCCTGACTGAAGAAATGGGCAAGTCGGTCAACTGACATCTGCTTTCGCATCAGGATCATCAGGGTGTCTGGGCTGGGCGATTGTTCAGCGATACTTCGGGCAACATGAAGTCGCCTTTTCGCTGCGCTGATCGTGTCAGTCTATTCTTTTGCCAACGCCCGCAACACTGCGGTGAGTAATTGCCAGCAACGTCCCACCGATCCTATCTCGACGCTTTCACCGGGCGCATGCGCGCCGCGTATGTCAGGGCCGAATGAGATCATGTCCAGGTGCGGATGACTGGCAGCGAGCAGGCCGCATTCCAGTCCGGCATGAATCACCTGCAACGATGCGGGTTGTCCGAATTGCGTGCTGTACACCTGCTGGCACAGTTCGAGCAGATCCGACGACGGGTTCGGTGTCCAGCCCGGATATGCGCCATGTTTCCAGGCGTGCAAATTGTGCGCTGTCGCATAGTCGACCAGCTTGTCGGCCAGTGCATCGGCGCGCGAGTCGTGCAGCGAGCGCACCTTGAAGGTGGCGCGCAACGCACCATCTTCCAGCGCCACCACGCCGAGGTTGCTTGACGTATCGGTCACGCCCGCAAAATCACTACTGGTCGAGGTGACACCGTTCACCGCAATATCGAGAAAGCCAAGCAGCCGGTCACGTTCGGTGTGGGTAATGGCGTTGCCCGGTTGCGTCTCGTAATGTTTGCACAATAATGAAACCCCGGCATCGGTCTGCGCGAAACGTGCACGCCATGCCTGATGCCGATGTTTCACCCAGGCATCGATACCGGATGCGATGTCGGCCGGCAGCGCGCAGGTGGCGAACGCCTCGCGCGGGATCGCGTTACGCGCCGTTCCGCCCTGCAATACAATCAATCGCACATCGGTGTGTGCGGAGAGATCGCGCAGTGCCTCGGCCAGCAGCTTGATCGCATTACCTCGGCCGAGATGGATGTCGATGCCGGAGTGGCCGCCGCGCAGCCCGGACACTTCGAATTGCAGCAGCACATAGCCCGGCGGCACCGGCTCCTGCGCGCAATCGTGGCGCACTTCCACATCCACGCCACCGGCACAGCCCAGATAGAAATGTCCCCATTCCTCGGTGTCGAGGTTGATCAGCGTGGTGCCCTTGAGTGTGCCGGGCAGCAACCCGCGTGCGCCGTCCATGCCGCATTCCTCGTTGACGGTGAGCAATACTTCCAGCGGCGGATGGATCAGGTCGGGCTGTTCCAGCGCGGCCAGTGCGAGCGCCACGCCGATGCCGTTGTCCGCGCCCAGCGTGGTATCCGGTGCCAGCACCCAGCCGTCGCGCACCACCGTGCGGATCGCATCCCGCTCGAAATCATGCACCATTCCGCTGTTCGCCTGGCACACCATATCGAGATGGCCCTGCAGGATCACGCCCGGAGCTGTCTCGCAACCCGGGCTGGCGGGTTTGCTCAGGATCAGGTTGCCCGCAGCATCGACAACGGCGCTGATGCCGCGCGTCTGCGCCCACTCGATAAGGTGTTCGATCAACGCCGCCTCGCGCAATGAGGGACGCGGAATCGCACAAAGAGTCGCAAAGTGCGCCCAGACCGGGCGGGGTAGCAGCTTGTCCAGATCGTTCATTACGGTCATCAGTGTGAATCCAAAAAGAATCGCCCCTGCGGGCGAAGCACCGCAATCGGCATCGTTGCCAGAACCGACAGGATGCCGGATTCATTCATGGTCAGCGGTGCCGCGCTGGAAATCAAAGACGCGCCAGCCATTCATGCGGCGAAGTTCGTAAGCCTGCTCCCCGTTCAGGAACGGCATCGGCAAATACACTTTCCGCTGCCAACAGTACGCCCGAAAAATATTTATTGGAACCCATGTTGTCTCGCGGATCAACACATCCAGTGCGGTGAAATGATCATAGCATGCGGGAAAATCTGGCCCCGTGGTTCAAGCCGTTTACTAAGTAGTGTTGGGGCTTCGATGATAGTCCGGTGTTCTGTTCAAAGCGGACGCAATGCGAAGTTAAAACCAATAGACTGGAACGTGCCCAAAGCTGCCGGTAGTTGCCATCACTATGTGAGCTAGCGCACAGAAATTCAAATTGCAGGGGAACAAACTAATCCAGCGAATATAGGGCGTGACAAATAATCTCAGATACCGCTAACAATATTAGCGAATTGAAAGTAGAGGAAAGCAGATATATATGCAAACCGTCTCCGTTGCCATAGTTGATGATGATTGTGAAAGGCGTGCTTGGTGCGAGCACCTGCTTGAAGATGAATTCAATATCACGATATTGGCGGATATTACTTCAAATATTGAAGTCGACTCTGTTAATTCATTCGAGAATAGTCGGCTTAAAACTCGCAAAGATACATCAGAAAATCAAGATCAGGTGGTCAGAATTAAAAGGCTCAAGCCACGTATTGTTTTGATTAACCTAAATTCGAGCAGTAATGACGTGGATTATTCTTTATTTCTATCATTGCGTCGTGAATGCCCAGAGGTGCTTGTGATATTAATGGGAGACTCAATTCACGAAGATATACTGATACATGCCCTGGAACTCGGTGCGCGTGGCTACGTAAAGAACGAAAATATTCAGAATGATCTCTCAAAGGCAATACAGGCGGTTGGTCGGGGCGAGCCATGGATATCTCGCAAATTGCTTGGCAGCATCATGAACCGTGAATTGAGCTTGCCTGCCAAGGAAACGCCGAAGAGCCACCTGAGTGGAGCAGGTTTTGCACTGACGAATCTTTTTTATTGATTACAAATATCAATCCATAGTATCAATAATAAGTGCAGTTGCTTACGTCCGCTCTTGGGGACGGAGTCGTCGGTCAGGGTCACATTGTATCCGTCATTTCAACGTCTGCTTCACATCCAATAACCGACGTTGAGAATTGTCCTCTTGCAACGATTTAAGTGAACGGCTTGCCAATGGTTACAGGCAGTGCCTTCGCGCTATGGTTTGCTTGCCGCCGACAAATAAGCACGCCATTGCGCCCCCCAGCGGTGCAAGCCCAGGCCCAGCATGATGAAGGCGGTACCGATCCATACCTGCGGCAATACCGGTTCGCTGTTCAGACCATGGCCCAACAGTAACGCCAGCACCGGCGTGATCAGGGTGACCAGCGCGATGCGCCCGGTGTCCATGTGCTTGATCATGTAGTAATACAGCATGAAACCCAGCACCGAGCCGACCGTGCCCAGATAGATGATTGCAACCATTGCGCGCCCCGGCATCGCCTCAGGCCAGTGTCCGTCCGCCAGCCACCATGACGCGAAGAACAACGGCAACGCGATAGACAGCGAACCGAATGTGGTTGCCAGCGGCGGGCTGTCATCGCCGACCTTCTTGATCCATACCAGGCCCAGCGACTGGAACGTCACCGCGACAAACAGTGCGACCACGCCCAGCCCGGCGCCGTCGCCCAGGTTGAGCCCGCCGCGAAATACCAGCACCAGTCCCGCCAGCCCCAACAGCATGCCGGCCAACTTGTTGGTCGTGACGGATTCTTCCTTGAGCCACACCATTGCGCCCAGGCTGGTGATCAGCGGCGACAAACCAAACAGCACCGAGATCATGCCCGAACTGACATATTGCGATGACCAGTAAGCCAGTACCATCGTGCCCCACATGCTGGTACCGCTGGCCACATAGCTATGCAGCGCCCTGCGGTGCAGCGGCAGGCGGATGCGCAAAACGGCCAGCAACGCCGCGCACAACAGCACGCTGATCGACATGCGTGCGAATACCGCGAAACTGAATCCGGCACCCAGCGCACTCCACTTGATCGCAAGCGGCGTGGTGGACCAGATCAATATGACCGAAACAAATGCTGCCGGAAGCGACATGTTTTTTCCTGAAAAAAATATTGCCGTTATTGTGCAACGATGCAAGCGCAACGGCACAAACAAAAAGGCCACAGAATGTTGCCGTGGCCTTTTGGAAACTGCTCAAGCGAATGATACTTGAACGCTAACTCTCCAGACCACCCCGCGCGCGTAGCCATACCTTGCGCAGGTTCGCGCAGCGGCAGATTCGGGTGTGCTGGATGGAGAGATGAATATTCATGGGCGGATTATCGTGGTACGGCTGCGGCAGTGTCAATCGGCTTGTACGGTGACTGCGGATTGAAGTCGCGAGCGATGGAATTCAAACAGGGCAATCATCCGAATCCTGGAATGACTGCCCGTTTTCATTGCTTGCGACTCGTACAACTGCCGGTCAGGCGACCACCGGCAGCCGGGCCAGCGCGGCCTGGATGGCTTCTTCCGGAAGGGCAAAATCTTCCAGCTTGCCGCTCAGGTAGTTATCGTAGGCGCCCATGTCGAAATGTCCGTGTCCGGACAGATTGAAGAACAGTGTTTTCTTTTCGCCGCTTGCCTTGCAGCGCAATGCTTCGTCGATACAGGCAGCGATGGCATGGTTGGATTCCGGTGCCGGGATGATGCCTTCGGCGCGGGCAAAAGTGATGCCGGCCTTGAAAGTGGCGAGTTGCGGCACTGCCACCGCCTCGATCAATTTTTCGTGATAGAGCTGCGACACCAGTGCCGAATCGCCGTGGTAGCGCAAGCCGCCAGCGTGAATGCCGGGCGGCATGAAATCGTGGCCGAGGGTGTACATCAGCATCATCGGGGTGAGCTTGGCGGTGTCGCCAAAATCATAGGCGTAATGGCCGCGCGTCAGGGTAGGGCAGGAAGTCGGCTCGACTGCCACCATGCGCACATTCTTGCCCGCCGCCTTGTCGGCGAAGAACGGGAATGCCGCGCCGCCGAAATTCGATCCGCCGCCGCAAGGGGCGAAGATCATGTCAGGATAATCACCGACTTTCTCGAATTGCTTTTTCGCTTCCAGCCCGATCACGGTCTGGTGCAGTAGCACATGATTCAGTACCGAGCCCAGCGCGTAGTTGGTGTCGGCCCGATTGGCGGCGTCTTCGACCGCTTCCGAGATCGCCAGTCCCAGCGAACCCTGGTTGTCCGGGTCGGCTGCCAGTGCAGCGCGTCCGGTGTTGGTTTCCATGCTCGGGCTGGCGAACACTTCACCGCCCCAGGTCTGCATCATCGAACGGCGGTAAGGTTTCTGGTTGTAACTGACCTTGACCATGTATACCCGCACTTCCAGTCCGAACATCTCGCCCGCCAGCGACATCGCGCAACCCCATTGTCCGGCGCCGGTTTCGGTGGCGATGCGCTTGATGCCGGCTTCCTTGTTGTAATAAGCCTGCGCGACCGAAGTGTTGACCTTGTGCGAACCGGCGGGGGAGACACCTTCGTATTTGTAGTAGATCTTGGCCGGCGTACCGAGTGCGGCTTCGAGACGATGGGCGCGGAACATCGGCGAGGGACGCCACATCTGGTAGATCTCGCGCACCTTCTCCGGGATCTTGATCCAGCGCTCGCCGGACATTTCCTGCTCGATCAAACTCATCGGAAAGATCGCGGTGAGCGCGTCCGGGCCGATCGGTTTGCCATCAGGTCCGAGTGGAGGCGCGGGCGGATTGGGCATGTCGGCAACGACGTTGTACCAGTGGGTGGGGATGTCGGATTCGTCCAGCAGGATCTTGGTTTGTGACATGGGATTCTCGCTAGTTAAGGGTTATCGAAAGTAGCCGGTTTGCAAAGTACATCATGACATGATGTTGCCCGGGGGCAGATCCCTGTCGGGTCAAATGTGGCCGGCCCCAATCATAGTTGGCAGGGAAAGTAACATCGTTCTTTTGACCGATTTTTCTTGTCCGCGATCATGATACGACGCAACGGAAGCGGGGGCAATCTGGCCGGCCATTGTTTCAGTATCTTCGGTGGACATTGCCTGTTGTGCAGACCATCGACGAATGCTAAGGCCACCTCGTCTGCTATCATCGCGCCCATGCTTAATATCCAGAATCTGTCTTATCTGCAGGGCGGCATACCGCTGCTGCAAAACGTCAATCTGCAGGCGTACACCAACCAGCGCATCGGTCTGGTCGGCAAGAACGGCTGCGGCAAATCCACGCTGTTCCGCCTGATACGCGGCGAGATCAAGCCGGACGGCGGCGAGGTTGCCCTGCAGTACGGCAAGACCATCGCGTTCGTCGAGCAGGAGATCGCCAGTTCCGATCAGCCCGCGCTGGAATTCGTGCTCGACGGCGATGTGGAATTACGGCAGTTGGAAAAGATACTGGCGAAGGAAAATCACGATACCGGCTGGTTCGATGCGCAGCACCGTTTCGAGGATATCGACGGCTATGGCGCCGGCGCACGTGCCGCGCAACTGCTGAACGGACTGGGCTTTGCCAACGACACGCTGGAACGCACAGTTACCAGTTTCTCCGGCGGCTGGCGCATGCGCCTGAACCTGGCGCGCGCACTGATGCACAGGGCCGACCTGCTGCTGCTGGACGAGCCCACCAACCACCTCGATCTCGAAGCGATCCTGTGGCTGGAGCAATATCTGGCGCGCTATGCAGGCAGCATCCTGCTGGTTTCACACGACCGCGAGTTTCTCAACGCCTGCGTCAACCGCATCGCCCATGTGCACGATCAGACCATAGACTGCTATACCGGCGATTACGACGACTTCGAGCGTGCCCGTGCGGAACGCATCGCGCAGCAGAACCAGGCGTTCAACAAGCAGCAGGAAAAGATCGCGCATCTGGAAGATTTCGTGCGTCGTTTTCGCGCCCAGGCCACCAAGGCCAAACAGGCGCAAAGCCGTATCAAGGCGCTGGACAGGATCACACGTATCGCCGCGGTGCATGTCACCGACGGTCATTTCGAACTGGAGATCGAAGCGCCGGAACGCAGTCCTGATTTGTTGATGCGCGCGGAAAAGATGGGCTTCGCCTATGGAGATAAAAAGTTGTTCGGTGATATCGAACTGGTGTTGCGTGCCGGGGCGCGTATCGCACTGCTTGGTCCGAACGGCGCGGGCAAGTCCACGCTGATCAAATTATTGGTTGGCGAACTCGCGCCCACCTCGGGCAAGCTGGAGGTCACCCCCGATATCCGCATCGGCTATTTCGCCCAGCACCAGCTGGAAAATCTCGACAGCGCCGCCACGCCGTTGCAACACATGGAACGCGTCGCACCGAAAGAGACCACGCTGGCGCTGCGCAGTTTCCTCGGCCGCTTCGGCCTGGCCGGCGACAGTGAAGACCGCCCGGTGGAAAGTTTTTCCGGCGGCGAGAAAAGCCGCCTCGCGCTGGCGCTGCTGGCCTGGCAGAAGCCGCACCTGCTGCTGCTCGACGAACCCACCAACCACCTCGACTTGGATATGCGCGATGCGCTGACCATCGCGCTGGAGGAATACACCGGCGCGGTGGTGATCGTGTCGCACGACCGCAGCCTGATCCGCGCCGTGGCAGACGAACTGTGGCTGGTCGCCGATGGCGAGGCGAAATTATTCGACGGCGATCTGGAAGACTACAAGAGCTGGATCGAGAACCGTCGGCCGCGCGAGGCAGTCGCCCAATCCAAACAGGAAAAACCGCGTGCGCAAAACGAGCCCAAGCCCAACCGCAAGGCGCTGCAATCCAAACAGGGAAAACTCGAAATCGCGCTGTCCACTGCGCAAACCGAACTCGCCGCAGTTAATCGGCAACTCGCCGATCCCGCCACCTATGCCAGCCCCGACCGCGACAGGATCAATGAGTTGAACGCTGCGCATGCACGGCTGGAAGGGAAAGTGGCGGAGCTGGAAGAAAGCTGGCTGGAACTGGAGATGGCGATGGGGGAGTGAGACCGGCCGGATCTAAATATTTCCGCGACAGGTCCGACAAGTCATAAATGCTGATCGGATGTCGGGCTCAGGTCTTTATCGCACGTATCAGCAGGTACTCGTGGCGGACGACATTGTCGTGCAGATATTCGCCCAGCATCTCTTCCATTTCATGCCGCCACGATTCGAGTTTTGCGGGGTCTTGCTGCAAAGCCTTTACCGTCTGGATGAAGGGGCCGGTCTTGGCTTCAAGGAACAGGCGCAGATGCCGTGGGCTGAGCGCCGGAATACCCATGATGCCCCGTTCAGCGTGCATGCGTGTCACGCTGTCACCCATGCGTTGACGCACGATAGAGACATCGCCCCACTGCACCGGCGAAACGATGCCCGGCAGCGGAGGCACATACTTTGCGTTCAAACCGAACATACGGCCGATCAGCTGCTCGCCGGGCCAGGTGGCGAAGGCAATAGTGCCGCCCGGTTTCAACACGCGCAGCATCTCGCTTACGGCGACATCGTGCCGTGGCGCGAACATATGGCCGAACTGGCTCAACACGACATCGAAAGACGCATCCGGGAACGGCAGCGCTTCGGCATCTCCTTCATGCCAGGCAATGTCGTCATGACCGGCCACTGTGGCGCTTTCCCTTGCCTGTGCGAGCAAGGCAGGCGTCAGGTCAAGTCCGGTCACTTTGGCGCCGATACGCCGCGCCGTGATCGCCACCACGCCGGTTCCTGTCCCGACATCCAGCATCGTCTGGCCGCCCGTCACCTTGGCAAAGCGCACCAGATGTCCGGCCACTGGCGTCGTGAACACAGCCATGTCGCCGAAATTCCCCATCGTCCAGGTTTCGCGCTGTTTGGATTTGAATTGCTCGATCGGATCAGTGTTCATGTTTATCTCTCCCCGAAAAATTCCCGGCTAACCGTGAGCCGGGCACGCTTGCCATTCAAGAGTGTCAGGCAACCAGCACGGTCGAACCGGTGGTCTTGCGCGCTTCGAGATCGCGATGCGCCTGCGCCGCATCCTTGAGCGGATAGGTCTGGTTGACGTGGATTTTCACCTTGCCCGAACCGACCACGTCGAACAGGTCGGCCGAATTTTCCTCCAGCAGTTGCCGGGTCGCAACAAAGGTGCCGAGCGTCGGCCGGGTGATCAGCAACGAACCTTTTTGCGCCAACAGCGACAGGTCGAACAACGGGACCGGGCCGGAAGAAGCGCCGAACAACACCAGGATACCGCGCGGCTGCAGGCAGTCGAGTGACTGCATGTAGGTATCCTTGCCGACCGAGTCATACACCACGGGCAATTTTTTACCGCCGGTGATCTCGAGTACCCGCGCCTGAAAATCCTCGCGGGTATAGACGATCGGATGATGGCAACCGTTGGCCTTGGCCAGCGCGGCTTTCTCATCGCTGGACACCGTGCCGATCACGGTTGCACCCAGCGCTGCGGCCCACTGGCACACAATCAACCCGACCCCGCCGGCCGCGGCATGGATCAGTATGGTGTCGCCCTGTTTGACCTTGTAGATGTCGCGGATCAGGTAGCGCGCGGTCATACCCTGCAGCATCATCGCCGCCGCGGTGCGGTCGTCTATGCTGTCCGGCAGCTTCACCACTTTGTCCGCCGCGATCAGCCGTTCTTCGGCATAGGCGCCGATCACCATGGCGTACGCGACCCGGTCTCCGGCTTGCAGATGGGTTACGCCGCTGCCGACCGATTCCACGATGCCCGCACCCTCCATGCCCGGCACGAAAGGCAGCGGCTGCGGATAAACTCCGGTGCGGTGATAGACATCGATGTAGTTCAGGCCGATAGCGGTCTGCTTCAGTTTGACCTCGCCGGGGCCCGGCGAGCCTACCCCGGCTTCGGTCCATTGCAACACGTCGGGGCCGCCGGGTTTGCTGATACTGATCACATGGGACATGGGCACAACTCCTTGGAAAAAGTGTAGGGTTATTCAATCATGATTTCGCCGGGCTGTGCCCGGTTTGTCTTTACTCAGGCCGGAAGCGCAGCTTCGAACTCATGGCATGCATGGCGGCCAGTTTTTCTTGCAAGCGCGGAGACAGACCGGCGAACCATTCGGATTCTTTGCCTGATTCCGGCAGGATCTCGCCGTACTCGATCATTTGCGCAGGTGGCAGTTCAACCAGATAGACCCATATCTGGCTGTTGTCCAGCCCGGAGACACTCGCCAGGACATCCCTCAAGTCGCGGATGAGTTTCTGCTTTACTTCTGCAGTGCGCCCCGCGCGTATCTGGCCGTGCAAAAACATCTGGGGCTCATTCACCGGCTTGCCACCCAGAAAATGATCGTCGCGGTGGGTCCCACTAAAGATCACCTGGGCAAAGTAGGCTTCCGCACCTGTTACGGCATTGTGTGTATCGGTGATACCTCGCGCGATCAGGTTTTTATGCGCCGGGGCCAGATCGACGCCGGAAAATTTGACAGTATAGGTAGGCATTGGCACTCCCGAATCTGTTTGAAACTGTGCTCCCGATCAGTCTATGGGCGGATCACAGCTTGGCATCGGTTTGGCGCAGGCGATGGGCCAGCACGCGCATCACATGCAGTGCAAACTCCGGCTTCTGCTGGACAAGAAAATTGAACCGCTCGCGCTCGATGGGGAAAAGCCGGCAATCGGATTTCGCAATCACTGTCGCCGAACGCGGGCTGAGATCTATGATCGCCATCTCGCCGACGATAGAGCCGGATCCTGCAGTCTCCACCACTTTGTCGTGCACGATGATCTCGACAGTGCCGGAAATCAGGACGTACATAAAGGTGGCGCGATCACCTTCTTTGAACAATACCTGTCCCGCAGGCAGTTCCTGAAAATCGATCTGATGACGAAACAACTCAACCAGATTCATGTCGCCATCCTTAGTCAATTAATTGCCCGATCCTGTATTCGAATTACGCGGCCATTTTACAGCGGATTCCGGCCTTCCAGATGATAACGACACCAGGGCAGAATATTGATTCCATGTTCATCACTTTAATTCGGGATGATTGGCCGACGTTGTGCCTAGTTGAACAGATCGTCAAGCGGATTTGCGGCTGCCGGGCCCTTGCCGGAGACGCGTTTTGAGGCAAACTCCTCCTCGATATTGTCGCGATAGAAACTCCACGCAGCCCCTGAATTGCCGAGACGGTGCCAGGTATCCTCGCCGACGTTGCTGTATTGCAGCGTGCTGCCGTCGTCGAGTTGCACCTGCAACAAACGGGCACGCGCATCATAGCCGATGGCGCGCAGTTTGCCTGAATTGATCTTTTTCATTTCCATGTTGTAGTCATGGTGAATTGAATCCGGCATCGCGGTCTGCATCCGCCTTGGCCTGTTGCGCAAAATCTGCGGCAAGTTTGAACGCCTGTTCGGCGCCTGCCGAATCACCCTGCGCGACACGCGCCTGACCGATCGCTTGCCAGTTTGCCGCTTGAACGCGTGGCTGGTGTCCGGCGAAACTGTTCGACTTGCCGGCCAGTGTGATCGCCTGTGCATACTGTCCCTGCGTGAGGCGGAGCCGGGCAAGTTCGAGCCACAACCAGGCATTGTGCGGTTCGATGCGCAATGCGCGCTCCAGCGAAGCACCTGCCGCTTCACGCTGCCCGGCGTCATTGTCGATCTGCGCGCGGTCGAGTAACGCGATCACGGCTTTGTTGTCCGACATCGCCGACTTCGGCACCGGTGCAATGGCGGGAGCTTCACCGGGTTGCGGTGTTTCGGACGGGGCAGGTGTTGTTGCCACGCCTGCGCAACCGGCCAGCAACAGCAGCCATGCCGTGATAAAGAAAAGGGCGAATTTGTTTTTCAATCGAATAACCTCTGGAACCAGTTTTTCTTCCCCTGATTCTGCCCGACCCCGGGTTTTTCTCCAGGCTTGGTGTCCGGTGTGTTGGCAGATGATGCACCGCAGGGCGAAGTCTGTGCAGGAGCCGAACCCTTGATGAAGGGCAACATGATTCCCTCCTTGCATTCGTCATCATAACGCAGCCCGCTGACCGGATCGACATTCACCATCTCGACATCACCCGGCATCACCGGTTCCAGCGGCTCGGGCTGGATGTTCTTCATCATCTCGCCCCACACCGTCATCGCACCGGAGGCGCCGGTCAATCCCGAGGTCTTGTTGTCATCGCGGCCGACCCATACAACCGCGACGCGATCGCCGCTGTAGCCGGCGAACCAGCTGTCGCGCAGATCGTCCGTGGTGCCGGTCTTACCGGCCACATTCAGATCAGCCGGCAGCCAATTGCCCAATGATTGCGCGGTGCCCTCGCGCACCACACCCTGCAGGGCCGCGGTTAGCAGATAGACCGGAGCCGGCGGGGCGACCGGTTCGACATTCAGCGGGAAGCGCTGCAATATCTTGCCGTCTGCGGTGACGATGGCGCGTATCGCGCGTAGTGGCGTGCGAAAGCCGCCGTCTGCAAAAGTCTGGTAGAGCTGCGACACTTCGATCGGCGACAACCCGAAAGCGCCGAGCAGCGATGAGGCAAATGGCGGCGGTTGGTGCTCGATACCGAACAGCGGCAGCTTGTTCAGGATATTTTCGACGCCGAGTGCGATGCCGAGACGCGCGGTCGCGACGTTATAGGAATGCGCCAGCGCGGTGCGCAACTGCACCTCGCCGTGGAACGCGCGATCGTAATTGTTCGGCTTCCAGTCGGGCGTGCCCGGCTGGCGCCACAGCAACGGACTGTCATCCAGCGGCGTGATCAGCGTATAGCGTTGCGGATCCTCGAGCGCGGTCAGATAGACGACGGGTTTGATCAGCGAACCGATCGGGCGCTGTGCATCGAGGGCGCGGTTGTATCCGGCGTAACGCGCATCGCGGCCGCCCACCATCGCCTGTATCTCGCCGGTCTGCGTGCTGCTGACCACCACCGCGCCCTCCAGCGTGTCGGCGGCAAATTTGCGCGCCTTCTCGATCTCAGTAAGGCGCGACTGCAACGCCGCTTCGGCCTGATGCTCGACGAAAGGATCGAGGGTGGTGAAGATGCGCAGCCCCTCACTGCGCAGATCCTCTTCGCGATAGTCGCGTTCCAGTTGGCGCTGTACATACTGCAGGAACGCCGGGTACGGCGAGGTCCCGGCCGGTGCGCGCTGCACCACGCCCAGCGGTTTCTGGCGGGCCACGACGAATTGTGCCTGGGTGATGACGTTCTGGCTCAACATCTGCTGTAACACCACGTTGCGCCGCTTGAGCGCCAGCTCGGGATGTCTGCGCGGGTCATACACGCTCGGCCCCTTGACCATGCCGACCAGAGTGGCGATCTCCTGCGGTTCCAGCCGGTCGAGCGGACGATCGAAATAGAAAAAGCTGGCCAGTCCGAAACCGTGGATGGCGCGGTTGGCATCCTGCCCGAGAAACACTTCATTGAGATAGGTCTCGAGGATCTCGTCCTTGCTGTAGTGCATCTCGAGCAGCACCGACATCAGCGCCTCGGTACCCTTGCGCGTCAGCGTGCGTTCCGAAGACAGGAAAAAATTCTTCACCAGCTGCTGGGTGAGCGTGCTGCCGCCCTCGATGCGCTGGCCGGTAACGGTCTTGTAAAGTGCGCGTGCGATACCGCGCGGGTCGATGCCCCAGTGGCTATAGAACTTGTGGTCCTCGGTGGCGATCAGCGCGGCGGTCAGCAACTTGGGAACCTGGCCGATCCTGATCAACTCGCGGTCCTCGTTGTGGCCGGGGTAGATGCCGCCGATCAGCGGTGGCTCCATACGCAACAACGGCAGGTCGGCATCGCTGCCGCCGCGCATTTGCAGCAACGACACCTTGCCGTCGGCAAACACGATGCGCAGATGCTGCTCGGGTTGCGAGCCGTCACCGAACACGAAGGTGCGGGTGGTGAACTCGATGCCGTTCAATATGTTCCTGTAGCTGGCCGCCTCTTCGGGCTGCGGGTTGTTGTGATACCCCAGTCTTTGCAACTCATCCGCAAATTGCGCCTGCGTCAGCTTCAGGCCCGGATATACCTCCAGTGCGCGGCCGTAGACGCGCGCCGGCAAGGCGAACTTGCGGCCGTCGAACGCTTCGCGGATGGTCACGTCAAGATAGTAGATATAGCCGGACAGGCCCAGCAACAGCAGTAGCGCAAAGATGCGCACCGGCCTGCCGGGCAGCTTGAATCTGAAGCGGGACTTTTTCTGTGGCGGGGAAGGCAACGTCATTGATTGTTATCTGTCAGGGAAACGACAGCGCATATTGTAGTCGATGGCACTCCACCGGAATTTCTCCATTTTCATTGGCTGACCCGCCAGCGGGCCAAGCTTTAATCCTTAGTTCTCAGTCTGGTCGAAATGGCTGTTGGCTGCCCATCCTATTGCCTCAGTACGTGCCGTTGTCGCTGAATCGTTATTGGCATTTTCAATTCCGGGTAACCAGCCGGCCATGGCCTGGCGACTCAAATGCACCTGACGACCCTTGATGGTTTCCGAAAGCGCGTGCAGCAGGTCAGCGGCGTCGGCATTGCCGATCTTGATACCGTGTTCCGATGCGATGGCCATGATCATGTTGGTATGGATAGCAACGATTTCCGTTGGATCCGATTCGGGGGTTTGTGCAGAGCCTGCGGCGATTGCACCGCTGGCAATCGCCGCCGCGTAAATTATGTCGTGAACGTTCTGTTTCGTCGATGCCATGAATAACCCCGTTGTCGCGTTGATACAGTTAGAACTACCTGTGCTGCCAAGGCAGGCATTATAAGTTACTCTCATTACAGGTGATCCAATCGACGTGTTCAGATATCCGTCATCGGACGACCTTCGGAATTTGCCTTCTGGCGTAGTTCGGCATTTTTCAGCATGACCAGGCGCGCCTGATTGCTGACATGGTTCCACTGGTCATTTTCCTTCGACGAGATGAAACAACTGAGGCAAATACCATCTTCGTTCTGGTTGCAATCGCCAAGGCAGGGTGATCTTGCAATTACTTCCGTTTCTGCCATTCCTCGTACTCCATCCGTTGTTTATAACCTGCGCATTTTTCGATACCGGGGTGCCGCGATGAGCGCCTTTCGAAAACTTGGGCTGACCCGAAATCAAATGGTTCATTTCAATTCTGCCATCCCTTTTCACGCCCTGCTATACCACCACGCAGTTTGAGAATATCCATTGGGATGCGGAAGCAACCAGCCAACGCAAGCACTCGCGTGCCGGCAACTTCGATTCAATACCGTCCCTGCGTCTTGTTGATGTAATTGGAAAGTTGTTCG